>NZ_JBDJMT010000018.1:0-69731 GCF_039674045.1 Stenotrophomonas sp. TWI602
CCCTGCCGTGGTCCCGTTCGGGCGGGCGCGGGGCGGGCTCTGCCCCAACCCGTCTTCGACCCCCCGCGGTTCGTCCCCCCGGCCTGCGGCCGCCACTACCTTATTTGGCTTTTTCGCCATAACGGTCTGCGCCGTTGGCCGATACCAGGGGGCTGCGGGATCACTCACGATGCGCCATGAGTTCTTCTCGACTACGCGTGGGGCGCTGTTCGATTCCAGGGCAGACCTACGTCCTGACCATGGTCTGCCATAACCGCAAGCGCTGGTTTGTCGATCCCGACGTCTGCGCAATTGCCATGTCGCACCTGAAGGAAATGGACGAACGTGGATACGTACGATCCCTTGCCTGGGTGGTCATGCCCGACCATCTGCACTGGATGGTGGAACTGGAAACGAAGCCACTGGCCGATATCGCTCGACGCTTCAAATCATCGACTGCGTTGGCGATCAATCGATCTCAGGGTCGTGGTGGTGCGTTGTGGCAAGCCGGTTACCACGATCACGCCGTGCGTTCCGACGAGTCGCTGCATCGGCATGCGCTGCACATCCTCGGCAATCCGATCCGTGCAGGTCTGTCAGGGCAGATCGGAGACTACCCGTACGCATGGACCCTTTGGCCAGATGACCGGTAGTGCCAGCCACTGGGCGGCTGCCGATGCATGCTGCAGAGCCGGCCAGCGGCCGGCACTACCCTGCGCGCTGGCGGAATTTCTGCGGAGCCGGCCAGCGGCCGGCACTACCGGTCATGGGTTCGCATGCGGTTCGATACCCTTGACGCTCACCCCAGCAACGTCTCCAACACCGCCATGCGCACGGCGACGCCGTTGGCGACCTGGCGCAGTACCCACGACTGCGGGCCGTCGGCCACCTCGTCGGTCACTTCCACGCCGCGGTTGATCGGGCCCGGGTGCAACACGGCGGCGTCGGTGCCGGCACGCTTCAAGCGCGCGGCATCCAGGCCGTACTGCGCGTGGTACTGCTCCAGCGAGGGCACCAGGCCTTCTTCCATGCGCTCGCGCTGCAGGCGCAGCATCATCAACGCATCGGCGCCTTCCAGCATGGCGTCGAAATCATCGCCAACGATGCAGCCCTTGAGGGTGTCATCGTCCGGCAACAGCGACTGCGGGCCGCACACGCGGATCTCGCCGACGCCCAGCGTGCGCAGGGCATGCAGGTCGGTGCGGGCCACGCGCGAGTGCTTCACGTCGCCGACGATGATCACTTTCATCTTCGAGAAATCGCTGCCCTTGGCCTGGCGCAGGGTCAGCATGTCCAGCAGGCCCTGGGTCGGGTGCGAGCTGCGCCCGTCACCGGCGTTGACCAGGGCGGTACCCTCGCCCGCCACCGCGGCCAGCGCTGCCACCGCGCCATCATCGGGATGCCGCACCACGAAGCCGCGCACGCCCATGGCTTCCAGGTTCTTCAGCGTGTCGCAGGCGGTCTCGCCCTTGCGGGTGGAGGACGTGGAGGCGTCGAAGTTCAGCACGTCCGCACCCAGCCGCTGCGCGGCCAGCTGGAACGAGCTGCGGGTGCGTGTGGACGGTTCGAAGAACAGCGTGCAGACCGCCGAGCCACCGAGCACATGACGCTTGTTGCCGACCCGGCCGACAGCCGCGTCGCGGATCTGGCCGGCGCGGTCGAGCAGCTGCAGCAGGGTTTCGCGGGGCAGACCCTCCAGGGTCAGCAGGTGGCGCAGGCGTCCATCGGAATCGAGTTGCGAGGCGGTCATGGGCAGGGTCTGAGGGTCAGGAAACGGGGGTGGCGTCATCCGGGCAGGAGAGCCAGCGTTCGATGATCACCGCCGCGGCCACTGCATCGAGTGCAGCGGCATCGCGACGGCGTTTGCGGCCTTCGGCGCGCTCGACCGCGAACCGGCGTGCCGCCTCGACCGAGCTGGAACGCTCGTCGACCAGCACCACCGGCAGTTTGAAACGTTCCCGCAGCTGGCGGGCAAAGCCCTGCGCACGCTTGCGGTTGGGCTGGTCCTGGCCGTCCAGGGTCAGCGGATCGCCGACCACCAGGCCGTCCGGCCGCCACTCTTTGATCAGGCGCTCCACCGCGGTCCAGTCCGGGCCATGGCCGTGGACATCGACCACCGCGATCGCCCGCGCATGGGTGCCGAACGAGCTGCCGATGGCCACGCCGATGCGGCGCGAACCGACGTCGAAGCCGAGCACCGTGCCATCACGGCGGATGGTTGGCGGCGTGGCCGCAGCAGGCGCTGGCGTGGCCGGCTCAGACATGGCCGCTGTAATCGGTGAGGCGGAACAGGTCCACGCCGATACGTGCCGCCGCACCTTGCCAACGCTGTTCGAACGGCGTGTTGAACAACAGCTCGGCGTCGGCCGGCACGGCCAGCCAGCTGTTCTCGGCCAGCTCGGACTCCAGCTGCCCTTCGCTCCAGCCGGCGCAGCCCAGGGTGACCAGCGCATTGCGCGGGCCCTCGCCACGGGCCATGGCTTCAAGGATGTCGCGCGAGGTGGTGAGGAACACGCCCTCGCCCACGGCCAGGCTGGAATCCCAGTTGCGCGCATCGTCATGGATCACGAAGCCGCGCTCGGGATGCACCGGGCCGCCGTTGAGCACGATCTGGCCAGGCAGGGTGTCACTGGTGGTGGTGATTTCCATCTGGGCCAGCACCTCGCCGAGGGTGTACTCGGAGGGCTGGTTGACCAGCACGCCCATCGCGCCGTTCTCGTCGTGCTGGCAGATCAGCGCCACGGTACGGGCAAAGGTGGGGTCGGTCAGCGACGGCAGCGCGACCAGCAGGTGGTGGGCAAGCGAAGTAGACAGTTCAGACATGGCCCCATTCTAGCCGCTGGCCGTGATGTGCGCTTTCGCGCTGACATAATGCAGGCCTGCGTGCGTGCCCCGGTCCGTGCGCCTGATCCGCCATCGCAAGGAGCTGCACGTGTCCGGTTACTGCCTCATCGCCCCCGGCCATCCGGTCCACGGCCACTACCATGACCACGAGTACGGCTTCCCGCAGCGTGAGGAGCGCGAACTGTTTGAGCGCCTGATCCTGGAGATCAACCAGGCCGGCCTGAGCTGGGAGACCATCCTGAAGAAGCGCGAGGGCTTCCGTGCGGCCTACGATGGTTTCGACGTGGACACGGTGGCCGCCTATGGCGAGCGTGAGATCGAGCGCCTGCTCAACGATGCCCGCATCATCCGCAACCGGCTCAAGGTGCACGCAGCGGTCCACAACGCCCAGGTGATCCAGCAGCTGCGGGCCAGCCACGGCAGTTTCGTCGGCTGGCTGGATGCCCACCATCCGCTGGACAAGGCCGGCTGGGTGAAGCTGTTCAAGAAGACCTTCCGCTTCACCGGCGGGGAGATCACCGGCGAGTTCCTGATGAGCCTGGGCTACCTGCCCGGCGCGCACGCCCCGGACTGCCCGGTGTTCAAGCGCATCGACACGCTCAAGCCGGCCTGGCGCCAGAAGTGACGCACCCCGTCGTGCGGGCTGCGCTGCTCGCTGCCCTGAGCCTGCCCCCGCTGGCTGCCGCAAGCGACCTGGACGGCGTGCTGGAGCGCCTGCGCGCGGAGATCGCCGCGGTGCCGGTCGACGACCCGGCCCCGATCGATACCGTGCTGGCCCGCTACCGCGACGAAACCGGCATCGACCTGCAGATCCCGGTGGCCGGCGACAGCGATGCGCCGCTGCCCGCGCTGGTGCGCCCGGCCAACATCACCCCGGCCGATTGGGACGCGGTGACCCGCTACCTGCGCGGGACCGATGCCCAGCACAGCGTGCCGGTGGAGATGGGCGAGCTGTCGCTCTCCCTGCTCGATCTGGATGGCGACGGCCAGCGTGACCTGGTGCAGAGCGCCTACAGCGGCGGCACCGGCCTGTACACGCAGGTGGACATGCTGCGGCGGGATCCGCAGCGCGGCTTCGTGGTGCCGGACAGCCTGGACCCGCAGCGCCCTTGGGCACAGGGCCAATACGGCCTCAGCGGGCGTGGCAGCGATCAGGGCCTGTACTGGCTGCGTATCGACGGGGTCAGCTACATCGCCTACCGCGATGGCGACTACTACGGCGATACCCTGCTGCTGAACCGGCCGTTGTCGGCCGACCCACGCGAACGCAGCCCGACGACCCGGTTGAAGGTGCGCTACGGCCGCGAGCATCGGCTGGCCGATCCGGTGATGCATGTCGACGGCGAACCGCTGGATGCGTCCGCCACGGCGATCGCAGCGGACCGGCGCCTGCTCAGGCACATCGAGCGCCTGCTGGCCGCGCTGACCGTTGATGGCGACGGCGTCGCGCATTTCGGCGATGAGCAGGGACGCTGCCCGGTCCCGGCCGGCACCGATCCCGGTGAGACAGACCTCTGGCCGTGGCGCGGCGCGGGGAGCTATACCTTCGATACCGCCGCCGACACCGTGATCCGCTCGGGGAAGCAGTGCTACAGCGCCACGCTCATCGCCCTGCGCAGCAGCTATGCCGGCGACCATGCCCTGTGCTGCCAGCTGTGGCTGTACCGCGGCCCGGGTGAACAGGCGGCCGCATTGGACCTGCGCAGCCGCCGCTGGGTCTCCGGCGTGACCGTCGTTGCGGTGCCACCACAGGGCGAGTAACGGGCGTCAGACGCCCATGTAGCGGCCCGGGCGGTGGTTGAACATCAGCACCAGGCTGAGCACCACCGCGCCAATCGCCGAGTACATCACCTTGGACGGGGACAGCACCGAGAACGCCACGCACATCAGCAGTGTGTCGAACGACATCTGCACCTTGCCGGCGCTCCAGCCGCGGGTGCGCTGCAGGTACACGGCCAGGATGCCGATGCCGCCCAGGCTGGCCCGGTGGCGGATGTAGAACAGGATGCCCAGACCCGCCAGTGCGCCACCGACGATCGCCGAGTACAGCGAGCTCATGTGGGCGAAATCGGCCCAGCGCGGCAGCAGGTCGGTCAGCACGCCGCAGGCGGTAACCGCCGCGAAGGTCTTCAGGGTGAATTCCCAGCCCATGCGGCGCACGGCCACCCAATAGAACGGCAGGTTGACCAGCACGAATACCAGGCCGAAGTTCCAGCCGAAGGCGTAGTGGGCCAGAAACGCCAGCCCGGCCATGCCGCCGATCATCAGCCCACCCTTGGCGAAGATCGCCAGGCCGAGCGAGGCGACCAGGGTCGCCAGGACCATGCCCTGCACGTCTTCGGCCACGGAATGGCGCAGGGCTTTCTCGTCGGCCACGGTGCCGGCGCTGTCCGGTGGCGGGGTCAGCGGGCCTGCGGTGACCAGGTGGCCGTCAGCGTCGTCGCACGGCGCGGGGCCATGGGAATCAAGGGACATGGGGGTGGGGGTGTGACGTGGGGAGCGGTATTAGACACGATCGGCGTGACAGATGTTGGGGAGATTGATTCAGCTGCGCCAGGGTCGCGAAATCGACATCCCCCTTTCATCCCGCCTGAACACCCTGTAGACGCAGCATGCACGGGTACCCCGCTGCGCCCCTCCCTCCCTCAGGAGTTCCGTGCCATGCCCTACGTCACCACCGCCGACAAGACCGAGATCTTCTACAAAGACTGGGGCAAGGGTCAGCCCCTCGTGTTCCATCACGGCTGGCCGCTCAGCGCCGATGACTGGGATACCCAACTGCAGTTCTTCCTGCTGCAGGGCTACCGCGTGATCGCGCACGACCGCCGCGGGCATGGCCGCTCCTCGCAGACCAGCGGCGGGCATGAGATGGACACCTACGCCGCCGACGTCAACGCGCTGGCCGATCACCTGGACCTGCGCGATGCGATCCACATCGGGCATTCCACCGGCGGTGGCGAAGTCGCGCACTATGTGGCGCAGGCCAAACCCGGGCGCGTGGCCAAGGCCGTGCTGATCGGTGCGGTGCCGCCGATCATGGTCAAGAGCGAGGCCAACCCGGGCGGCACGCCGAAAGAGGTTTTCGATGGCTTCCGCCAGGCACTGGTCGCGGGTCGTGCGGCGTTCTACCGCGACGTGCCGATTCCCTTCTACGGCTTCAACCGCGAGGGCACGCCGCCACAGCAGGGCATCGTCGACAACTGGTGGCGGCAGGGCATGATGGGCGCGATCAACGCGCACTACGACTGCATCAAGGCCTTCTCGGAAACCGACTTCACCGACGACCTGAAGAAGATCGACGTGCCGGTGCTGGTGATGCACGGCGACGACGACCAGATCGTGCCGATCGCCGATTCAGCAGAGCTGGCGATCAAGCTGCTCAGGCACGGCACGTTGAAGGTCTACAAGGGCTATCCGCACGGGATGTGTACGACGCATGCGGACGTGATCAACGCGGATCTGTTGGCGTTCATTCGCGGGTGAGGCGCGTGCCGACCGACGGTCGGCACCTACCCGACATGCGTGGGACGGGTAGCGCACGACCGTTGGTCGTGCGCCCCGTCGCCCCGCTCAGCGCGCGACCAGCTTCTGCCGCTCGGCGTTGTAGCGATCCCCGACGATGGCGATGCTGTCCAGCGCCTCGCCGATCTGCTGCATGTCCGCATTACTCAACACGACGGCCGCCGCGCCAAGATTCTCGGTCAGGCGATGCGGCTTGGTGGTACCAGGAATCGGCACGATCCACGGCTTGCGCGCCAGCAGCCACGCCAAGGCGACCTGTGCCGGCGTTGCGCCCTTCTCGGCGGCAATCGCGCTGATGCGGTCCACCAGCGCCTGGTTGGCTTGCCGCGCCTCCGCGGCAAACCGCGGCACGCTGTTGCGGAAGTCATCGGCCGCAAACTGCGTATCCACGTTGATCGCACCGGTCAGGAAGCCCTTGCCGAGCGGGCTGAACGGCACGAAGCCGATCCCCAACTCTTCCAACACCGGCAGCACGGCCTGTTCCGGCTCGCGCCACCACAGGGAATACTCGCTCTGCAGCGCCGCCACCGGCTGCACAGCATGCGCGCGGCGGATGATGTCGACACCGGCTTCGGACAACCCGAAGTGCTTCACCTTGCCCTCGGCGATCAGGTCCTTGACCGTGCCGGCCACGTCCTCGATCGGCACGTTCGGGTCCACCCGGTGCTGGTAGAACAGATCGATGCGGTCGGTCTTCAGCCGCGCCAGGCTGGCCTCGGCCACCGCGCGGATACGCTCGGGGCGACTGTCCAGACCGGCGTCGGCATGGCCACCCTTGAAGCCGAACTTGGTGGCGATCACCAGCTGGTCGCGGAACGGCGCGAGCGCCTCGCCCAGCATTCCTCGTTGAAGAAGGGGCCATAGGCTTCGGCGGTATCAAAGAAGGTGACGCCCTGCTCGACCGCAGCGCGCAACAGCGCGATCGCCTCGGTACGGTCGGTGGCCGGGCCATAGCCGTAGCTCAGCCCCATGCAGCCCAGGCCGAGGGCGGAAACCCGCAGGCCGCTGCGGCCCAGTTCACGTGTCTGCATGGTGCTGCTCCTGCCGGTGGGACCGGCGTCATGGGGGAGTGCCACGATAGCCCTGTCGGCGGCGGAGATTGGATGGTGTGGGGTACGTTCGGTCATGAGCGTGGCTAATCAATCGAGGCATGAAGCAGATACGCATCATCCCGGCAGCGCGTAGGTGACCTTTTTATCCTTGATCGATACCCATCGCCGCTGCTGCAGCTGTTGGATCAACGCTGCGCGCTGGAAGCCGCCGGCGCGCGGTACGGATCGTGCATGTCCATATGCCCATCACCTGATACGTTGATACCGGCAAGGTGCCGGCGCCCCTGCACCCCGGTTGCCCAGGACGGCGCGACCATCCCAGCGCCGCGCCGCCTGTTGAAGCCCGCTGTGTCAGCGGACTTCCGAAATCTCCACCCCGTCCAGCCCCTGCGACAGCGTGCGTGCATCGCCACCCTGCGACAGCTTGATGCGCAGGCGTACTTCGTTCTGCGAATCCGCATAACGCAGCGCGTCTTCGTAACTGATCTCGCCGGCCTGATACAGCTCGAACAGGCTCTGATCGAAGGTCCGCATGCCCAGCTGCACGGAGTCCTTCATCACTTCCTTGAGCTTGTGGATCTCGCCATCGCGGATGTAATCCTGCACCAGCGGCGTGCCGAGCATGATCTCCATCGCGACCTTGCGCGACTTGCCATCCGGCGAGGGAATCAGCTGCTGGGCGACCACGCCCTTGAGGTTCAGCGAGAGATCCATCAGCAACTGGTTGCGGCGGTCTTCCGGGAAGAAGTTGATGATGCGGTCCATCGCCTGGTTGGCGTTGTTGGCGTGCAACGTGCACAGCACCAGGTGGCCGGTCTCAGCGAAGGCGATGGCGTGATCCATGCCCTCGCGGGTGCGCACCTCGCCGATCATGATCACGTCCGGTGCCTGGCGCAGGGTGTTCTTCAGCGCCGCTTCCCAGCTGTCGGTATCGATGCCCACTTCGCGCTGGGTGATGATGCAGCCCTCGTGCTTGTGAACGAATTCGATCGGGTCTTCGATGGTGATGATGTGCCCGGTCGAGTTGTGGTTGCGGTAGCCGATCATCGCCGCCAGCGAGGTCGATTTGCCGGTGCCGGTCGCGCCGACGAACAGGATGATGCCGCGCTTGGTCATCGCCAGCGTCTTGATGATCGGCGGCAGGCTCAGCTCTTCCACGGTGGGAATGCGCGTCTCGATCCGGCGCAGCACCATGCCGACCTGGTTGCGCTGGTAGAAGCAGCTCACGCGGAAGCGGCCGACACCGGACAGGCCGATGGCGAAGTTGCACTCGTGGGTCTTTTCGAACTCTTCGCGCTGTGCCGGCGTCATCACGTTCAACACCAGGTCGCGGCTCTGCTGCGGCGTCAGCGGTGTCTGGGTGATCGGCGAGATCTTGCCGTTGACCTTGATCGCCGGCGGCATGCCCGCGGTGATGAACAGGTCCGACGCCTTCTGGTGCGCCATCAGCTTGAGGAACGAGGTGAAGTCGATGGTGGTGGTGGTGTTCATTGCGGTGTGCTCCGAAGATTGCCGGGAGCCGGCCAACGGCCGGCGGTGCAGGAAGCCGGGCAGCGCCCGGCTCTACCATCATTCGAAGATGCGCTTGTCCTTGGCGTACTCGCGCGCCTGGTTGCGGGTGATCAGGCTGCGCTTGACCAGATCCTGCAGGTGCTGGTCCAGGGTCATCATGCCCATCTGCTGGCCGGTCTGGATCGCCGAGTACATCTGCGCGACCTTGTCCTCGCGGATCAGGTTGCGGATGGCCGGGGTGCCGACCATGATTTCCCAGGCGGCGGTACGCCCCCCCCCCACCTTCTTCAGCAGCGCCTGCGAGATCACCGCGCGCAGCGACTCGGACAGCATCGAGCGCACCATCGGCTTTTCGCCGGCGGGGAACACGTCGATGATGCGATCGATGGTCTTGGCGGCCGAGCTGGTGTGCAGCGTGCCGAACACCAGGTGGCCGGTTTCCGCCGCGGTCAGCGCCAGACGGATCGTTTCCAGATCGCGCAGTTCGCCGACCAGGATGATGTCCGGATCCTCACGCAGGGCCGAACGCAGCGCTTCGTTGAAGCCGTGCGTGTCGCGATGCACTTCGCGCTGGTTGATCAGGCACTTCTGCGAGGTGTGCACGAATTCGATCGGATCCTCGACGGTGAGGATGTGGCCGTATTCGTTCTTGTTGATGTGGTCGATCATCGCCGCCAGCGTGGTCGACTTGCCCGAACCGGTCGGGCCGGTGACCAGGATCAGGCCCTGCGGCTGGTCAATCAGCTCGCGGAAGATCGGCGGGCAGGCCAGGTCTTCCAGCGTGAGCACCTCGGAGGGAATGGTACGGAACACCGCACCCGCGCCGCGGTTCTGATTGAAGGCATTGACTCGGAAGCGCGCCAGCGAGGGAATCTCGAACGAGAAATCGACCTCGAGGAATTCTTCGTAATCGCGGCGCTGCTTGTCCGACATGATGTCGTACACCAGCGCGTGGACCTGCTTGTGGTCCAGGGCCGGAATATTGATGCGACGGACATCGCCGTCGACGCGGATCATCGGCGGCAGGCCGGCCGACAGATGAAGATCCGACGCTTTGTTCTTTACAGAAAACGCCAACAGCTCGGCGATATCCATGCGCTGCTACTCCCCATGACTGCTGCGACTGGAAGGTTCTTTCCCCGGGCGGCAGTATAGAGCGAGATGTGCACAATACGCGCCAGCCCCTGATCCACCGGACCCGCCGTGACCGCCCAAGCCCTGCCGACCCTCCTGACGAACCTGCACAACGCGGCCGCTGCCGCCGGGCGGCCAGATCCGCGCCTGCTGGCGGTCTCCAAGACGCAGCCGGCCGAGGCCGTGCAGGCCCTGGCCGCGCAGGGCCAGCGAGCCTTCGGGGAGAACTACGTGCAGGAGGCGGTGGCCAAGATCGAGGCGCTGGCGCCGCTGGGCCTGGAGTGGCACCTGATCGGTAATCTGCAGTCCAACAAGGCCGAGCTGGCTGCCCGCCATTTCGACTGGGTGCAGAGCGTGGACCGCCTCAAGCTGGTCACCGCACTGGCCACGCACCGCCCGGTCGGCCAGCCGCCGCTGAACGTGCTGATCCAGGTCAACATCGATGACGAGGAGAGCAAGCACGGCTGCGCGCCGGAAGACATCGACACGCTCGCGGCCGCCATCGCTGCGGCGCCGCAGCTGCGCCTGCGCGGGCTGATGGCGATCCCGGCGCCTTGGCCCGATCCCGAGCGTCGCCAGGCCGCCTTCACCCGGATGGCCGCGCTGTTTGCCACGCTGGCGGCAGCGCATCCGCAGGTGGATACGCTGTCGATGGGGATGAGCAGCGATTACCCTGAGGCCATCGCCCATGGCGCCACCCTGGTCCGCATCGGCACCGCGCTGTTCGGCGCACGCCCGCGACCGGCCTGAGCGCCCCGCCCGTTCCAAGGAGAGTTCATGAGCACGTCCCCCATCACCTTCATCGGCGGCGGCAACATGGCCCGCAGCCTGATCGCCGGCCTGGTCCGCCAGGGCGTGGCCCCGGCCAGCCTCCATGTGGCCGAGCCGGTGACCGAACTGCGTGAGCAGCTGACCGCCGAATTCGGCATCAAGACCTACGCCAGCGCGAGCGAAGCCGCCGCGCAGGGCACGGTCTGGGTGCTGGCAGTCAAACCGCAGGTGCTGCGTGATGTCTGCGCCTCGCTGACCGATATCGCCCAAGGCAAGCAGCCGCTGGTGGTCTCCATCGCGGCCGGCATCACCAGCGGCCAGCTGGACCGTTGGCTGGGCGGTGGCATGGCGGTGGTCCGCGCGATGCCCAACACGCCGGCCCTGCTCGGCGCGGGCGTGACCGGGCTGTTCGCCACCGCCACGGTCAGCGCCGCGCAGCGCGCGCAGGCCGACACCGTGCTGGCCAGCGCCGGCCGCACCGTGTGGATCGATGACGAAGCGCGCATGGACGCCGTCACCGCCGTCTCCGGCAGTGGCCCGGCCTATGTGTTCCTGCTGGCCGAAGCGATGGAAGCGGCCGGCATCGCCCAGGGTCTGCCGGCCGAAGCGGCCCGCACCCTGGTGGTGCAGACGCTGCTCGGTGCCTCGCGCATGCTCGATGAATCCGGCGAAGCCCCGGCCGAGCTGCGTCGTCGGGTAACCTCACCGAACGGCACCACCCAAGCCGCGATCGAGAGCTTCCAGTCCGACGGCTTTGAAACCATGGTCGCGCGCGCGATCGACGCGGCGACGACGCGTGGGCAGGCATTGTCGGCGGCGAATGATTGACGACCAGGCGCAGCCACGCAGGGCGTGGCGTTACCCCTACGTTTACGGGAGACATGCACATGAAGATCCTGCTTGTCGGTGCCAGCGGCACCTTGGGCCAGGCCGTCGCCAGCACGTTGGGCGCCCACCATGAGGTTATCCGCGCCGGCCGTCATGGCGGCGATGCGCAGGTCGATCTGACCGACGATGCCAGCGTGCAGGCGCTGTTCGCGAAGGTGGGCAAGGTCGATGCCGTGATCGCGACCACCGGCCGGGTCCACTTCGGTCCGCTGGCGCAGATGCGCCCGGCCGACTTCAACCTCGGCCTGCAGGACAAGCTGCTCGGCCAGGTGCGGCTGAGCCTGGCCGCCCAGCATCACCTGAACACCGGCGGCTCGATCACCCTGACCAGCGGCATCATCAGCGCCCAGCCGATCCGCGATGGCGCCAATGCCACGGCAGCCAACGCCGCACTGGAAGGTTTCGTGCGCGCCGCCGCCTGCGAGTTGCTGCCGCGGGGGCTGCGCATCAACGCCGTGAGCCCGAATGTGCTGGCCGAATCGATGGACGACTACGGCGCGTACTTCCCGGGCTTTGAACCGGTGACGGCGCAGCGCGCGTCGCTGGCGTATCAGCGCAGCGTGGAAGGCATCCAGAGCGGGCAGGTGTTCACCGTCTGGTGAGGGCGGTGCCGGCCAGCGGCCGGCACTACCTCCCACTGCTGGGTACCTCGATGTCCCTGCATCACCGGGACCGGTAGTGCCGGCTGCTGGCCGGCTCCTGGCGACGGAGGGCACTTCGAGAGCCGGCCAGCGGCCGGCACTACTCCCAGCGGCGGGGGCCGTCGCCCTGATCGCCGAGCGTGTCGCCGGGGTTGGTCAGGCGGCAGCGTTTCAACGAGAGGCAGCCGCAGCCGATGCAGTCGGTGAGCTGGTCGCGCAGCAGCAGCAACTGCTCGATGCGCTGGTCCAGCTCGCTGCGCCACAACGCCGACATCTTCGCCCACTCGGCCTTGGTCGGCGTCTTGTTCTCCGGCAGCGCCGCAAATGCGGTCGCGACCGCCTCCAGCGGCATCCCGACCCGTTGGGCCACACGGATCACCGCCAACCGGCGCAGCACATCGCGGGCAAAGCGCCGCTGGTTGCCGGCGGTGCGCAGGCTGCGGATCAGCCCCTTGCGCTCATAGAAATGCAACGCCGAGACGGCCACCCCGCTCCGTTTGGCAACCTCGCCTACACTCAGTTCCTGCGCGATCACTGCTTGACCTCAACCATGGTTCAGGTGGCATCCTGCGCGCCGCTGGGGGTGCACTGCAAGCCCGGCGCTCCTCCCGATGTCTGGAACCCGCATGTCCGCTGAAGTTTCCTCTCCGCCCGCCACCGTCCCGGTGGAGGACACGCCGATCCCCTCGATCCTGTCGCCGGCCTACCGGGCGACCACGATCGGCATGGTCGCGCTGGTCTCGCTGCATGGCTTCGAGGCGTTGGCCGTGGCCGCCGCGATGCCCACCGTGGCCCATGACCTGGACGGGCTGCGCCTGTACGCGCTGGCGTTCGGCGGCACCCTGGCCACCAGCGTGATCGGGATGACGCTGTCCGGGCGCTGGAGCGACCAGCAGGGCCCGGCACGCCCGCTGTGGCTGGGCCTGGCGTGCTTCATCGCCGGCCTGCTGGTGGCCGGCTTCGCCCAGCACATGCCGGTGCTGGTGCTTGGGCGCCTGATGCAGGGGCTGGGGGCCGGCGCGATTTCCGTGGCGCTGTATGTGCTGGTCGGGCGCTCGTTCCCCGAGCCGATGCGGCCACGCGTGTTCGCCGCCTTCTCCGCCGGCTGGGTGGTGCCTTCGCTGATCGGCCCCAGCATCAGCGGCCTGATCGTGCAGCACCTGGGCTGGCGCTGGGTGTTTCTGATCGTGCCGCTGCTGGCGATTCCGGCGGCGTTGCTGCTGCGCCCCGCCCTGCGCCAGATCGGCGTGGTGGCCGCGGGCAGCACCGGCCGCAACGTCGTGCCCTGGGCCGTGGGTGCCTCCCTCGGCGCGCTCATGCTGTATATCGGCGGCCAGCAGCAGGGATGGCTCGCGCCAGCGCTGCTGGCACCGGCCCTGGCCGTGCTGGCACTGTGCAGTTGGAAGCTCCTGCCTACCGGCACGTTGACCCTGCGCCGCGGCCTGCCCAGCGTGATCGCGCTGCGTGGGATCGCGGCGTCCGCGTTTTTCGGTTGCGAAGCCTTCCTGCCCTTGCTGCTGCAGCGCGAGCGCGGCTTGACCCCGCTGTTGGCGGGCGTGGCACTGAGCCTGGGCGCGTTGGGTTGGTTTGCCGGCTCGTGGCTGCAGGGCCACCAGCAGCGCGGCTGGTCACGCCGGCAGTTGCTGCAGTCCGGCGCGCTGTTGATGTGCGTGGGCATCCTGGCCACGTCGCTGGCGATCCAGCCGGGCATGCCGCTGTGGTCGGCGATGGTGGGCTGGGTGCTGACCGGGCTGGGCATGGGACTGATCTATCCCAGCCTGTCGGTGCTCACGTTGTCGCTGTCAGCGCCGGCCCACCAGGGCGCCAACACCTCCGCCCTGCAGCTCAGCGAAGCCCTGGGCGTGGCGACCACGCTGGCCGTGTCCGGCTCGTTGTTCGCGCTGTTCCTGGAAGGCCGGGAAGCCCTGGGCTACCTGCTGACCTTCGCGATCATGCTGGTGCTGGCGATGCTCAGCGTGGCGGTGGCGCGGCGGGTCTGAGCGCGGTGGCGTGGCGCGCGCATCCTCACGGATGCGTGTCGCCGACCTCTTTCAGGTCCTCTCGCAGGATGCGGCGGATCTCCAGCACGGCCTGCGGGGTCTCCTGCACGCTGTGCCCGGAGATGATCACCTTCTCCGATACCGCCCCCTCCAGATGCGCGCTCCAGTACGGCACCAGGCCATCGTCGGACTGCAGCAACGGCACCTCCGGTTTGCGCTGGGCGATGATCGAGTGGTACTTCAGCCCCGGTGTGATCGGCAGCGCGCCAGCGGCCTTCACGAACGGATCGCTGGCCTTGAGGTTGTCGATGCTGTTGGGAATCTGCAGCTTGGTGGTGCTGTTGGCCGATTCGGATTCCTGCAGGGTCAGGAACACATCCTCGAACTTGCCCAGAATGGTGATCGGCAACCGCACCAGCCGGCCGATCAGGCGCCCCAGCCGGTTGCCCGCGATGTCCGTGCCTTTGTGCGGCGCGGCGATGAAAATCACCCGCTCCACGTTCGGCTCGGCGGTGAAGTGCAGCAGCGGGCCGAGCTTGGCTTCGACGCGCTTCAGGCGCTCGCCCTTCAGATCGTAGTTGGCCAGCAGATCGTTCCACAGCACATCGCCGGAGGAGGTCACCAGCAGGCGTGCAAGCACGCCGCCCATGCTGTGGCCGATGAACACCATGTCCTTGGCGGCCGGCGTGCTGCCGGTCGGGTCGAAGTGCTTGAGCGTGTTGTTGAAGGCCTGGTTGATCTCGTAGCGGTTCAGCGCGATCGGGGCGTTGGTCGGGTAGTACACCTGCCAGACCTGGAAATGCCGGCGCAGCTCGGGATCGCCCATGATCTCGTTGGCCACGTTGACCCAGGCTTCCGGGCTGCTGCCCAGGCCATGCAGCATGAAGATGATGCGGCGATTCGGGTCCCACGGCTGCATCAGGTACATGTGCGGCGCGCCGATGCCTTCGCTCAGGCCAAACAGCGTGCGCAGCGACTGCGTGGCAAAGCCGGACTGGGCCAGCCATAAGCCGTAGGCTGCGGTGAAGTTGCCCGCCAGCGGAACCTTCTCACCGTGCAGGTCCACGCTCTCGGTGGACTCGGGCGAGTACACATCAAACAGCACCTGGGTGGTATCGAGCACCTGCTGCAGATTGTCACCCTTGAAGCGCAGCAGGGCGGTGGCGTTGATCGCCGACATCTCGCTGTACTGCGGAATCTCCGCCTTCCCGCCGTCGGCCGGTGCGACCAGCTTGGGTGGGTCCATGATCACCACCAGCTCGGCGCCGAAGCCATCGCGGCGATAGGTGCTGCGCAGCCCGGCAAAACTCACCGCCGAGGCGGACACCATCCGGGTCGGGATGCTCTGCATGCGCAGCTCATCGAAATCAGAGGTCAGCGTCCAGCGCTCCCCGGCGACGGCAGCGTTGTAATCCTCGCCTTCCAGCGCGCTCTCGCGGCTGCGCTTGAACACCACCGACGCGGTCTGCTCGGCGGCGTAGTTGTAGTAATCGCGTACCTGCGTCTGGCGATCCTCGAAGGCGCGGTCTGAAGGCGTGCGCCCGCTGAAGAACAGGTACGCATACGCATACCGCGCCGCTTCCAGCCACGCATCCAGGGCGGCGTCGGACATCGGCGTCTTTTCGCGGTCCTTGGGCTTGGGGGTCAGCGCCAACGCGGTCTTCACCCACAGCTCGGACTGCGCTGAAAGGCGCTGTTCCTCGGGCAGGACATCGGTCTCTTCCAGCGTCTTCTGGCAGCTGGCCACGTCCTTTTCGCACTGCGCCACGTCCATCCCGATCACGCTCAGCGTTTCCTGCGAGGCAGCGCTGAGCTTGCCCGAGGTCAGCACGTCGCCGCGCTTGTTGGCGAGGTATTCGGTCGGGGCCACCTGCTTCATGGTGACCATCGCACAGCCACTGGACAGCAGCAGCGAGAGCACCACGGCCAGCATCGGCAAGGCGCGGTGCGGCAACAGCTTCAATGCGGAACTCATGGAACGCTTCCCTGCCCTGTCCCCGGGACGTCCCGGCGGATCACCTGTGAAAAATCATCGTTTGCATTGCTCGCCCGCGCACGGTCGGTAATCCGCCCGCGTGCCTTCAGCGTCTCGAACGGTACCCCCGGCGTGAGCACCCCCAGATCGCGCGCGTATTCGGCGAAGTAGCCCGAGGCCAGCAGCCGGTAGTCCATCGGCAGGCCCGGCGCGATCTGCTTGGCCAGTTCGTACACGATGGTCGTGCAGTTGCTGGTCAGCGTGTTGTAGAACGCCGGCGCGGCATCGAGCTTGCGGGCCTCGCCGAGGTAGGACACGAACAGCGCCTTGAGCTGCTCCTGGGTCATGCCGTGCAGGCGGTACAGATAGACATCTTCGCCCCGCGCATTGGTGCGCGTGCGCACGATGTCGGTTTCCTCCGAAGCGACCAGGGTCATCTCGAACTTGCGGAAGAACCCGCCCAGCGCGGAGAACGACTCGCCGCGCTCCTTGCGGATCTCCAGCGAGAACACCAGGTAGCGACCGTCGTCGAAGCCGAAGGAAATCAGCGTATGCGCGATCGCCGGGCCCATCCAGTAGGACATGATCAGATCGGCCGAGCGCAGCTGGTCCAGGTTGTACTCGCGGCGTACCCAGTGCGCGTCGTAGTCGGTCTCGCTGCGCCAGGTGAAATCACGCACGTTGTCGAGCACCACACGCGGGCCATCCACCTCGACCACCTTCAGCCGCTGGGCGACATCATCGGCCCAGACGCGATCCTGACGTGGGGTGAGCAGCAGCCACCAGACGCCCGAGAGCACCAGCGCCACGCCGTACAGCACGCCCGGCCAGCGCCCGGCGCGCGCACGCGCCACCCCGATCGCACCGGTGACGGCAAATAGCGCCCACAGGCCGACCAGCACATACCGCACCCAGCCCGGACCCGGCAGCTGGTAGGCCAGCAAACCGGTGATCCACAGCGCCGCCAGCAGCATCAGCAACGCCAGCCCCCATCGTCCTGCCTTCTTCACGCATCGATCCGTCGTCTATCCGGGGCGCTAGTTAGCCATAACCCCTGTGTGCGCTGCATGTCGAGCCTGTTCAGCTTCGGGCCGGCGTTCACCCCGGACCCGGCACCACATGGCGTCGCCTGCCCACCCGATCGCATACTTGGCCACCAACGGCTACCCGGGAAGCGCCCCTCATGCAGGGATTGACCACCATCGGCGGCGTGCCGATCCAGCGCCACCATCTGCTGCGCTGCCACTGCGGCGCCGTCGTCCTGCGCCTGCACCTGCCCGACGGCGTGGTCGCGCCCCGGCGTTGCGACTGCTCCATGTGCCGCCGCCGCGGCGCGATCGTGGCCTCGGTGAAACTGGCGGATCTGGAGATCGTGCAGGGCCATGACGAACTGCGGCTGTATCAGTTCAACACGCACGTCGCCCGCCACCACTTCTGCGGCGTGTGCGGCATCTACACGCACCATCAGCGACGTTCTTCACCGGAGGAATATGGCTACAACGTCGGCTGCCTGGACGGTGTCAATCCGTTCGATATCGGCGAGGTGCCGGTGAATGACGGGGTCAACCACCCCGCCGATGCCAACCGCGCTTAGCGACGGCCCGGGCCGATCTTCTGCCACGGGGCCATGCCCTTGCGCCCATGCAGCAGCGGGCGCTTGAGCGGCAGCCGGCGCGGCATCGGGATGCCCACCCCGGGCGCGGCCGTATCGTCCTGGCGCAGTGACTCGGCGCGCTGGCCGACCACCAGGGCCGCCACTTCTTCCAACCCGTTTCGCATGGTCCGAGCGACCGTCTGCAGGGGATTCATGGCGTGTCTCCAAGCGGTGTGGGGACGATCTACGCTAATGGCGCACCGGCATTGAAACCGTGAACGGAATGGGTCAACAAGATGAAATCGGGGGTCCGGAGGGCATCTCCGTTCAGTGTTTTGCCACCGGATCGGGGCGGGCCTTGCCCAGGCGCCGCACCAGCACGAAGAACAGTGGCACCAGCAGGATCGCCAGCAGCGTGCCGGAGAGCATGCCGCCGATCACGCTGACACCGATCTCGCGCCGGCTCACCGCGCCAGCGCCGGTCGCCAGGGCCAGCGGGATCACGCCAGCCACGAAGGCCAGCGAGGTCATCACGATCGGCCGCAGGCGCAGGCGCGCGCCCTTCAGTGCCGCCTCCACCGCCGAGCTGCCCGCGCGGTACTCAGCCTCGGCGAACTCCACGATCAGGATCGCGTTCTTGGCCGATAGACCGATCGTGGTCAGCAGCCCCACCTGGAAGTAAATGTCGTTGACGAAGCCCGCCGCGGTGGTGGCGATCACCGTGCCGATCACGCCCAGCGGGATCACCAGCATCACCGCCACGGGCACCGTCCAGCTCTCATAGAGCGCGGCCAGGCACAGGAAGATGAAGGCGATGGAGGCCGCGTACAGCCACAGCGTCTGGTTGCTGGACAGCTGCTCCTGGTAGGACAACCCACTCCACTGCAGCGCAAAGCCGGGCTGCTCGGCCACCAGCGTCTGCATGGTCTGCATCGCTTCGCCCGAGCTGCGCCCTTCGGCGGCACTGCCCTGGATCTGCATCGCCGGCAGACCATTGAAGCGCTGCTGCAGCTGCGGCCCGCGTGACCAGTGGCTGCTGGCGAAACTGGCGAACGAGGCCATCTGCCCGTTGCTGCCGCGCACATACCACTGGCCGATGTCGTCGGGCACGCTGCGGTAGGGCTGGTCGCCCTGCACGTACACGCGCTTGACCCGGCCGCGGTCGAGGAAGTCGTTGACGTAGGTGCCGCCCCACGCCGAGGACAGCGTTGAATTGATGTCGGCCTGGGCCAGGCCCAGCGCACTGGCCTGCGCCTGATCGATGTCCAGATGCAGCTCGGCCTTGTCACCGAGGCCATTCAACCGCACCGAGGTGAGCCGGTCGTCATCGCTGGCAGCCTGCACCACCTTTGCCTGGGCGGCCTGCAGCGCCGGCCGGCCGGCGGCGCTGTTGTCCTGCAGCCACAATTCGAACCCGCTGGACTGTCCCAACCCGCGCACCGCCGGCGGCGCCAGCACGTTGACCTTCGCATCGGGCAGGTTGCGGAAATGCGCGTTGGCGCGGGCGATGATCGCCCCGGCGCTGTGCCTGGCATCGCGTTCGGACCACGGCTTGAGCGCCATGAACCCCTGCCCCGCGTTCTGCCCGGTGCCGGCGTTGTTGCGGCCGACCACCACGAACACCACGTCCAGGCTGTCCTTCTCGTGCTCCATGAAATAGCGACTGATCTGCTCGCCCAACGCCTCGGTGCGCGCCATCGGCGTGCCTTCCGGGGTGGAGAACTGGAACGTCACCTGGCCCTGATCCTCCACCGGCAGGAAGCCGGTCGGCATCCGTGCATACAACGCGACCACCCCCACCACCAGCAGCACGTAGAAGGCCATCCAGCGACGCGGGTGCGCCACGATGCCGCCCAACTTGCCGCGATAGCCGTTCTGGCTGCGCTCCACGCCGCGGTTGAACCAGGCGAAGAAGCGGCCCGGTGGCTTCTGCGCGCTCGATGGCTTGAGCAGGGTCGCGCACAACGCCGGGGTGAGCGTCAGCGCGACCAGTGCCGACAGCGCCATCGCCGAGGCGATCGTGATCGAGAACTGCCGGTAGATGATGCCGGTGGAGCCGCCGAACAAGGCCATCGGCAGGAACACCGCGCCGAGCACCACGGTGATGCCGACCAGCGCACCGGTGATCTCGCCCATCGATTTCTCGGTCGCCTCGCGCGGCGGCAGGTGCTCCTCATGGATGATGCGTTCGACGTTCTCCACCACCACGATCGCATCATCCACCAACAAGCCGATCGCCAGCACCATCGCGAACAGGGTGAGCGTGTTGATGGTGAAGCCAGCCACCGCCAGCACGCCGAACGTGCCCAGCAACACCACCGGCACGGTGATCGCCGGGATCAGCGTCGCACGCAGGTTCTGCAGGAACAGGAACATCACCACCACGACCAGCACGATCGCCTCGATCAGGGTGTGGATGACCCCCTCGATGGAGACCCGCACGAACGGCGTGCTGTCGCGTGGGTAGGCCACTTCCAGCCCGGGCGGGAAGCTCGGGCGCAACCGCTCGATCTCGGCGCGCACCGCATCGGCGGTCTCCAGCGCGTTGGCACCGGAGGCCAGCGTCACCGAGAAGCCTGCTGCGGGATAGCCGTTGAGGAAGCTGCTGGTCTGGTAGTTTTCCGCGCCGATTTCCACCCGTGCCACATCGCTCAGGTGCACGGCCGCGCCACTGGGCAGGGTGCGCAGGATGATCGCGCGGAACTGCTCGGCGGTCTGCAGCCGCGACTGCGCGGTGACGGTGGCGTTGAGCGCCTGCGCCGGCCCGGTTGGCAACGCGCCCAGCTCACCGGCGGTGACCTGGGTGTTCTGCGCCTGGATCGCGGTGCGCACATCCGAGGGCATCAGGTCGAACGCGCGCAGCTTGTGCGGGTCCAGCCAGATGCGCATCGCATAGGGCGAACCGAACACGTTGATTTCGCCCACGCCGGGAATGCGGCTGATCGGGTCCTGCACATTGCTGACCAGGAAATCGGAGACGTCCACCCGTTCCATGCGCCGGTGGGTGTCATACAGCGACACCACCATCAGCGAATCACCCTGCGATTTGGCCACGGTGACGCCCTGCTGCTGTACTTCCTGCGGCAGCCGGTTGATCGCTTGGTTGACGCTGTTCTGCACCTGCACCTGGGCAATGTCCGGGTTGGCGCGCTGGTCGAAGGTGACCGTGATCCGCGCCTGGCCCGAAGACGAACTGGTGGAGGAGAAATACAGCAGGTGGTCGATGCCCTTGATCTGCTGCTCGAGCACCTGGGTGACGCTGTCCTCCACTGTCTGCGCCGAGGCACCGGTGTAGTTGGCGGTGATGTTGACCTGCGGTGGCGCGATGTCCGGGTACTGCTCCACCGGCAACTGGGTCACCGCGATGGTGCCCAGCGCCATGATGCAGATGGCCAGGACCCAGGCGAAGACCGGGCGGTGGATGAAGAAGCGCGGCAGCATCGGCGGCTCAGCCCTCGCCGGCCGGCGCGGCGGCGGGCACCGTGGCCGGTGCGGCTTCGCCCGCGGGCTTGATCCGTACCGTGGCGCCTTCGCTCAGCCCCTGGCGGCCACTGAGCACGACCTGCTCACCGGCCCGCAGACCCTCGAGCACCAGCCACTGGTCACCCACCGCGCGCGCCGTCCCGAAGGTGCGTTGATGCACGCGTCCGTCCGCGCCCACCACCCACGCCAGCGCCTCGCCCTTCGGGCTGCGGTCCACGGCGGCCTGCGGCACCAGCAGCGCCTGCTGCTGCGTACCCTGGCCGACCTGGGCGCGCACGTACATGCCGGGCAGCAGCTGGCCCTGTGGATTCGGGAACTGTGCCCGCAGGGTGATGCTGCCGGTTTCCTGGTCCACATCGATGTCGGCGAATTCCAGCGTGCCGGTCAGGGCGTAGTCGGTGCCATCGGAGAGCTTGAGCTGCACCGGCGCGGTGGTCGCCTCCACGCCGCCGTCGGCGATCGCGCGGCGCAGCGCGAGATACTCGTTGCTGGACTGGGTGATATCCACGTTCATCGGATCCACCTGCTGGATGCGCGCCAGCGGCTCGGCCTGGCCGTTGGTCACCAGCGCGCCCGGGGTGAACAGCGCGCGGCCGATCCGCCCGCTGATCGGCGCGGTCACCCGCGCAAAGCCCAGGTTGGTGCGTGCGGTATCGCGCACCGCCTGCGCCGCCTGCACCGCCGCCTCGGCCTGCTGGTGGGTGGCCACCGCATCATCCACGTCCTGCTGCGCCGCCAGTTGACCGACGCCGAGCTGCTGCATGCGCTTTGCACGCAACCCCGCCGCCACCGCACTGGCCTCGGCCGTGCGCAGGTTGGCCTGCGCTTCGTTCACCGAGGCCTGGTACAGCGCCGGTTCGATCTGGAACAGCGGCTGCCCGGCTTTCACCATCTCGCCCTGCTCGAACAACCGCGCCTGCAATACCCCGGACACCTGCGGGCGTACATCCGATTCCTGAGAGGCCACCGTGCGTCCGGGCAATTCCTGGGCCAGCGCCAGCGATTGCGTCTGCAGGGTCAGCACCGTCACCTCCGGCGCCGGTCCCTTTGCCTTGGGCGCTTCCTTGCTGCAGGCGGCCAGCCCCAACGCCACGGCCAGCCCCAGCAGCGGCAGGCGCCAAGGGCCGGACAACAGGCCGGGGGCCGGGGAGGACGGGAGCGGATCGGTCATGGGGGACGGTATTCCAGGCGTGAACGGGGCACATGGCCCCGGGCGGCAGGGCCACTGCTCGGGGCGAATATAGGAGAAGCGGGGCGAGGATCCGGCGAAAACCGCATGAAACATTTTTCATTTGCAGTCCCTCCGGGGGGTTGCGACGATGCACCGGTCCCAATCGTCAAAGTGGCCCATGCCGCGCGTACTCACCATCGAGGACGACCTCGTCACCGCCGAGGAGATCGCCACGGAACTGCGCAGCCACGGCTTCGAGGTGGACCGGGTGGGCAATGGCGAGGACGGCCTGGCCATGGCCTGCCGCGGCGACTACGCCGTGATCACCCTGGACCGCATGCTGCCGGGCATGGATGGCCTGGCCCTGGTCACGGCCCTGCGGCGCCAGGGCATCACCACCCCGGTGCTGATGATCAGCGCCCTTTCCGATGTGGATGAGCGGGTCCGGGGCCTGCGCGCCGGCGGCGACGACTACCTGACCAAACCCTTCGCCTCGGACGAAATGGCGGCCCGCGTGGAGGTGTTGATCCGTCGCCACGGGCAGCCAGCCGTGGCGGAGAACCAGTTGCGCGCCGGTGACCTGGAGCTGGACCTGATGACCCGCACCGCCCGCCGCGCCGGCGAGGAGATCACCCTGCTGCCGACCGAGTTCAAACTGCTGGAATTCCTCGTGCGCAACGTCGGCCAGGTGGTCACCCGCACCATGTTGTTCCAGGAGGTATGGGGCTACCACTTCGATCCCGGCACCAACCTGATCGACGTCCACATCGGGCGCCTGCGCAAGCGCATCGACCAGCCCGGGCGTGCCCAGCCGATCCGCACCGTGCGTGGCACCGGCTATGTCCTGGACGACCATGTCTGATCACTGGCGTTCCTCCAGCAGCCGGCTGCTTGGGCTGTACTGCGTGCTGTTCGTGGCCTGGTCCAGCGTACTGCTGGGGGTGATGTACTGGCGCGTCTCGGACTACCTCAACGACCTCGCCGAGTCCGGCCTGCAGCAGCGCGCGCACCTGTTCGAGAAGTTCGAGGGCCCGGCGCTGGACGATGCGCTGCGCGACAGCCTGCGCTATGACCTGCACGGGGCGTATGCCTACGGCATCTTCAGCCGCAGCGGGCAGCCACTGTCCGGCCCACTCCTGGCGATTCCCGATGGCCTGAGCATCGACGGGCACGCGCAGGCGGTGGAACGCTGGTCCCTGCGTAGTGGGCCGATCAAGGCGCCCGGGCGCGCGCTCGGCGTGGAAACGCAGGATGGCCGGCTGCTGGTGTTCGTTCGCCAGAGCGGCAAGCTCTCCGCGGTCAACAGCATCATTCTCGATGCGCTGCTGTGGGGCGTCTCGTTGACCATCATTCCCGGCCTGGCCGGCTGGCACATCCTGCGCCGGCGCCCGCTCAAACGGATCCAGCAGATCGAGGCCGCGACCAACCGCATCATCGCCGGCGATCTCGGCCAGCGCCTGCCCGTGTCCGGCCACCCGGATGAGATCGACCGTCTCTCGAGCATCGTCAATGCCATGCTCGAACGCATCGAGCAGCTGATGACCGAGGTCAAGGGCGTGTGCGACAGCATCGCGCATGATCTGCGGACCCCGCTCACCCGCCTGCGCGCGCATCTCTACCGCACCCGTGTCGGGCTGGAAGAAGATGACCCGCGTGCCGCGCAGCTGGACAAGGCGCTGACCGAAACCGACCGGCTGATGGCGCGCTTCGGGGCGCTGCTGCGCGTCTCCGAACTGGAAAGCCACCAGCGCCGCTCGGCCTTCGTCGAACTGGATGCGGGCGAGCTGCTGCAGGAACTGCACGCGTTCTACCTGCCACTGGCCGAGGAGAAGGACCAGCAGCTGCTGCTGGAGATCACCCCGCAGGTAGGCACGCTGTGGGGCGACCGCGAACTGCTGTTCGAGGCGCTGGCCAACCTACTCTCCAACGCGTTGCACTTCACCCCGGCGCAGGGCCGGATCGTGCTGCGCGCGGTGGATGACCACGGCGCACCGCGCATCGATGTGATCGACAACGGCCCCGGCATTCCGCCGCAGGATCGCAGCCTGATCTACCAGCGCTTCTTCCGCGGCGGTAGCGGCGGCGAGACGACCGAGGGCTTCGGGCTGGGGCTTTCGATCGTGGCCGCCATCGCCGGCCTCCATGGGTTCCGGGTCCGCGCCGGGGATGCGCCGGGCGGCGGCGCATGGCTGAGCATCCGCTGCGCGGCGGAGGGGCTTCGCTGACACCCGGCCGCCTGCACATCGCGGCGATGCGGTAGCCACTAGCATCGGCGGCGACGCTTGATTCGCTGCAAGGTGTACCCCTCGATGTCCTCATTGCCCGGCCCGCGCTTCCTCAACACCATCCTGCTTGGCGGCGACACGGCCGGGAAACTCGGTGCCGCCGCCGCGGCAGGGTTCGCACAGGTCGAGCTGTGGCGTGAGGATGTCGAGTCCTCATCCGTCGCCGAGGTGCGTGCAACCCTGACGCGCACCGGCCTGCAGCTCACCGACGTGCAGGTGCTGCTGGATTTTGATGGCGCTTCGGCGGCCACCCGCGAGGGCAAGCGTGCAGAGGCACTGTCCTTGCTTGCGCTGGCGCACGACATGGGCGCAGGCACGGTGCTGGTGCCCGCCTGCACCGCGACCGACTACGTGCCCGACCGCGTCACCGACGACCTGCGCTGGCTGTGCGCGCGTGCCGCCGAACGTGGCCTGCGCATCGCCTACGAAGGCATGGCCTGGAGCCGCCTGCATTCCACCCTGCCCTCTGCGTGGCAGCAGATCGAGCAGGTCGGCGCGCCGAACCTGGACATCGTGGTCGATGCCTTCCACCTGTTCGCCGCCGGGCGCACCGCCGACGATCTGCACGACGTGCCGGTGGAGCGCATCGCGCTGGTGCAGCTATCGGATGTGCTGACCCAGCCGTTGCCCGGCCAGGTCACCACGCAGGCGCGGCATCACCGCTGCCTGCCGGGCGATGGCCTCTGGCCGCTGGAGACGCTGATCGATGCGCTGGCCGCGATGGGTTACGGCGGGCCGATCGGGCTGGAGGTGTTCAACGATGCGCTGAAGGCCCGCGATCCACATGCGGTGGCACGTGAGGCCATCGCCGCGCTGGAGGCCGTGCTGACGCGCTGACGCTCGACGGCTGCCACCCGCGGGCCGTGTCGGGAAATCCGGCAAGCGCAGGACGTCAGGACGTGAGCGGGTGTCAGCGTGGTTCGACTGCCGACTTGGCGATCTGCGGCCACTGCCTGGCGACCGCCTCGATGTTACCGGCCACTACGGCCCGCAGATCGCGCGGATAGCGCACGCCCTCGGCCTCGCTCAGCCGCGTGGCATGGAACTGGCCGTTGCTGGCGCGCAGAATCCAGCCACCCTCGATGCAGGCGCGCGAGGCCAGGAACACGACGCCCGGCGCCACGGCCTCCGGGTGCAGCTCATCCGGCTCGCCTTCCACGCCCCACATGCGGGTCTTGGCCACGGGTGAAACCGCGTTGACCACGATCCCATGCGCGGCGCCTTCGGCAGCCAGCACATTGACGATGCCGACCGCGGCCGACTTCGCCGCCGCGTAGGCCGCCAGCCCGTGCTGCACGTACTGCGGGTACAGCGCGCGGTCGGAGGTGGTCAGCACGATGCGGCCATGCCCCTGCGCCTGCATCGCCGGCCACGCGGCCTGGGCGAGCCACAACGGCGCCTTGGCCGCGACCGCCATCATGTGGTCGAAACGATCCTCGTCCACCGCATCGATCCGCTGGTACTCGACCCAGCCCGCGTTGTGCAGGATCACGTCCAGGCGGCCATGCCGCTGCAGGATATCGGCGACCCGTGCAGCGGCCGCGGAGCGGGACTGGATGTCCTGGTGGCTGGCCTCGACAGAGAGCCCCTCGGCACGCAGACGCGCAACAGCGTGATCGATCCGCTGCGGATCACGGCCGGTACCGTCCAGCGTAGCGCCCACGTCCTGCATCACCACATGCGCGCCGCGCTGGGCCAGCAACCGGCTGTAGGCGAAGCCGAGGCCGCCTGCGGCGCCGGTGACCAGGGCGACCTGCCCGGCGAAAGAAAGTGTGTCGTTGATCGTCATGCGGACAGCATCCGCCCTGGACAGCGCGGATGCCAATACCGATGACAGCTTGCTGCGATACGCAGGGCGTATCGCACACGAGATGCTTAGCGGTGCGTGGGCTCGACGATCACCGCCGTGCCGTAGCACAGCACTTCGGTCAGGCCGGTCATCACGTCGGTGGCGTCATAGCGCATCGCGATGATCGCGTTGGCGCCCAGCAGCCGCGCATGGTTGGACATGTCCCGGTAGGTCTCTTCGCGCGCCTGCTCGCACAGCTGCGTGTAGATGGTGATGTTGCCGCCGAAGATGGTCTGCAGCCCGCCGAGGAAGTTGCCCACGATGGAACGCGAACGCACGGTGATGCCACGCACCACGCCCAGGCTGCGCACCACGCGGAAGCCGGGCAGCTCCATCGCCGTGGTCACCATGGAATCGTCGAGCCGGGTTGCCGGGCCTGCGCGGCCACCGCTGTTGTAAGGATCTGCCATTGCTGCCTTATCCAGGTTGAGAGTATCGATCCGGCCAGCACGCAGGGTGCGGCTGGCGCTGGCGGAAGGATAGCGCCAAGGCAAGCAAGGAAGCGACGTCCCGTGGCGCCCGGCGGCGCCCCTATATCCCGCCGAGCCTGACCACCTGGTACACCGCGATATTCCGCTCGGCCAGCGCACGCACCACCTCGGGAATCAGCTGCATCGGCAGGTCCACTTCATAGCCGTGCGGACGGGCGTGCAGGAGCGAGGCGTCGAAGTCGAAGGCAGGATTGTCGCTGGCGCGTTGAACGAGGAACGTGGTGATCGCATCGCGGGCGATGTCCTCCGATTCCCCGACTTCGACATACACCCGGTGCAGCGTGTCGCCGTAATCATCGGGCGTGCCGTGCACGGAAGTCACCGTTGGATCGGTCATCGCGTCCTCCTGTGTTGGCGCAAGCGCCGGGCCAGCCGAAACCATACACCTCGGTCGGTCCACAGCACCTGCACACAGTCGCACTTCCGGCAGCCCTCAGCGCCCCCGCGGATCGACCAGATCGCTCTTGCTACGCGCAAACACCGGCGCCCCCACGTCCAGCTCCGCATCACCCACCGGCCGACCTGCCAGGAAGTCCGTGATGCCCGCGGCGATGGCGGGATTCCCGAGCCACAGTTCGTTGTCGTGGCTGGCCCCGCGCACCCGCAATGTGCGGCTGTCGCTGAAGCCCGGCCGCAGCGCCTCGGCGTTGGCCGGCGGCGTGCGCCCATCCAGCGTGCCACTGATGAACAGCACCGGCACGTTGCTGCGCAGTGGCCCCCTGAAAGCATCGCCAAGATCGACCAGCCCCAGGCCATCCCCCAGTGCCGGGAACGGGAAGTTCAGCGCATCGCCGAACAGGCTCTCGCGTGCCTGCGCCTCGGCCAGTGCGCGGCGCTGCGGAGTCTGGCCCGAGGCCACATCCATCGCCAGCGACATCGCGCCGTAGCTGCCGTACTCACTGCGCAGCAGCAGGACCATCGCCGCCAGCAGATCGTAGTCGCCGTTCTCGGCATCGCGCAGGATCAGCGGCAGCCACTGCTGGGTCATGCGGCGCCCGAGACAGGCACTGATCGCCAGCTGCGCGTCGTACTCGCCGATCATCACGGGCTTGCCGCCATGCATGACACTGCGGCCCTGGCGCGGCTGCTCGCGCAGGGCCGCCAGCACGCGCGTGGCCGAGCCGGTCAGATCATCGAAGCCCGCTCCTTTGGCCAACACGCCCAGCTCCGCCAGCAGCGCATCGGCCGACAGCGGCAGCTTCAAGGTGTCATCAGGTCCTTCCGTCCCCATCAGCACCACGCGGTCCAGACCGGCGCCGTGCAGGCGCACCGTGGCCAGCGCCAGATGCGTGCCATAGCTCATGCCCCACAGGCTGATCTTCGGCACCTTCAACGCACGCCGCAGGTCCTCCAGATCGCCGGCACTTTCCGCGGTGGTGTAGGCCCCCAGGTCCACGCCCGTCTCCCGCCAGTACGCCACGCAGCGGGCGGCAACGTCACGCAGCGCGGCGAGCGCCGCATCGTGCTGCAGCGGCTTTGCATCGTCGAACGTGTGCTCATGCGGGCACGACGGCGGCGGCTCCGACTCACCCGCCCCGCGCTGATCGAGCAGCAGCACGTCGGTTTCGCGCCGGACCTGATCGAACACCGGCCAGCGCGGTCCGCGCCCGGTCCCGATCCCCGAGCCCCCCGGACCACCGGCCAGGTACACCACGGGCGACGCATTGCCATCGCCCCCCGTTGCCGGCAGGCGCACCACCCGCAGGCGCATGCGCGGGCCGTTGGGGTCGGCATGCCGGCGCGGCACCTCCAGGTAGCCCGCCTCGGCGGCGATGGTGCCGTGCTTCTGCGTCTCGAACGCATAGGGGGCGAACTCCAGCCGCGCCGCCGCATCACGTGCCAGCACAGGTGACGCGCCGACCAGGGTCAGGCAGAGCGCTGCCCACCGCGTGACCGGCAGGCACAGGCCGGGAGCAGGAGAGCGGAACAGGGACATCGGGATGTTGGACATGACGGACTCCGGGTGGGAGGTAAGGGAATCGTGCACCGAGTGACGGCGCATGCACCACGCCGTCAGCATCACCTTCCCCACGGCAGCCGAGGACGGCCCGTCCGCCGAACAGCTCCAGGCGGGGGTCCAGTGACTCCGCGCAACCGATACGATGGACGCATGCAGATCCCACGCACCCTGACCGCCCTCGTCGTCCTGCTCATCGCGGTCGCCGCGTGGCTGCTGTTGGTCGCGCCCCCACCGGGCGTGCACTACTACGAGCCACAGGAGATGGCACCCGCCACGTTGGATGCCGACGGCGCACTGCCCACCGCACCACCGACGGCACTGCAATGGCAAGCGGCCAACCAACGCGAACTGGTGAAGTGGCGCGGCCCTTACTGGCTGCGCTGGCGCTTGCCTGCGCAGCCAGCACACGGCGCGGCCGACCGTGCCCTGCGCATCTCGGTACGCGCCGCCAGCCAGCCCTTCTGGAACGGCCAGCCCTTGGCCGCCAATGGCACCGTCGGCCGCAACGCGGACGAAGAGCAGCCGGGACAGGTGGACATCATCCGTGTGCTGCCGCCCTCTTCCTCCAGTGGCACCGATACGGTGGTGCTGCTCGCCTCCAGCCATCATCAGTGGTTCAAACTGCGGGGCGCGGATGCCTTCGTTGCGGTCGGGCCGGCTGCCTCGATCTACAGCCTCAACCTTGGACCGTGGTTGATCGCCGCGCTTGCCACGGGGGCGCTGAGTGCGGCCTGCCTCTACTTCCTCGCTGCACAGCGCGGCCGTCCACGGGTACCGGGTGCGCGCCTGCTGCTCGCATTGGGGGTCGTCGGCCTTGCGTTGCCCGTCGTCGAAGCATGGCGGCCGCTGGTCGGCTATGGCTATCCGTGGCACGGCCCGCGACTGCTCATGCTGCTTCTGCTGCACCTCGCCGCGGCGATCCTGCTGCCGGCTTACCTGGCGCGTCGTTTCGGCGTCGCGGTGCCGAAGACAGCCCGCGTCGCCTATCTCGCCACACTGCTGGCGCTGGCCGCCTTCGTGCCCAGCTTCGACGGCCGCGGTGCCGCACTCCTGCTGCTCAGCCTGCTGACCTCCGCCTACGTGCTGCTGCGCGCCCGCGGCGAGCCCGACGAGCGCTGGCCAATCCTGACCCTGGTGGTGGCCGGTGCACTCGCCGTGCCGCTGGCCGGCGGCATCTTCCTCGACGGCCCCTACTTCCTGTTCCTGGCCGTGCTGATGGGCTTCCTGCTGATCCGCCACGCCGCCCAACTGCGTACGTTGGACCACCACAACGCGCAGCTGCGCGAAGAGCGTGCCCGCCTCTCGCTGCAGCTGTTGCAACGGGGCATCCAACCGCATTGGCTGATGAACACCCTCACCGGCCTGCAGGAACTGATCGAACAGGCACCGATGCGCGCAAGCCGCCTGGTCGAATCGCTGGCCGAGCAGTTCGACCGCCTGCGCGAGAGCAGCACCCGCCCCAGCGTGCCGCTGGACGAAGAGCTGGCGCTGTGCCGCAACCACCTGGACATCGTCGGCCTCGCGTTGGATCGCCACATCGGTCTCGAGGTCGACGGAGAGCACACGGGCCTATGGCTGCCGCCCGGCGTGCTGCATGCGCAGGTCGAGAATGCGCTGACTCATGCAGGAGCCGTCGCATGTGCCGAGCATCCCTTCCGCCTGCGTATCCAACGCGACGGCGACCGTTGGATGCTGGAGCTGCGCAGCGCACGCGGCACTGCCCCGCATCGCGGGCAAGGCACGGGCACCCGCTACATCGAGGCAAGCCTGGCCGCCACCTGCCCCGAGAACTGGCGCTTTGAACAAGGCCCCGATGGCAACGACTGGTACGGCCGCATGGAGCTGACATGCGCATCCTGATCGTCGAGGACGAACTGCTGGTCCGCCAGCGGCTGCTGCGGATGTGCACCGAACTGGCTGGCAGCCGCGCGCGATTCGATGCCGTGGCCGACCTTGACGCCGCCGGTGACCGGCTGCAGCGCAGCGTGTATGACGGCCTGCTGCTGGATTTGAATCTGGGTGGAGAGGATGGCTTCGACCTGCTGAAGCGCGTGGTGGCTGGCCGATACCACTGCGTGGTGGTCTCCGCGCATCGGGAGCGGGCGCTGCAGGCGTTTGAGCATGGGGTGCTGGATTTCGTGCCGAAGCCTTTCTCACGCGAACGGCTGGGGCAGGCGCTGGAGCGGCTGCTGGATGTTGGGCGGTATCGGTCCGGGGCGGCGCGTTACCTGGGCATCTGGCATGCGCAGGGGACGGCGATGGTGGAGCTCGCCAATGTGCTTTGGATTCGTGCTGATGGGGACTACAGCGAAGTACGTATGCGCGATGGGCGGAGTGAGCTGCATGACAAATCGCTGGCGACTCTTACTGCCGTGCTACCGCCGGACTTTGTGCGTTGCCATCGGTCGTATCTGGTCAATTTGACGCATGTGCGGACGTTGCATGCGGCTTCGGGGAGCCGTTACTGGTTGGTGCTGAATGATGGGGCTGAGGTGCCGGTGGGGCGGGCGTTTGTTGAGGACGTGCGCGGGGAACTTGGGTCGATATAAGCGCTTCGAGAAGACCGCTGCAGGACCGATGTCGGATTTCGGCCAGGAGCGGACGCAGCCTTTACAACAACCAGTCCTTCTTCATCCGGCGTATGTGAAGGAATAACCTCTTCCGATGCGTTGAATGCGAACAAACCCCAGCTCACCCAAGTGCATGCCGGCCGCCATCAACTGATCTGCACTGACCATATCCAAAAGCGCTGAACGGGCCGCCGCAGCCCGCTGCGGATCCTGGTCGAATGCGATGGATACGTCGGGCCGGGCAATTTGGATGTGGGGAAAATGCACGATGTCACCCCAGATCAACGCACTGCGGTCCTCCGATTCCACCCGATATCCGGTGTGCCCTGGCGTATGGCCTGACAGCGGAACCATACTGATACCGGGCAGTACATCGCCCTCGGCCAACAAGCGCAAGTTGCGGCGATAGCCGGCGAACACCTGCCGTGCGAGCAGGAAGTTGCCCCGGGCACGATCATTGCTGCGGGCAAGGTTGCCGTCGTCCTCCCAGAAGGACAGCTCGCGTGGGTGTATGAGCAGCTCCGCATTGGGGAAGACGGGGTGACCTTGAGCATCGAGTAGACCGCCAACATGATCAGGATGCGCATGCGTGAGCAAGATCGTATCCACATCCGTGGGCTGCACACCGGCTCGCAATAGATTGCCCCTCAATTCCCCTCCCCAGCCCTTGATCCCCCCGGCACCGGCGTCGATGAGGATCGTGCGGCCCTTCCCCCGCACCAGGTAGGTGTTGATATGGATCGAGGACGGGTCGCTGACCCCGGCCTTCAGCTGTAGCTGCGCGGCCTCGGCCGGATCGATGTGGGAGAGCAGATCCAGACTGGTGGTCAGATGGCCATCGCTGATCGCTTGGATCAGGAAGTCACCGATCTGGAGGGTGGGCAGAGCCCGTTCAATGATGGATGCGTTCATGCCGCTCGTCAGTTTCGCGCGTGGAGGGAATCATTGCCGTAGCCAAAGCATCGGATGCGCGCCGTCAGCCCAGCATGGTCTTGGATGGCCAGATCGAGCTGCCGCATGAATTCGTCCATGAGCTCGGGCGTCCTCTCCGGACCCAGTCGGTAGGCCAGTTCCGCAGATGCCGGATGGCCCCGCCCCTGACGCGCAGCCAGGTAAAGGATGTGGACGTTGTCCAACGCAGCACCCAGCATGTCCGTACACAGCACCGCGCATCGCTCAGTGAGCGCGGCCAGACTGTCGTCCGCCGGCATCCGCTCCGCGGTGAAGGAGATCGAGAGCCTAGGCATGTGAGCGCTGCTCCGATCCTTGTTGGCCTTCAACCGCCACGCTCTTGAGTTGCGCGGTCATGGGCGTATACGCGTGCACACCGTCAGGAAGGGATTCCAAGACCGGGACTTGCCCGGCCGGAACGCGCGCAAGCCAGAGTGCTGCGGGCGCGCGATCGAGCGCAACCGCATGCAAGGCCTCGAATGCAGTCCCCATCTCAATGAGCGGCTCAGGGCCGACGCGACTCACCAGCAGGTAATCGCCCTGTTCGACGGCGGAGGCCCGATCCAAGCCACTGTATAGGTTGCGATGCCAGTCGGTGATGTGCTGCTGCCAGCGTGCGAAGTTGCCCCCTCCCTTCCGGGCGTACTCGTCCCCCTGCAGGACCTCCAGGCCGTCTATCGAGTGAAGGGCAAGGTAGGTCGGGCACCCCGCACCACATGCCCTGAAGCGCTGCGAGGTGTGGAACCCCCGCACGCAAATGAGCGCAGGCAGTTTGTGCAGGCTGTAGAAATCGTTCCATTCCTCCTCGCTGGCGGAGTCGGAATAGCTGCATTCGACGGTGTAGATCATGGGAACACTCCTGGGCCGGCTTGTGCGCGCCCCTTGTTGATGTCCCCTCATGCTAGGCCTGCATTAGCTCGCATCAAACCGATGTTTCGGTATGCTTCAGTGACAAAAGATCACGCTGAATCCCCATGCGCAGGAAGATTCCCAGTAGCACCGCCCTGACCGCCTTCGAGGCCGCCGCCCGCCACGGCAGCTTTGCGCGGGCAGCGGAAGAGCTTTCCCTCACCGAGGGGGCCATCAGCCGCCAGATCGGCAGGCTGGAATCCTTCCTGGGGGTCCCCCTATTTGAGCGGGTCGGCAATCGCGTCCGCCTCCTGCCCAATGGGCAGCGATACGCCGCCCAGGTCCGCGAGTCGCTGGACCGCTTGGACCGGGACAGCCAATACCTGATGGGCCAACCGAAGGACGCTGCAAGCCTGGACATTGCCGTAACGCCCACCTTCGCGTTGCGATGGCTCATCCCTCGCCTGCCCGCGTTTACCCGCGCGCACCCGAACATCACCGTGCACCTTTCCGAGCGCACTGACCCGTTCGCGCTGGCCGGCAGTGGATTCGACGCCGCCGTGCACTTCGAGCACCCAGCCTGGACAGGTATGCGCACTTACCCGCTACTGCAGGAAGTGCTGGTGCCGGTGTGCCATCCCGCGCTCATCAAGGGCGCAAAGGCTCGCGTCACGCTGGACCAACTGCCGCGGCTGCACAGACGACAGAGTCCCGATGCTTGGCAGCGTTATGCCGAGAACGTCGGTATCGCTCTCGCTAACGTAGCGGTGGGTGCACGCTACGACCTTCATGCGATGCTGATTGAAGCAGCGCTTGCAGGCCTCGGAGTCGCCTTGGTGCCACGTCTCTACGTGGAGACAGAGCTGGAGCAAGGTCGGCTGGTGGCGCCATGGCCGCAAGGCGAGGCGGTGTCCAAGACGTTCTGCCTGGTGCTGCCCGAACCGATGGGTTTGACGCCCAGACCTGTGAAGACGTTCTCACGGTGGCTACTAGAGGAGGCTGGCAAACCTTGGGCTGAAGATATCGCTTGCGACAAAAGTCCGCGACTCCACGAATGAAACGAACGGATCTCGTTGCATGTCCGCTACCGGCCAGGAGCAGACATTGCGAAACGTAAGCCGAAGGTGGGCCTAGTCGAACTTTATCGAGGAAGCCAGATCACCCTTTGTTGACACTTCAGCAAAGGCAGTCTCGGTTCCAGCTGGTAGTGGCACTCGCATTTCCGCTTACATGGACGTTGCGCACAAGGGATGTCTCCGTGCAGGTCGAACTGCTGAAGAAACGCGTACGGAGCCTACGCGAGCAAGGGGCGAACGTTCGCTCTGGGTCGAATGCGGCCGCGGAGGTGAAGTAGCACGCTTGTACTCCCTCAAGACGGGAGATTCCCACGGCTACCACGCTCAGGCACCACCGAGTGCCCTGAGCGCTAGCAGACGCTCCATTGCTTGGTCTGAGCTCCGCGCGTCTTTCGCCACTGGATCCACGCGATCGCGGCGACGAAGAAGACGCTGCACAGGTAACTGCCTTCCGGCCCTTGCGCGCCACCGGTCAGGGTGTCGAGGCCTTGCGGGCGCAGCGCCACCAGCAGCGCCGGCAAGTGCGCATCCATGCCGGTGACGGGCAGTTCAAAGCCGGTTGCGAGCAACCAGTTCCACCCCGCGTGCCAGCCCATCACGCCCCAGATATTGCCGGTCCGCAGCGCCCAGGCGCAGGCGAACAGCGAGAACAGGAACGTGCTGAGCATGACCAGGGGCGGCTGGTGCGGACTGAAATGCAGGAAGCAGAAAACGAGCGACACCAGCAGCACTGCGACCGTGACATTGGTCTTGCGCGCCACCACCGACAGCATCCAGCCGCGGAAGATGACTTCCTCCACGCTCGCCTGGAACATGAAACTCAATAGCAGCAGACCGATGTGCAGCAGACTGACGGGCGACCGCCAGGCCTGCCCCAAGCCCGCCGCCTGCATGCCGCCAGCCATCCAGATCGCGACTACGACCAGCGCGATCGTGCCGAATCCAACGGCCAGTCCGCGCAGGAAGGTTTTCAGCGGCGCCGGACCGGTCAGCCCGATACTCGCCAGCGAGCGCCCTTCGACGAAGCGTACCCAGGCGAGCACGGCCGCCAGCGTCGGCGCAAAGCCGATCCACAGCAGCGCATGCAAGCCAGCGAGGCCGATCGGATCGCCGCCCGGCGTCGACCAATGCTGCGACTGCATCCATCCGTCCAGCGCGATCACCGGTACCGCGTTGAACAGGATCATCAGGATCGGCGTCAGCCAGGCCCAGGGCAGCCAGCCGCGGGCCGGATCGGGCGAATACAGGACAACGGGGGTCATGCGGGGCTCCAGGTCGACGTGATCGCCGCTGCAAGTTGCCATCCGCGCGGGGGCGTGGCTACCCGTTTGCGACCAAGCCACAGAAGCCGCCGATGAATCACCCGGATCGCCGACGAAATAGCGCTGAGTCGTCGCCCGTGGTGTCCGCTTTGAGTGGCGGTTCCGACAGCCACAAGGCCCTGATGTGGGACCGCTGGCGGCAGGGCGAGTCGTTGCACCAGATGGCGAGGCTGTTCGATCGGCATCACTCGTCCGTGCGAGGGGTTCTCGCCGAGACTGGCGGGATGCAGCAGTGGTCGCCCGAACAGATCGCTGGCTGGCTCAAGCGGACTTACCCGGACGATCCGAGCTGCCAGGTCTCACACGAGACGATCTATCGCACGCTCTTCATCCAGTCGCGCGGGACTTCCAGACACGGATCGAGCGATATCAACAAGCTGTTGCATTGACCAGTTGAAACCGCCGTCGAAAGCGGACATTACCAGCGGTCGGCGCCACCGTCCTCCCCGAACGTCCACTTTCGGCCAGAAGCGGACGTTCACAAGCCCAGCGCCGCGCCAAGCGATCAAGCGGCGTCTGCTTGCCAAGTGGATGTTCCAGATGGCGAAGGCTGAGGGCTCTAACAGCTGGCTGTTCAACCGCTGCCCAGGCTCGGCCTTCATCCCGCTGACGCATGCTCCGCCGCAAACGCTGCGTACGTACGCAGCGGCCGACCCAGCAACTGCATCAACCGCTCCACGTCACCCGCGCCCGGCAGCATGCCGTCGCTGATGAATCGCTCGGCCATCTGTCGCATGTCGTAGGCCATCCACGCCGGCATGAACTGGCGCAGGTTCTGCTCGAAGGCGGCCGTGTCATCGCCCCCGTAGGCGATCGGGCGGTTCAGCACATCGCTCCAGATGGCGGCCACCTGTTCTCCGGTGACTGCTTCCGGGCCGACCAGGTTGAGTCGGGTCAGCGCGCTGTTGTCCGGCGCCTGTTCGCGGTTGAGCAGTTCGATGGCGGCAATCTCGGCGATGTCGCGGGTGTCGATCATCGCCAGCCCCTTGCTGCCAATCGGCATGGGGTACACACCGTAGCCCTGCACCACGTCCTTGATGGTGAGGTCGTTATCGATGAAATAGGCCGGGCGCAGGATCGTGGCGCTGAAGCCCATCTGCTCGATCATGCGCTCCACGCCAAACTTGCCGGCGAAGTGCGGCACGTTGACATAGCGGTCGCTGTGGATCACCGACAGGTACACCACGCGCTTCACCCCCGCCTCGCGGGCGACGTTGAGGGTGATAAGTGCCTGGGTGAATTCGTCGGCGACCACGGCGTTGAGCAGGAACAGCGTGGAGACGCCCTCGAAAGCTTGGCGGAGGGCATCCACATCCAGCATGTCGCCCTGCACCAGTTCCACGGTGGCGGGCAGGTTGGCAGTGGCGGGGGTGCGGACCAGTGCGCGAACGCTTGCGCCGCGCTGGGTGAGGTGCTGGACGACCTGACGGCCGATGGTGCCAGTGGCGCCGGTAACAAGAATGGTCATGGGGTACTCCGGGTGGGTGGTGAGGCCTCATGGTTGTTGATCCGCGTACGGGCCGATAGCCCATATGCTTGGACCACCTGTCTCGCTGGTGGAACACATGGACCTACTGGCCTTGGCCGACTTCAACCTGGTGGCGCGCCACGGCGGGTTTGGCCGTGCCGCGCGCGCAGCGGACCGCCCCAAGGCAACGCTCTCGCGGCGTGTGGCTGAGCTGGAGGCCAGCCTGGGGGTGCGGCTGTTCGAGCGTGGCTCGCACACGCTGAAGCTCACCGAGGAGGGTCGGGCGCTGTTCGAGCGCACCGAGACGCTGCTTACCGAACTGGACGAAGCGGCCACGTCCATTTCCTCAGGCGGCGACACGCCCCGTGGGCGGCTGCGCGTGAGCGCACCGATGCTGTTCTCGCAGATGGCGCTGGGAAAGATCGCAGCCGAATTCGTGAAGCGCTATCCACAGGTGCGGCTCGATGTCACTACCGAAGACCGCGCCGTGGACATGGTGGAAGAAGGCTATGACCTGGTGATAAGGGTCAATCCGGATCCAGATGAACGGCTGGTGGGGCGGGTGCTGATCCGGGATCGCCTCGTGGCGGTGGCGCACCCCGACCTGCCCCTGCCCGCGCTGGGCGAGACGGCGCCTGCGGTGTTCCGTCCGTCCAGCAATGCCACCGGCTGGGACCTGGTGACGCCGAGAGGCGAGATACGTATCGCGGTGGATCCGGTGCTGCGCCTGGGCGCACTGACCATGGTGCGCGATGCCGTTCGTGCAGGCACCGGCGCGGCGATGCTGCCCTTCTCGCTGGTTGCCGACGATCTCAGGGAGGGCGCATTGGTGTCGTGGGGACATGCGAAGGCCCCGCCGATCGAGATATGGGCGCTGTACCCTTCGCGACGACTGCTCAGCTCAAGGGTGGCGGCGTTGCTCGACCTGCTCAAGGAATCCTTCCCCGAGGGTCAGGCGGAGGAGCTGGCCGCCTTCGCAGGCGGGGGCCGCTGACGGCCAGAAACGGTCACTGCCAGCGATTGGCGCCTTTCTGTTGTCCGAAAAGTCCGCGATCGGCCGGAAAAGCAGACCAGCCTGACTCTTCAGCACGGACTGCATCGTTGGAAGCAGTTGCTAACATTGCAAGCTACTCCTCAATGGAAGGACGTCGCCCGCATGCCTTTCCTCCCGGCGTTTCGCCGCGTCGCAGCGCTGACGCTCGTGGCGTTGCCGGTCTGTCCGTTTTCTACCTTATCAGCGGCGGGGCCTGCTTCCGAGACCAGCGCCTTCATCCACCCCATCAACAATGCCGAAGACGCCCCCTTGGTAGCACTGGGCAGCAACGGCCTGCTGCGCTATGCCTTGTACTCCGAACGCGGTAGCGATCACGCGCGCAACATCGTCCCGGACTTCTCCCGCGCCGGCTACCAGGGCGGCGGTGTCAGCCTGCCCACCCGCTCCAGCATTCCTGTTATTGAGGTCCTTGAGCCAAACGCGGAGGGTGACGACTATCCCCGCATCCAGGCAGCCATCGACGCGGTCGCCGTGCGTGTCCAGGACAGCCGGGGCCTACGCGGCGTAGTCCTGCTGCGGCGCGGCGGTTATAGGTTGAGCAAGACGCTGACCATCCGGGCCAGCGGCGTGGTGTTGCGCGGTGAAGGTCGAGGTGCCGACGGCACGGTGATCCGCTCCCAAGTCAGCGATCGGCAGGGCAGGATTCTTGAAGTGGGCAGCAGCGAATCCGCGGTTCCCCGCGCCGCTCTGGACCCACGCCGGACCGCCATCACCATGGACTACGTGCCGGTGGGGGCGATGCGGATCACAGTGAAGTCCGCAGCCGGCTATCGCGTGGGCGATACGGTATCGATCGCGAGGGAACCCAATGCCCGCTGGGTCGGCCCCGAGGGCATCGATACCGCACGATACCGATGGACGCCCAGCGACTACGCTGCGTACAGCGAACGCGTCGTCACTGCCGTAGACCACGACACGATCAGCCTGGATGCCCCGATCATGGATGCCATCGCGACGCGCTTCGGTGGCGGCAGCGTCTATCGCACGGATCCCATCCGTATCTCGCAGGTCGGCATCGAAGACCTCCGCCTTGAGGGTAACCCCGAGACCGGGACGGTCAACGGCACCGCCGATTCCGGCCCCTTTACCGCACTCCGCTTGGGTGCAATCTACAACTCATGGGTTCGCGACGTGACCGTGCGTTATGTGTCGCATGGCTTCGTGACCCGCAACGGCGCCCAGTTCAATACCCTGCAGGACATTGCCTATCTCGACCCCAGGTATGGCGCAACCCAAGGCGCCCGCCGCTATGTGTTCCTTTACGAGGGCAACGCCGCCTTCAATCTGATCCAGCGCTGCTACAACCAGGGCGGCAGGCATACCTTCGTCATCGGCGCACGGGTACCCGGTCCCAATGTGTTTCTGGACTGCCTCGCCGTAGGTGACAGCAACGACAGTGGTCCACATCATCGCTGGTCCACCGGCACGCTGTACGACAACACCAAGGGATACATGCTGCGGGCACAGAATCGCCGGTACAGCGGAACGGGGCATGGGTGGGCGGGCGCGCAGCAGATGTTCTGGAACACCGAGCACGACATCTACGTCATCCAGGCGCCGCCCTTCGCGATGAACTGGAGCGTGGGACAGGTGGGCGCCATTGCACCCGGGAAATTCCCGCCTGAGGAACCTGCAGGGATCGTGCAATCGGTGGGCCAGGTGGTGACACCTCGCAGCCTGTATCTGCAGCAGTTGCGTGATCGTCTGGGCGAACAGGCGGTGATCAACGTCACCACTGAAGCGCAACGTGACGGACGTATCTGGGACAGCTTGGCCGCTGGCGCGGTGGAATAGCACTCATAGCAGGGAGAGCTCGCTGAAGGGGATCTTCGCTATCGCCGAAAAGCGGACGCGAGCGGACCGAAGCAGCGCTACCGAGGGCAACGGCGGTTCAATGCGCCATCGACACGGCATAAGCGTTCGCCGCACTCCTGAACCCTCCGTTCTCGGTTTCCACCAGCACAAAGAATTCCTCGTCCAAATGATGGAAAGGACCTGCTTGGTCATCGCTGTTCGCCCCTATCTCGTCCATCGCGAGGTCGCGCTCGGTTCGCTCTCTCGGATACCGGGGACCAAAGGCAGCCATCGCTTTGACGATCAGCTCCGCGGTAAGCGGCATGTGGAGGGCACGAAAGGCTCGAGCACCTTCAGGGGCGAGTACCCCTGTGCTGTTCGAGAAGAACTGCTCAAAACCACCATTGTTGATCTCGGATTGGCACCAGTGCGCGGCGAACAAAATGCGTGATGCTTCCGGGGCGGCATTATATTGATGCAAAAACACCTCCGCACCGTCGTAAATGGACACGGTGTCCCAGACTGGTTCAACCAGCTGCCAGTAGCTCACGGACAATCTCCAGCGGGGCCAGAGACCGGCGCGTCTTGGCAATCCTCCGGATTTTAGTGGAGGCTATTAACGAGCGCGAGGTGCGGCAGCGTGGATCGCACATCGGTGTTCCGCTCGCGCAATTCGTTCCATCGCCTGCCTCCTTCGCCGGCAGATCTGCGCTTGATGGAGATCGGGACGCCTGGTCCAGAGAATTGACCACGTCGCGCTGCGCAGCCCTTGAACCACCCAAACCCAACCCAACAAAAAAGCCCCCGTTTCCGGAGGCTTTTTCGACTGAATCATGGTGGGCGGTACAAGGTTCGAACTTGTGACCCTTGCCGTGTGAAGGCAATGCTCTACCGCTGAGCTAACCGCCCGATGCTGCTGAGCCGCTCATTATAGGGCGGCAAATTTTGACGTCAACGGTTTCACCGAAATTTCTTCACATCGTGTGCGTGGGCTTGTCCGCGGTCAGGATGCCGGCCAGCAAGGTCTCGATCCGGTGGCGGACGGTCTCCCCTTCTGCGCCGTCGGCCAGCTGTACGCCGATGCCTGCCGCGCGGTTGCCCTGCGCTCCGGCCGGGGTTACCCAGATCACCTTGCCGGCTACCGGCAGGCGCTCGCTGGAGTCCGGCAGGGTGAGCAGCAGGAACACCTCATCGCCGAGGAAGTAGCGTTTGGGCGTGGGCACGAAGATGCCGCCGTTCTTCACGAACGGCATGTAGGCGCTGTACAGCGCGGCCTTGTCCTTGACGGCAAGGGACAGGATGCCCTGTCGGGCGTTGGTGGCGCTCATGCTCTATTCCCCTTGGCGTGCCGTTCGTTGACCTTTCCCCAGGCCAGCAGCAGCTCCACCACCGCAAGATCGGCGCGCACCGTGGTGCGCAGCAGGTCGCGGGTGCGGTTGGCCGCATCGAACCAGGCGGCCAGCTTGTGCAATCGATCGGGATCGGTCAAGCCACCGCCGGTGGCCTGGGCCAGGGCGAGATCGGCGGCGTGGCGCAGGCGCAGGGCGGCGTTGTCGTCGGCGGTCCAGCGCTGGGCCAGCTCCACCGCGCCGGCGCGGCCGGCGACGAGGGCTTCCAGGTCCGTGGCGACCTGGCGGCGCAGGGCCAGGCCATCCTCACGCAGCCACTGGTCGGCCAGGCCGGGGTGGCCGCGGGCGGCGTCCAGCGCTTCGCGGGCGCTGGCATCGCTGTGGCCCAGGGTCTGCAGCCAGGCGAGCGCTTCCTCGCGCGGCGGCAACTTGAACTCCAGGCGCTGGCAGCGGCTGCGGATGGTGGCCGGCAGGCGCGCGGGGTCGGCGCTGATCAGCCACAGGTAGCGGCCGGGCTGCGGCTCTTCCAGGGTCTTGAGCAGGGCGTTGCAGGCGGCGCGGTTGATGGCGTCGGCGGGATCGACGATCACCACCTGGGCCACGCCGTACTGCGGGGTCAGCGAGAGCTTCTGCGAGACCTCGCGGATCTGCTCGATCACGATCTCGGTGCGCAGCTTGTCGCCGGATTTGTTGGGGATGAACGAGATCCGCTGCAGGTCCGGGTGGGTGCCGGCGGCCAGCAGCTGGGCGCTGCGCTTGGCCGCGGCCGGCTCACCCTGCCCCAGCACGTGCTCGGCCAGCCGCAGCGCGACGCCGAGCTTGCCCAGGCCGGCCGGGCCGCAGAACAGCAGGCCATGGCCGAGGCGACCGGCGTCGAGCGCGGCCACGGTCTGGTCATAGGCGCGCTGCTGCCAGGGGGAAAAGGGTTCAGCCACGATCCGGCTCCTGTGCCAACCATGCCTCCACGGCCGCCACCACCGCGCCGGCGACGCCGGCCTGGTCCTGGCCGGCGTCGATCAGGCGGTAACGTGCGGGGTCTTCGCTGGCACGCTGGCGGAACACCGCGCGTACCCGCTGGAAGAAATCATCGTGCTCGCTTTCGATCCGGTCCGGCCACATGTCGCGGCCGTTGGCGCGCGCACGGCCGACGGCTACGTCCACATCCAGCAGCAGGGTCAGGCCGGGCAGCAGGCCGACGGCGCGGCGCTCCAGATCGGCGATCCACGCCGGGTCCAGGCCGCGGCCGCCGCCCTGGTAGGCGTAGCTGGAATCGGTGAAGCGGTCGCACAACACGTAGGCGCCGCGTTGCAGCGCCGGGGCGATCACCTGGCGCACGTGCTGGGCACGGGCGGCGAACACCAGCAACAGCTCGGCCTCGGCCGAGAGCGGCTCGGCGGCGATCTCCGCATCCGGCTTGAGCACCAGCGCGCGGATGCGCTCGGCCAGGGCGGTGCCGCCGGGTTCGCGGGTCAGCACCACCTCATGGCCACGGGCCTGAAGGGCCTCGCGGATCGCGTTGATGGCGGTGGTCTTGCCGGCGCCCTCGCCCCCTTCCAGGCTGACGAAATGCGGGTGCCGGTGCAGCGCGGGACTCATTGGGGTGCGGCCTCGTTGGTACGTCTGCTGCGCAGTTGCTGCAGGTAGCGGGCAACGGCAGCGTTGTGGTCGGTGTAGTTGGCCGAGAAGATGTGCGCGCCACTGCCATCACCGACGGCCACGAAGTACAGCGCGTCACCCTTGGCTGGCTGCGCGGCGGCATGCAGCGCATCGCGCCCTGGCATGGCGATCGGGGTCGGGGTCAGGCCGGCGCGCGTGTATGTGTTGTACGGCGTATCGGTGGTGAGGTCGCGCTTGCGGATGTTGCCGTCGTAGCTGCTGCCGATGCCGTAGATCACGGTCGGGTCGGTCTGCAGGCGCATGCCGATCTTCAGGCGGCGCATGAACACCCCGGCGATCTGCGGACGCTCGCTGGGCAGTGCGGTTTCCTTCTCGATGATCGAGGCGAGGATCAACAGCTCATACGGCGAGTTCAGCGGCAGATCGTCCACGCGGCTGTCCCACGCGGCGGTGAGTTCCTTTTCCATCGCGGCATGCGCGCGCTTGAGCACGTCGATGTCGCTGTCGCCGCGCTGGTAGACGTAGGTCTCGGGCAGGAAGCGGCCTTCCGGGTGTTCGCCGGGGAAGCCGACCGCCTTCATCAGCGCGGCATCATCCAGGTCGTCGGTGGTGTGCACCAGCGGATCGGCGCGCTTGAGCGCAGCGCGCAGCTGGCGGATGTTCCAGCCTTCCACGATGGTGACGCGGTGCTGCAGGACACGGCCCTGGCGCATGCGGGTCAGCAGCTCGCGCGGGGTCAGCGCCGGATCGAGCGCGTATTCACCCACCTTGAGTTTGCCGGCGGCATCGAGCTGGCGTGCCAGCAGCTGCCACTGGGTGTCGCTGCCTTCGTCCACGCCGGCCTGGCGCAGCTTGCCGAGCACGGTGCTGAAGCCATCACCGGAGGCGATCACCACGCTCTCCGCGCTCGGGGTGACCGGTGCATCGGCAAAGGCGCCCTGGCGATGCCAGAACCATGCCCCTGCGGCCGCCACCAGCAGGGCCAGCACCAGCAACACGGCCAGTACGGCCAGACATCCCCGTTTCGCACCCGCCATGCTCACCTCGAATCCATTTCTTCGCCGCGCAGCATACCGCGCGGGTGCTGCACACCGCCAAACGGCTCAGGCATCGCTGCCCAGCGCACGCAGCAGGCCACGGGCCTTGGCGCGGGTTTCGTCCAGTTCCCTGTCGGCAACCGAATCGACCACGATCCCGGCGCCGGTGCGGAAGCTGGCGGTGTCGGCGGCCACTTCGGCGGTCCGGATCAGGATGTTCAGGTCCAGGTCGCCATCGCGGTTCAGCCAGCCGAACGCGCCGGTGTAGGCGCCACGCGCGGTCTGCTCCAGCTCGGCGATGATCTGCATGCAGCGCACCTTGGGGCAGCCGGTGATGGTGCCGCCGGGGAAGGTCGCGGCGATCACCTGGCCCGGGCTCACGTCCTCGCGCAGGCGGCCACGCACGTTGCTGACGATGTGGTGCACATGGGCGTAGCTCTCCACGGTCATCAGCTCATCCACCTCCACGCTGCCCGGTGCGCAGATGCGGCCGAGGTCGTTGCGCTCCAGATCGATCAGCATCACGTGCTCGGCGCGCTCCTTGGGGTGGCCGACCAGCTCCTGGATGCGCGCGGCATCGTCATCGCCGGCGAAGCGCGGGCGGGTGCCGGCGATCGGGCGGGTCTGGACGTCATCGCCATGCACCGAGACCAGGCGCTCGGGCGAGGAGCTGACCACCGCCCTGCCCTGCGCCATGAACAGCCCGGCGAACGGGGCGGGGTTGGCCACGCGCAGCTGCGCGTACAGCGCCTGCGGCGAGAGCGCCTCGGCGAACTGCGCATTCCAGCGCCGCGAGAGGTTCACCTGGAACACGTCACCCGCGCGCAGGTAATCGATCACCTTGCCGACGCCATCGGTGAAGCGCTGCGGCGCGTCCTCGCCGATCGCCACCGGTGGCTGCCACGTCGGCAGCGGCGCCAACGTGGCGGCCGCGGCGAGGTCGTCCTGCAGGGTCTGCAGCAGCGCGGCCTGGCCGGTCTCGCAGACGGCATGGAACTGGCCGAGCACGCGGTCGTGCAGCACCGCCGCCGGGCAGCGCAGCGCCAGCGCGGACGGCAGTCCATCGGCGCGCGCCGGCAAGGCCAGCACGTCTTCGATCTGGCCAGCCAGCTCGTAATCCAGCATCAGTGCCCAGCCACCGCGGAACGGCAGCGTGGTCGCTTCGCGCGGCAGCCGCAGCGCGGCCCAGTGCGCGTCCAGCACCTCTAGGAAGCGGCCCTCATGGGCGACGCCATCGGCATCGCGCACCACGCCGTCGGCCTGCAGTGAGAGCGCTTCACCGTTGCCCATCAGCAGCAGGTCCCAGCGCCCCTGTGCGGTGCCCGAGGCGGTGGATTCCATCAGCAGCGGGTAGCGCTGCGGGGCCAGGCGCTGCAGGGCCAGCAGGTCGGTGGTGGCGGGCAGCGGAAGCGTCTGGAACATGACAGGACACCGGAGGGGGCGCGCAGCGTGCGCGGGGGCCAGATACACCAAGGCCGCCATGATGGCGGCCCGGGTGGGGATGCACGGAACGTGCGGTCAGACGCGCTTGAACACCAGCGTGCCGTTGGTGCCGCCGAAGCCGAAGCCGTTGGACATCACCACATCGACCTTGGCCTCGCGTGCGGTGTTGGGCACGTAATCCAGGTCGCAGCCTTCGCCCGCTTCATGCAGGTTGATGGTCGGCGGAATGATGTTGTCGCGCAGCGCCAGCACCGAGAAGATCGCTTCCACGCCGCCGGCCGCGCCGAGCAGGTGGCCGGTCATCGACTTGGTGGAGCTGACCATCATCTTGTAGGCGTGGTCGCCGAAGGCGGTCTTCATGGCCATGGTTTCACCCAGATCGCCCAGCGGCGTGGAGGTGCCGTGCGCGTTGAGGTAACCGACCTGGTCCGGGGTCACGCCGGCGTCCTTCAACGCCATGGTCATGCAGCGTGCCGCGCCTTCGCCGTTCTCGCTCGGGGCGGTCATGTGGTACGCATCCGAGCTGGCGCCGAAACCGGCAAGCTCGGCATAGATGCGCGCGCCACGCGCCTTGGCGTGTTCGTACTCTTCCAGGATCAGGATGCCGGCACCGTCGCCGAGCACGAAGCCGTCGCGCTCCTTGTCCCACGGGCGCGAGGCTTCCGCCGGGGCATCGTTGCGGGTGCTCATCGCCTTCATCGCGCAGAAGCCGCCCAGGGCGGTCGGCGAGGAGCCGCGCTCGGCACCGCCGACCACCATCACGTCCGCATCGCCGTACTGGATCATGCGCATCGCGGTGCCGATCGAGTGGTTCGAGGTCGCGCAGGCGGACACCGCCGAGAACGACGGCCCCTTCAGGCCGGTGATGATGCTCAACTGGCCCGGAAGCATGTTGATGATGGTCTTGGGCACGTAGAAGGGCGAGATCTTCTTGCCTTCGTGGAAATCGATGGTCTGCTCTTCGATGCCCAGCAGGCCGCCGATGCCCGCCCCGACGATGGCGCCGATGCGCTCGGCGTTGCCGTCGGTGATCTCCAGGCCCGAATCGTTCAAGGCCATGAAGGCGGCACCGAGGCCGTAATGAATGAACGGGTCCATTTTCTTGGCATCCTTGCCAGTGACCCGGAATTTGCCGAACTGTTCGTTGTCGGCGGTGATGTCGAAGTCCCTGACCTCACCTGCGATCTTGGTGGTGAAACGGTCCAGGTAGGACTGCGAAACGTTGGTCAGCGGACCGATGCCGGAACGGCCTTCGGTGATGCCCTTCCAACTGCTGGCCATATCATTGCCCAATGGCGAGACCATGCCCATGCCGGTAACGACGACGCGACGCTTCATTGCAGATTCTCCTGACCCGGGTGTTGCGGGTATCACGCGGTAAAACGCTCAAAAGCACAGGGCCGCAAGCGCGGCCCCATGGGTTTGCCGCACGCGGTCGCAGCGATCGCCACGGCCGCGCGCGAGCCGCCTGACATCAAGCCTTGACGTGGGCGTTGATGTAGTCGATCGCAGCCTGCACGGTGCTGATCTTTTCGGCTTCTTCGTCCGGGATTTCGCACTCGAACTCTTCTTCCAGCGCCATCACCAGTTCAACGGTGTCCAGCGAGTCAGCGCCCAGGTCATCGACGAACGATGCGCTGTTGGTGACTTCCTCTTCCTTGACGCCAAGCTGTTCGACGACGATTTTCTTGACGCGTTCTTCGATGGTGCTCATTGGATATCGCTCCAGATGGAGTAGTGGTTCAAAAATGACGCCATCCGGTGAGGGATGACCGTGGGATAGTGTAGTGGAAACCAGCGACACCTTGCATTGCAGCAAAACATCAAACGGATCAACCACTTGCGGCGCAATCCTTGCGCCACATGCTTACGGCATGTACATGCCGCCGTTCACATGGAGGGTTTCGCCGGTGATGTAGCTGGCCGAAGGACCGGCCAGGAACGCCACCGCGTTGGCGATATCGGACGGCTCGCCGAGCCGCTCCAGGGCGATCGACTTGACCAGGCCGGTGCGCTGCTCTTCCGGCAGGGCCTTGGTCATGTCGGTATCGATGAAGCCCGGCGCGACCACGTTGACGGTGATCCCGCGCGAGCCGATTTCCTTGGCCAGCGACTTGGAGAAGGCAATGATGCCGGCCTTGGCCGCGGCGTAGTTGGCCTGGCCGGCATTGCCGGTCACGCCGATCACCGAGGCGATGTTGATGATGCGGCCCTTGCGCGCCTTCATCATGCCGCGCATGACGGCCTTGGAGGTGCGGAAGACGCTGGTCAGGTTGGTGTCCAGGATCGCCTGCCAGTCTTCTTCCTTCATCCGCAGCAACAGGTTGTCGCGGGTGATGCCGGCGTTGTTGACCAGGATGCTGATGGCGCCGAATTCCTTGGCGATACCGTCCAGCACGGCCTCCAGCGCAGCGGCGTCGGTGACGTTCAGCGCGCGGCCGTGACCACCCACGGCGGCCAGGCGCTCACCGATGGCGGCGGCACCGGCGTCGGTGGTGGCGGTGCCGATGACGGTCGCGCCCTGCGCGGCCAGTGCGTCGGCGATCGCGGCACCGATACCCCGGCTGGCGCCGGTGACCAGTGCGATTTCACCCTGAAGGGGCTTGCTCATCTCATTTCCTCAAACGGGACCGGTCCGGCCGGGCTGGCGCGAAGCCATTCCAGCACGGGCGCGATCGGAAGACATCAGGCGGCCCAGGTCTCGCGGGCCGTCTCGAAATCGGCGGGCGTGGACAGTGTGCGCGCGTCCAGCGATTTGTCGATGCGCTTGATCAATCCGCTCAGCACCTTGCCCGGGCCGCATTCGGCCACGCGGGTGACGCCACGGGCGGCCAGCGCCTGCACGCAGCCGGTCCACTGCACGGGCAGGTACAGCTGCTGCACCAGCGCCTGGCGGATGGCGTCCACGCCGTCATGCACACGGGCATCCACGTTCTGCACCACCGGCAGGGCCGGGGCGCGCCAATCCAGGCCGGCCATGGTTTCGGCCAGGCGGTTGGCGGCTTCGCGCATCAGCGGAGTGTGCGAGGGCACGCTGACAGCCAGCTTGACGGCCTTGCGGACGCCCTTCTCGGCCAGCAGCGCCAGCGCACGATCCACGGCGGCAGCGTCGCCACCGATGACGATCTGGCCGGGCGAGTTGTAATTGGCGGGCACGACGACCTGGCTGCCGGCGGCCTGCTCGCAGACCTCCACGACCAGCGCGTCTTCGGCGCCGAGCACGGCGGCCATGGCGCCCACGCCGGTCGGGGCGGCTTCCTGCATCAGCTGGCCACGCAGGCGCACCAGGTGGGCACCGTCCCGCAGGGTCAGCGCGCCGGCGGCCACCAGGGCGGTGTACTCGCCGAGGCTATGGCCGGCCAGGACGGCCGGCTGGACGCCGCCAACGGCGTTCCAGGCGCGCCACACGCCGATGCTGGCGGCCAGCAGGGCCGGCTGGGTGTATTCGGTGCGGTTGAGCATTTCCTCGGGACCGCCCTGCGACAGCGCCCACAGGTCGACACCGGCGCCGTCGGAGGCTTCGGTGAAGGCCTCGCGGATCTGCGGGTGCAGCTCGGCCAGTTCGGCCAGCATGCCCAGCGACTGCGAGCCCTGGCCCGGGAACACGAATGCGAGATTGGTATCGGTCACGCGATCATCCGCCTGCAAAAATCGAACGGCGAATGATAAAGGGGAACGTCGCCCTTCGTCTGTACTGCCGCGTATGTGGGGTCTTTCTTCAGGTGAACAGCTGGAGGATGTCGAGGTCGCCGTCACTGAAGAAATCGATGCAGATCACGGCCAGCATCAGCACGCCCAGGGTGGTGGCACCGTGCACGATGAGGATGGAATGGGCCAGCGCCCGGGCGGAGCGGCCCATCTTCATGCTGGCGCGGGCCAGCCCCTGGAGGCGGCCGGTGACATCGTGGGCATGGGCGAGGACCGGGGCTTCGGCGCCGTCCATGGCCTGGGCCATGAGGGTCTGCAGCTGTTGCGGACGGTCCTCGTAGTACTTGGCCACGCCGTAACCGAACATCAGCCAGTCGCGGGCCTGGGCCTGGGCGAGGTCCATGACCTCAAGGGGATCTTCCTCGAAATCGATGAAGCCGATCTCCTTGCCATCCCAGGTGAGGTTGCGCGGCAGCGGCTGGCCGAAGTACGCGCCCTTGCGGTGCGCCTGGGCAATGGCATTCATCGCGGCGGACACAAGGCGGTCACGGCCGGCATCGTCGGCTTCGCGCAGGCAGGTATTGAACGAGGAGCCGTTGTCGCCGAGCACGAGGGCGGCATGACCGCTGCCGATCACACTGGGGACGTTGACACCTTGCGCCTGCAGTTCGGCCAGGCGGCGGGCCTCGGTTTCGCGGGCGGCGTCGCCACCGCGGTGCGGCGGTGGGCGCAGGGCGTCGAGCTGGAAGCGACGGGCAATGAAATTGAGCAGCCCGAGTGCGACCACCCGGCTGCCTTCGCCGTACTGCTTCAGCCAGGCGCGTTGGCCCTCGATGACGATGGGCTCAACCATGGCAGTTCTCCTGAAATGCATACGGCCCCGTAATGGGGCCGTAACGACAGCGTCACGTTGTCGTAACTGACACTATCAATAGCGCAGCAGAGCAGAACCCCACGTGAAGCCGCCGCCGAAGGCTTCCAGCAGCAGCAGCTGGCCGCGCTCGACACGGCCGGAGCGGACCGCGTGGTCCAGCGCCATCGGCACGGAGGCCGAGGAGGTGTTGCCATGCTTGTCCACCGTCACCACCACCTGGTCCATGGACATCTCCAGGCGCTTGGCGGTGGCTTCGATGATGCGCAGGTTGGCCTGGTGCGGGATCAGCCAGTCCAGGTCGTCCTTGGTCAGCGCGTTGGCTTCCAGGGTTTCATCGACGACCGAGTCCAGCGCCTTGACGGCGTACTTGAACACGTCGTTGCCCTTCATTAGGATCGCGCCGCGGGCATTCTCGCCCTCGCCGAAGCCGGCCGAGACGCCCACCGGGTTCCACAGCAGCTCTTTCTTGCTGCCATCCGAATGCAGGTGGGTGCTGAGGATGCCGGTCTCTTCGTCGGCCTTGAGCACGACGGCGCCCGCGCCATCGCCGAACAGCACGCAGGTGGTGCGCTCGGTCCAGTCGACGATACGGGTCAGCGTTTCCGCACCGATGACCAGCACATGGCGTGCATCACCGGAACGAATGAATTTGTCGGCCACGCTCAACGCGAACACGAAGCCCGAACAGGCCGCGTTGACGTCGAAGGCGGGGCAGCCGCTCGCACCGAGCTTGGCCTGGATCAGGCACGCGGTGGACGGGAAAATCAGGTCAGGCGTGGTGGTACCCACCACGATCATGTCGAGCTGCGAAGCGTCGATACCGGCCGCTTCAAGCGCACGTACCGCGGCGTGGTAGCCGAGGTCGCTGGTGGTTTCGCCTTCGGCCGCAATGTGCCGTTCGCGGATACCAGTGCGCGATTGAATCCACTCATCGCTGGTGTCGACCATTTTCTCCAGATCCTGGTTGGTCAACACTTTTTCGGGCAAATAACTACCGGTGCCCGCGATCCTCGAGTAGATCCGCTTGCTCATTGCATGTCCTGTAGCTCGATCGCCAAACGTGACGATCGGGAAGAATGGGGTAAAGGCCGCTGCCCGACCGGGCAGCGGCCTTCACAAATCAATCTTCTTCGACGGCCGAGTTCGACTTGGTCGTGATCACCTTCTTGCCACGGTAGAAACCGTCAGCGGTGATGTGGTGACGCAGATGCACTTCACCGGTGGTCGGATCGGTGGACAGCTGCTTGGCGCTCAGGGCGTCATGCGCACGGCGCATACCGCGGCGGGACGGGGTGACACGGGATTTCTGCACAGCCATGGGATTGCTCCAAACTCGGTTCGTTTTGCTTCGTCGTATCGTCGCGCAGGACGCCAGCGCCCAGCACAGTTTTCGCTTTCGCCGCAGCCGCCGACGACAATCCGGCTGCTATTGTTTTTTCAGTGCCGCCAACGCCGCGAACGGATTGGCCTTGCTGATTTCTTCTTCGGTCGGTGCCCAGTCCTTGTCCACGGCCTCACCATCGGGAGACAGCGGCACGACGGGCACGGCCAGGACGAGTTCGTCCTCGACCAGTTCCAGCGGTCGCAGCATGCCGTCTTCCGGCACCAGCCACGGTTCCCAGCCTTCCGGCAGCGAGGATTCTTCCTCTTCGCTGCGGATCAGGCCGAGCCGCTGCACCATCGAAACCGGCAACAGGAAACGCTGCAGGCTGCGCTGACAGATCAGCGGCAGCGCGGTGTCGATGGACAGTTCAACATAGGATACCTGCAGGATGTCGTCGTGCGCGAATTCCAGTGCATAGGTGCACGTTCCTTCGGTATCGGCGACAAGGCCCTGGAGGCGGGTCAATTCCGCTAGATTCACCTGGCCGTCGAAGCACCTGCGTGCTGCGACCATCCGCCAAGCATCCAGCATTTCGGGCACGTTTGCGGACATAAGCCGCTGAATGTTAAGGATCGTCCGGGCCGCTGTCAAATGCCTGCGCAGTCAGGTTGCCGATCCCCGCCCCGAAGGGCCAGACTGCCGCCCTTCCGTGCCCGGTATTGTCGCATGACCCCGCTGCTGCTTGCCTCTACTTCCCGCTACCGCCGTGAACTGCTGGAGCGGCTCGGCCTGCCCCTGGAGACCGCCCGCCCCGAGGTGGACGAGACCCCCGGCCCCGCCGAAGCCCCACGGGCCGTGGCGGTGCGGCTGGCGCGCGCGAAGGCCGAGGCCGTCGCCCGCCTGCACCCGGGCCGGTGGGTGATCGGCTCGGACCAGGTGGCGGAACTGAACGGCGCCCCGCTGGGCAAGCCCGGCTCGGTCGAGGGCGCGCATGCGCAGCTGGCCGCGATGTCCGGGCAGGTGGTCGCGTTCCACACGGCCGTGAGCCTGGTGCGCGATGGCGAGGCCCTGGCGACCTGTGATCTGACCCGGGTCCACTTCCGGGTGCTGGAGGCCGCCGAGATCGCCCGCTACGTGGCGGCCGAGCAGCCGCTGGACTGCGCCGGCAGCTTCAAGTGCGAAGGCCTGGGCATCACCTTGTTCGAGGCGATCGAGAACCGCGACCCGACCGCGCTGATCGGGCTGCCGCTGATCGCGGTCAGCCAGCTGCTGCGCCAGGCCGGCTACACCCTGCCCTGAGCCTCAGCGCAGCTGCAGCGCCTCCAGGCAGCTGGCATCAAGCTCGCCGGTGGCCCAACCAACCCAGCGGCCCGCCAGCGGCATGGCCAGGCCCACGGGATGCCCGCCGCATTGCAGGACCAGCCGTGGCGCCCTGCTCTGGGCGCTGAAATCGATGCGCCAGGCCGGGTGCCCCAGGAGGTTGCGCACGGCCACGAGGGAGACGTCGCTGACCGGGACGGCCACGCCGGTCGCCGTCGTTGGCGCGCCCTGCAGATAGCGAACTTCCGGCCAGGCAAACACCGATGCCCCGTGCGCGCGCAGGCTGGGCAGCGCGGCCAGCACTTCGCCGGGCACGCTTTCCCCATGCGTCTGATCCGGATCGACCACACCGGCCGCGGCCGCTGTAGCGGTCATGTTGGCCACCCGCTGCATGCTGGCACCGAGGTAGGCCATCCACGCCGTACTCGGCACGGCCACCAAGGCCAACAGCAGGGCTGCCCAGGCCACCGCCCCGGGACGGCGCAGGCCGACGCGCACGATCGTCCACAGCATCAGACCGGACCAGAACAACCACGACCAGGGCACATAGCGCGGTGCGGCCAGCTGCGTGGGGTAGTCGGCAAAGTAGGTCCAGCGGCTCAGTGCGACCAGCCCGCCCACGGCCAGGCCGAACCATGCCATTGCCAGCCCCACCGATTCCCCCGCCCCGGCGCGGTGGCCGCGCTGCCAGGTGCGCCAGGTCATGCCGAGCAACCCGGCCATCCCCGCAGCACCGATCAGCAGATGCGGCCAGCGCGAGGTCAGCACCGGTCCGAACTGCGCCTGATAGGCGCTCGCCACGGCATGCACCACGCCGCGCACGGGCGCGAACGGCAACTGCTGTGCCGCTGCCGGATCCAGTGCCGGCCAAGCCAGATAGATGAAGGGCGAGGCCAGCCAGCGCAGCAGCACGTCCAGCTGCGGCAACGGGGCCAGCGCCATCTGTGTCGGCATGCCGGTCCGCCCCATGCCCAGGTGCAGCCCGACCGCCACGAGCAGGCCGGCGATCCAGGGCACCCAGTGCGACAACGGCGCACGCCGCACCACCAGCACCGCCGCCAGCCCCACGAACACGGCCACGCCGCTGCCGAAGGAGAACGTCGCCGCCACGCCGCATACGGCGGCCGCGACCGCGCCGCGGCGATCGCCACGCAGCAGCAGGGCGACGCCCGCCATCAGCGCCACGGTGATCAGGTACGCGTGGACCGATTCGTTGGCATGGGTGAGCGCGCGCTGGCTGCCCAGCCAGAAGACCGACAGCGCTGCGACCAGGGTGGCGGCGGCGCGCACCGGCGGCGCCAAGGCATCGGCCCTGATGATCCGGGCGAGCAGCCCTACCGTGGCCAATGCCAACGCAACGCCGGTACCGATCTGCAGCCATTGATTGCCGTGCAGCCACTCCAACTCGGCGTAGCGCACCAGGTTCGGCAGGATTTCGCGGTGGCCATTGTCCGACACCAGCACGTTGCCCGGCCACGGCATCTCCAGCAGCTTCTGGGTGAAGCGCCACGGATCGGCGTACAACACGCGCGGTGAGAGCCACAGCATCGCGGCCACACCCACCGCGACGATGCCCACCACCGCGCACCACAACGCACGGATCAGCGCGGGTGACACCGGCTTGGCGTGCGGGTGGGAAGCAGACAGGGGGGCAGATTCCTGCGGCGCATTGCGCATGACGGTGTCATCCATGGAAGAACACGCACGCTCAGCGCGCGGGGACGGTGAAGGCCTGTTCCTGCCACTGCTCCACGCTGCCGTCCTTGCCGTGCAGCGTCATGCCGAGCCAATGACGGCCGGGCGCGAGGTGGTCGGTCTTCAGCGTGGCATCGAAGGCCACGTTCGGGTGCTGCGGATCGGTGGAGATCTTCCACGCGCCGGTGATGTCGTAGGGCCGACCGTAGACCGCATCGCCCACCGGCTGGCCATCGATCAGCAGCTCGACACGCTCGATGCCCACGCCATCCTTGAAGGCCCAGCCACGCACCTGGAGGGGGTTGCCCGCCGCGGCGCCGGGCTGTGGCGTATCCAGCCAGGCCATCGCCGGCGTAACGCACGGCCCCTCGACCCGCTCGGCCGGCAGCTTGAACAACAGGAAGCGCTGGAAACCATGATCGTTGCTGACCACACGCGGCGGCGGCAGCGGGCCCACCTGTTCGCAGACCGCGTGGTAGCGCGCCAGCAGATCGCGATAGCGCTGGTCGCTGGGCGAGAGCACCAGCAGCATCGGCGCGTCGCGCTGGCCATCGTGCAGCAGCCCCCACAGCCCCAGCTGCGCAGTGCGGCCGTGCTTGTCGTTCAACGGGTGGGGCAGCACCTCGATAGAGGCGTCGCGCAACTGGAAGCCCAGTTCCGCACCCACCTTGAAGTTGCCGGCCAGCACGCGCGTGCCGGGCGGCATGCGTTTCAGCTCGTCGCGCACGGCGCCTGCCAACGGTTCCCAGCCGGCGAAGTTGCGCGGGTAATACTTGTAGCCGGCCAACTGCTCACGCACGCTCGGGATGGAGACCGTCAGGTAATAGCCGAAGGCCAGCGCCAGCCCGGCACCGGCCAACCACCAGCCGGTACGGCGCAGCCAGCGCGGCCAGCCGTTGAGCACCACCGGCACCGCGATCAGCAGCGCCAGATAGCCCGGCAGCGGCCAGTGGAAACTGATGCGCTCCACATCGGTGAAGAAGCCCAGGCCGAAGATGGACAGCGTCGACACCGCGCCGATCAGGCCGAAGTAACGCCATTGCGCGCGTGCGCCACCACCGGAGCGGGTGCCCGCCAGGGCCACCTTCCACATCGCGATGCACAGGATCGGGGTGACCAGCATCGGCTGGATCACCAGGAACCACAGCCCGCTCCATTCGAACGCCCACGGGTGGCGCTCGACCACCTGGAATTTCAGGCCCGCATCATGGTTGTCGGCATTCCACGACAGCAGCGGCAGCCACGCCAGCACACCCACCGCCAAGGCCACCCAGACGCGCGGATCGCGCAGCATGCGCCGGCCCTGCGGCAGCACCAGCAACGCGATGAAACCGACCACGATCACGCCGATGAAGCGGTAATGGCTGAGTGCGCCGATGGCCAGGCCGGCGGCCAGCTTCACCGCCGCCGCGGCATCGACACTGCGCAGCAGGCGCGCGCCGGCATCCAGGCACAGCACCGCGGCCAACGCCATCGGCACATCCGGGACGGCCAGCATGCCCAGCGTGGCCGACAGCGGCATCAACAACGTGAGGCTGCCCGCCTGCCAACCGGCCACCGCACCGAACCAGCGCGTGGCGATGCGTGAGACCAGCCATGGCAGCCACGCACCGATCGCCAGGAACGGCAGGCGCAGTGCAAGCACATGATTGCCGCCCACTTCCACGCCCAGGCGTGCCAGCCAAGCGGTCAGGCCAGGCAGGTCCGAATAGGCCGCCGCCAGATGCTGGCCTTCCTGCCAGTAAAAAGCTTCGTCCACGAACAAGGGCAGACGTGCGGCCACCACCAGCTTGACGGCGGTGACCAGCGTCCACAACAACAGGAATATGGTGCGTGCGCGTTGTTCGCCCTGCATTGCTCTATAGAATCAGTGGAATCATCGAATCGAGACGGACATGGATCATTCGCCCCCCGTGCCAGCCATGCTAACCGATGTACTGCGACAGTCCCTTCGCGCCGCCCAGGATCAGGTCAACGGGCTGGTGCTGGGCAAGGCGCAGGAGGTGCGGCTGGCGTTCGTGGCGCTGCTCTCCGGCGGTCATCTGCTGATCGAGGACCTGCCCGGGCTGGGCAAGACCACCCTCGCCCATGCCATGGCCTCCAGCCTCGGACTGGGCTTCCAGCGGGTGCAGTTCACCTCTGACCTGCTGCCGGCCGATGTGCTTGGCGTCTCGGTGTATGACGCCGGCAGCCGCCAGTTCCAGTTCCACCCGGGCCCGGTGTTCACGCATGTGTTGCTGGCCGACGAGATCAACCGTGCGCCGCCGCGTACCCAGAGTGCGCTGCTGGAAGCGATGGCCGAGCAGCAGGTCACCCTGGATGGCGTGACCCATCCACTCCCGGATCCGTTCTTCGTCATCGCCACCCAGAACCCGGTCGACCTCTCCGGCACGTTCCCGCTGCCGGACTCGCAGCTGGATCGTTTCCTGCTGCGGTTGGCCCTGGGCTACCCCAATCCGGAATCGGAACGCGAGCTGCTGCGCGGCACCGATCGCCGCCATCTGATCGCGCAGGCCACCGCGCGCCTTAGCGAGGTGGACGTGCGCACGCTGCGCGAGGCGGTTGGTCAGGTGCATGCCAGCGAGGCGTTGATCACCTATGTGCAGGCCCTGCTCGCCCGCAGCCGCCAGCACGCCGGGGTGCGCGTGGGCCTGTCGCCGCGTGCCGGGCTGGCATTGCTGCGCGCCGCCAAGGCGCATGCGCTGCTGCTCGGCCGCGCGCATGTGGTGCCCGAAGACGTGCAGACCCTGTTCGTGGCAGTGGCCGGGCATCGCCTGGTGCCCGAGGCCGAAGCCGGCAACGGGCCGGCACTGGCCCGCGCCATCCTCCAGACCGTGCAGGTCGACTGAGATGCGCCGCGGCTGGGGAGCCCGCTGGCAGCAACTGCAACATCTGGCGCGACCGCGCCGCCCCGAGCACCTGCCGTGCCGGTTCGACCGGCGCCGCATCTATGTGCTGCCGACGCGGTTCGGGCTGTTCGTCGCCGCGCTGCTGTCGGCGATGCTGCTCGGCGCGCTGAACTACAACAACAATCCTGCGCTGCTGCTGGCCTTGTTGCTGGCGACCGTCAGCATCGCCAGTGCGATCAGCGCGCACCTGCAGCTGTCCGGATTGCAGGTGGATGCGGTCTCCGCCGAGCCGGTCACCGCGGGCGCGCCGTTGCGGCTGCGCATCAGTCTGTCGCGCGCCGATACCCGCGCCCGGCGCGGCCTGCAGGTGGAGCACGAGGGCGTGGCCGCGTTCGGGCACCTGATCGACAGCGACCAGATCGAAGTGGATCTCGCGCTGCCCACGCACCGGCGCGGCTGGTTCGACCTGGCCCGCATCCGCATCGCCACCACGCAACCGCTCGGCCTGGTGCGCGCGTGGTCGTGGGTCTGGCCGGAAACCCCGTTGCTGGTCTATGCGGCACCGGAAACGCACGCACCCTCCCTGCCGGAAAGCGGCGGCGACCCACTGCATACCCGCGTGCATGCCAGTGGCGAGGAGCTGCATCAGCTGCGCCCGTATCGCGCTGGCGATCCGATGCGCAGCATCGCGTGGAAACACTCCGCGCGACGCGACACCCTGTTGGTGCGCGAGTACGAAAAGCCGGTCGGGCTGGAGATCGTGCTGGACTGGTGGCACCTGGCACCGCTGGGCACCGAAGCACGGATCGCACGCATGGCGCGCTGGATCGACCTGGCCGAACGCGAAGGCCGCCGCTACACGCTCAAGCTGCCGGGCCAACCGGTGCTCGGGCCTGGCAACGGCAGCGCCCATCACCACCTGTGCCAGCGCGCACTGGCGCTGTTGCCTCATGACTGACCGGCCCGTGTCCCTGCTCAGTTCCGGTGCGCGCTACTGGACGCTGGCCAGCGCGGCGCTGGGCCTGTTGCCGCTGCTGCTGCAGCTGCCCACCGTGCTGGCCGCCGTCATCGCCAGTGTCGCACTGCTGACCGCGCTGGCCTCGCGGCAGCGACTGTTGCCGGGCGCCCTGCGCCTTTTGCTGGTGCTCGCCATGCTGGCCGCCATTTACTGGCAGATGGGTCCACGGCCTGGCCGCGACACCGGCTGCGCGCTGCTGGCAGCAATGCTCGCGCTGAAATCCAGCGAGCTGCGCAGCCTGCGCGATGCCCGCAGCCTGGTCGGCTTCGGGCTGTTCGGCCCGTTCGCGGCGTTCCTGCTCGACCAAGGCCCGTTGACGATGACGCTGGCCGTGCTGGCCGGCCTGGTCGCACTGCTCGCCCTGCAACGCCTGGCACACCTGGAGGGACAGGCACCGCCAGCGCCCCTCAAACGCCAGTTGCGCGGCATCGGCCGGTTGGTGCTGCTCGGCCTGCCGCTGGCCCTGGCCGGTTTCTGGCTGTTCCCGCGGTTGAGCGAACCGCTCTGGGGCATCCCGGATCGCGCGGTGGGCAAACCCGGCCTGTCCGACACGATGGAGCCCGGGGAGTGGCTGGACCTGATGGCCGATGACACCCCGGCGCTTCGCGTGCAGTTCTTCGGCGCGATCCCCGCGCCACAGCAACGTTACTGGCGCGGGCCGGTACTGACCCATTTCGATGGCAAGCGCTGGGAGCAGGACCGGCGGCAGATCGAGCGTGCGCCGGCCGCCGTGACCCACGCCAGCACGCAGTGGGACTACCAGATCGATTACGAGCCGACCGATCGCCGCCAGTTGGTCGCGCTGGATCTTCCGCTGCAGGCACCGCCCGGCAGCGACCTGGATGCCAACCACAGCCTGCGCAGCCACGCGGCGTTGAACGCACTGACCCGTTGGCGGCTGACCTCCGCACCGGCGGTGGCCTATACCGAAGCGCTGACGCCTGACGCGCGGCGCCTTGCGCTGCAGTTGCCCGACGGCTTGAATCCGCGCACGGCAGCGCTGGCCCGGCAGTGGCGACAGGACGCCGGCAGCAACGATGCCGCGATCGTGCAGCGCGCGCTGGACTGGGTGCGCGCGCGTTTCGTCTACACCCTGGACACGCCCGAGCCCGGTCGCGATGGCGCGGACGAATTCCTGTTCGATCAGCAGGCCGGCTTCTGCCAGCACTTCAGCTCCTCGTTCGTCGTATTGATGCGCAATGCAGGCATCCCGGCGCGGGTGGTGACCGGCTTCGCGGGCGGCATCCGCAACCCATATGGCGACTACTGGGTGCTGCGCCGGATGGACGCACATGCCTGGGCCGAAGTGTGGCTGCCGGGCCGCGGCTGGGTGCGGGTCGATCCGACCGCCGCCGTTGCGCCGGAGCGCGTTTACGACACGCTTGAGGACCGGCTGGGGGCCGGCGCTGCCGGCGCCACGCTGGACAGCCGATGGCTGCAGATCGGGCAGATGGGCGACTGGCTGCGCCGGGGCTGGAACGACCTGGTCCTGTCCTTCGATGCCAACCGTCAGCAGCAGCTTCTTAAACCGTTTGGTTTCGAGCGGCTGGATCCGAGCCAGCTGGTGGGAATTTTCATCGTCTTCGCACTGGCCGCGCTAGGCTGGATGGCATGGCTGCTGGCCCGGGGCGAACGCGAGCGCGACCCGCTGTTGCGGGCTTGGCATCGGCTGGGACGCCGGTACGCACGCTATGGGCTGTCCCGCGCCAGCGCCGAACCCGCTGACGAGTGGGCGCGTCGGGTGGACCGGCAGCGACCCGATCCTGCGCTGCTGTCGCTCAGCGCGCGTTTCGTCCAGGCGCGCTACGCTGGCGCTGACGTCGACCTCACTTCATTATTGCGCGACCTGCGCAGGCATCGCCCGACCTCCGGAGCATCCCCATGAAGATTCAAATCCTGCTTCCCCTTGCTGCCTCTCTGGCACTGGCTGCCTGCGCCACCGCGCCCAAGCCGTTGCAGGGGCAGTTCAGTATGGTCAGCCCGCGCGACGCGGTTCCCACCCAGCAGGTGGGCACCCCGGTACGTTGGGGTGGTCGCATCATCGAAACCAATCCGGGCCAGGGCCAGACCTGCTTCCAGATGATTTCGCGCCCGCTCAACGGCAGTGGCCGCCCGAGCACCACCTCGGCCGACGCCAGTGACGGCCGCTTCATCGCCTGCCGTGCCGGCTTCTACGATCCGGCGGTGTTCGAGCCGGGCCGCGATGTGACCTTCATCGGCAAGATCGGCGGCTACGAGAACACCCGCATCGGCGAGTACGACTACCGCCTGCCGAAACTGGACGCCGACGTCATCTACCTGTGGCCGGAACAGCGCCAGGTGGATGTGGTACCCGCCTACCCCTACGGCCCGTGGGGCCCGGGCTGGGGTCCGGGCTGGGGCTACCGTGGCTGGGGCTGGTGGTAACACGCTGACGCAGAAACGCCGCCCTCGGGCGGCGTTTTTGTTTGCGCGCGGCCGGCTCAGCCGTTTGCCGTGCCGAAGTGGCCCAGCGGGGCACCGGCCAGCAGGTGCAGGTGGATATGGAACACGGTCTGCCCGGCATGCTCGCGGCAGTTCATGACGATGCGGTAGCCGTCCTGCGCGAAACCTTCGCGGCGCGCGTAGTCCGCGGCGGCCATCGCCAGCTTGCCGATCAGGTGTGCCTGCTCCGGGCGCACGTCATCCAGGGTCGGGATCGCCTCGTGCTTGGGAATGAACAACACGTGCACCGGCGCCTGCGGGGCGATGTCCTTGAAGCCGAGCACGTCCTCGTCTTCGTAGACGATGGTGGCCGGAATTTCGCGGCGGATGATCTTGCCGAACAGGGTGTCGTGGCTCATGAGGGCACCTCGTGGAACAGGGCCCTGGAGAGTAGCGCGGATGCGCCCCCGGTTTCGATCATTGCCGCGCGGTGCGCCGCGTCATTCCTGCACTTCAGTACGCGTGCCGAACGCGTGCGACAGCGTGCCGCGATCCACGTATTCCAGTTCGCCCCCCAGCGGGAGACCCTGCGCGAGGCGGCTGGGCCGCACCTTGTAGCTGCGCGCCATCTGCGCCAGGTAATGCGCGGTCGCTTCGCCTTCCACGGTGGCACTGGTGGCGATGATCAACTCGTTGACCTCGCCTTGCTTCAGGCGCGCCTCCAGCTGATCCAGGCCCAGCTCGCGCGGACCGATGCCATCCAGCGGCGACAACCGCCCCTGCAGCACGAAGTACACTCCACGGAACCCGGTGGCCGTTTCGATCGCCAGGCGATCGGCCGGTGATTCCACCGCGCACAGCTGCTGGCGCTCGCGGCTGCCGTTGGCGCAGACCGCACAGATCTCTGTCTCGCTGAAATCCCGGCACTGTTCGCAATGCCCGATCCGCTCGATCGCCTTGGCCAGCACCTCGGCAAGCTTCTGGCCGCCCTCGCGCTCGCGCTCCAGCACGTGGTACGCCATGCGCTGGGCGGTCTTCTGGCCCACGCCCGGCAACACGCGGAAGGCCTCGATCAATTGTTCGAGCAGGGGCAGGCTCATGGCGGATCGCTCATCTCAGAAACAAGCGCGCGAAGCCCGAAGGCTTCGCGGCGCGGTCACCACGGTCGCGCCAGGCAGACACCCGGCGCAGGCGGTGGGTCAGAACGGCAGCTTCATGCCCGGGGGCAGCTGCATGCCGGCGGTCGCCGAACCCATGCGGTTCTTCGACTCGGCGTCGATCTTGTTGGAGGCATCGTTGAACGCGGCGGCCACCAGATCTTCGGTCATTTCCGCATCGGACAGCACCGACGGATCGATGCGCACCTTGCGGCATTCCTTGGTGCCGGTCAGGGTCACGCTGACCATGCCGCCGCCGGCGCTGCCGGTCACTTCCAGCTTGGCGAGGTCTTCCTGGGCCTTCTGCAGGTTCTCCTGCATCTTCTGGGCCTGCTGCATCAGTTGGGCGATATTGCCGCGCATGGGTCTTTACTCTTCAAAAGGACGAATGGAATCGGCGACGACCCGGGCACCGTGTTGCTGGACCAGCAACTGCACCGAAGGATCGGCCATGAAAGCGGCTTCCGCCGCCGTTTGGCGTTCGCCACGCTGACGGTCAGCGCGCTGATGCAGGGTCTCGGCACCGGCTGCACCGGTATCGATCACCAGGCGCGGGGCCTGCCCCAAGGGGCCGGTCAACGCCGCGATCAGCGCCGCCTGCGAGCGGTCCGAACTCAAGTACTCAAATCCGGGCGAAATCGCCAGTTTCAAGACGCCGTGCTGGTAGCTGATGAACGCCGAGTGCGCGGCCAGCTGTTTGGACGGGCCATTGAGCTGGCTGCCAGCCACCAGTTCCAGCCAGGCATCGGCGGTCAGGTCGCCCTGTGGCTCCGAGGGCGCGGTATCCGGCGCCGAGGGGGCGATGGCGATGCCCTCCGGGCGGGACACCGGGGCGGGAGCTTCCCGTGCAGGCGCGGGAGCAGCCGGTGCCACGGTCCGCTCGGCCGGCGCTTCCCACGGGGCGACCATGGCCGCATCCGGGGTGGCCATTTCAGCAGCCAGCGCTTCGTCGCGATCGGCGGCATCGCTTTCACGGTGCCACGGCGGCAGATCGTCGTCGGCCGCGGGGGCTGAGACGGCAGGCTTGGCCGGTTTCACCGGTTCGGCGGCTGCCGGGACTGGGGCAGGCTTCTTGGGTGCCGGCGCCATGGGCGCCTCGGGCGCTGCGGAGACCGGCGCAACGACGGGGGCCACAGCGGCCGCCTGAGCGACGGGGGCGCTCGCCTTGGTCGGCGCTGCGGCCGGAGCCGCGCTCGCTGACGCAGCGGCCATGCCGGTGCCCTGGCCGCTGGCCTGGCCACCACTGTTCACCTCGGTCCCGGTGCCCGGATCGCGGGGCACCGGCGGTACGGCGGCGGCCGGACGGAACGCCAGCATGCGCAGCACGGCCATCTCGAACCCGGCGCGCGGGCTCGGGGCCAGGTGCAGGTCACGACGGCCGCCCAGGGCCATCTGATACCAGAGCTGGACCACTTCCGGGCGCAGCCGCTGGGCGAAGGCCTCGGCATCGATCCCCTCGCCCGCCGTCGCGGCGCCCGGCACCAGCTGCTGCACCTGGATCCGGTGCAGGGCTTCGGCCAAGGCATCGAGCACCCCGCTCCAGTCCGGCGAGAACTCGGCCAGCAGGGCCACGGTCTGCAGCAGGCGCGGGCCATCACCATCGGCGAGCGCATCCAGCATCGCCGCGACCTGGGTGCGGTCGACCGTGCCCAGCATCGCGCGCACCACGTCCTCGCGCAGCGCGCCGCCGGCATAGGCGATCGCCTGGTCCAGCAGCGACAGGCCGTCACGCAGGCTGCCATCGGCCGCCTTGGCCAGCTGCACGATCGCGGTCGGGTCGGACTCGATCTCCTCGGCGGCCAGGATCTTGGTCATCTGGCCCTGGATCTGGTCCTCGTCCAACCGCTTCAGGTTGAACTGCAGGCAGCGCGAGAGCACCGTCACCGGCAGCTTCTGCGGATCGGTGGTGGCCAGCAGGAACTTCACATGCTCCGGCGGCTCTTCCAGCGTTTTGAGCAGCGCATTGAACGCCGCCTTGGACAGCATGTGCACTTCGTCGATCAGGTAGACCTTGTACTTGCCCCGGGAGGGCATGTACTGGGCGTTCTCGATCACCTCGCGGACATCATCCACACCGGTATTGGACGCAGCATCGATCTCGAGCAGATCGATGTAGCGGCCGGAGTCGATATCCAGGCAGGCCGGACACTGACCGCATGGATCGGCGCTGGTGCCCTGCTCGCAGTTCAGCGACTTGGCAAAAATACGGGCAATGGTGGTCTTGCCGACCCCGCGGGTGCCGGTAAACAGGAACGCATGGTGCACCCGGCCGCTGTCCAGCGCATTGCTGAGCGCACGGACCACGTGTTCCTGGCCCACCAGCTCGGCAAAACGCTTCGGACGCCACTTGCGGGCAAGGACGAGATAGGACATCAGGCCACCGTCTTCATCGGGACGACCATTGTGCCACGCCTGTCCAGCCCCCCTGCCCCCTGTGACGAACCGCTTGTGCGATTCCGATTCCCCCGCTAGAATCTGCGCCCCTGCAGCGGGTTATTGCAGCAGGTCCGGAGAGGTGTCCGAGCGGTTGAAGGAGCACGCCTGGAAAGTGTGTAAGCGTCTAAACCGCGCTTCGGGGGTTCGAATCCCCCTCTCTCCGCCAGACAAATAAAAAGGCCGCCCCCAGGGGCGGCCTTTTTATTTGTGCGACGGACAGCATGGGGGCCGAGAACCCCAATGGGTTCGACGGATTCGCCAGGAGCGAATCCGGACAGCCGAACGGCTGGCCCTGGAGCGCGTCAGCGCGGAAGGGCTGGGTGCATGGATGCAGCCAGCAATCCCGATGAAGCGGCCACCCTGCATCCGAAGCCTCTGCGTCGCCACCGCTAACGGTAGAGCCGACCGCTGGTCGGCTGCTCTTTGCGCAGCCAACCCATGCCAAAGTCCCCCCATGCCCACCCTGCGCCCCTACACCCCAACCGACGCCCCCGCCTGCCTGGCACTGTTCGACACCAACGTGCCGCGTTACTTCGCCCCACACGAACGCCACAACTTCGCCACTTACCTGCTCCACCCACACCGCGCCCACGACTATCTGGTCATCGACCACAACGGCCACCTTGTCGCCTGCGGCGGCCTGGCCCTCGACAACGAACACACCGCGGCCTTCTGCTGGGGCATGGTTGACCGCACCCGTCATCGCCAAGGCCTCGGCACTGAGCTCTCCCACGCACGCCTGGCCCACGCAGAAACGCTCGGCGCCCAGCGCGTAACGCTCAGCACCAGCCAGCACACGCAGGCGTTCTACGCCGGCCTCGGCTTCGTCATCACCCACATCACCCCCGATGGGCATGGCCCCGGGCTGGATGCGGTGGAGATGGCACTCGAACTGGCGCCACGTTGAGCGGCGCCAGTGATTGGAGTGCGTCAGGGTTACGTCAGCCACGCATGGCGTGGCTCTACCCCCGAGCGCGCAGCGTGCATTTTGAACGCCTCAGCTGCTGCTCAACTTCATCAACACCAACCCGCTCACGATCAACACCGCCGCGGCAATCCGCATCGCGCTGACCTGCTCGCCGAGGAAGGTAATACCGATCACGAACGCACCGACCGCGCCGATGCCGGTCCAGATCGTGTACGCGGTGCCCAGCGGCAACGTGCGCATTGCCAATGACAGCAGCCAGAAGCTGGCGATCATGGTGACGAGGGTGATGATCGAGGGGGTGAGCTTGCTGAACCCCTCGGACTGCTTCATCGAGAACGCCCAGACGATTTCCAGTACACCCGCTGCCAACAGATAGATCCAGGCCATGCGGCCCTCCTTGATGGGGGCCAGGCCGTCCTGGTCAGTGATTCCCGAAATGGGGGAGGCCGTTCCTCCTGTGCCGCGCATTTTAGCAACCCGCCCGCACATTGGCCGCTCCGTATCACGACGGGCTACACGGGATTCAGCCTCCGCGTCTGGCACTGCGTGCCACGCATGCGCTAGAATGCGCGACTGCACTGCCGGGCCTGTTCCTGCGGTGCACCTTCCGCCTGCGGCCGGCTGATCCCTGATCGCCCTGCAGCCGGAACGTCTCTATGGTGGCCCCGTCGGCCCCTCGCGACGCTAGGTCGAAAATCCCGCCAGGGCCGGAAGGCAGCAACGGTATCGATCGACGCGGGCGCCGAGGTCAGCCGGCGGGGCCGCCACCTTTTTGGGCCCCCTGTTTTCCTTCGCGATGCTGCCGCTCAAGGCGCCGCGGGCGTGCCCTGATGAAACACCACCCGCCATGCCTCGCCGTGCAGCCGCCACAGCGAGCTGCGCAGCACCTCACGTTGGCGCACCCCTTCGATCACATACCAGCTGCGGTATCGCACCTGCGCCAGCGTCGGGGCCAACAGAGCGACGTCATAATCGCAGGACACGATCTCCACCTCCGCGCGCTCACGCGGAATCTCGGCCAACGCAGCAGCACGGTCGAAACAGGTGCCCGAGCTGCCGATCTCGCGAAAGTCATCATCCAACAGTGCCGCCAACTGCGCGACATCACCGCGAACCGCCGGCGCATGCAACGCGCGTTCGAGCGCCTGCAGCTGGGCGGCCAGCGCGTCGTCCATGCTCAGGGCGGATCCTGGGCCAGCACATGCATGGCGGTCGGGGTGGCCAGCGCCACACGCTCACCGGGCAGGGCCACACGGTGGCCACGCTGGCGCAGCGCCTCGCCGTCCGTCTCGCTGGCGTAGTGATAGAGCATCATCCGCGCCTGCAGCTCGGGCGTGTACTCACGCTCCAGGTCGTCCACACCGGTGTGCGAGGGATTGCCGTGCAGGCCGCAGTCGTGGGCGATCAGTTCGTTGTCGTCGGCGTAGCGCGCCAGCATTTCCGGAATCGGGCGGGTATCACCACTCCAGGTGACCGCACCCTTCAGGCGCAGGCCATAGGCGGTTTCCGGCCAGTGATGACGCACCGGGAAGACTTCCAGACGCACGCCGTCATGCCAGAACGCATCGCCGACCACGATCAGCTGGAACGCATCCCAGAAGTTCGCACCGCCCTCGGCCAGCACGTTCGGGTAATCGGCCACGCGCTTGTGCAGCAGCGGCACGACCGTCGCCGGCACGTAGAGGCGGATGCGCCCACGACGCTGCGGCGAGAAATACGCATCCACGAACAGGCGTTCGAAACCGGCGACATGGTCCAGGTGCACATGGGTGACGAACAGTGCCTGCGGCACATGCCCGTAGTGCGCCTGGAAGGCGGTCAGCCCTTCCCCGCCGCAATCGATGGTGAGCCACGGGCGGCCATCGCGCTCGATCACCGCCATCGGCGAACCCAGCTGCACGGCCGACGCATTGCCGACCCCCATGAAACGCAATGCCCAGTCCATCAGTAACCCCGGTTCCAGGCCAGGTCGTAGGCGCGGCGCAGCCGTGCGTAGTCCTTCTCGACATCCTCATGGCTGCGCTCACCGCGCAGCTTGATCAGCGAGCGCAGCAGCCGCTTGAGATTGCGTTCGCGCCAGCGGGTGGCGGGAATGCGCAGCACGCCGCGATCGAAATCGATCAGCCACCCGTGGCCGTTGGCGTCGAACAGAATGTTGTGGGCGTTGAGATCGGCATGGTCCAGCCCGGCGCGATGGAAGCGCGCGATCAGCCGGCCGGTCTCTTCCCAGGGAGCGCCGCGCCCGGCGACCAGCGCCCGATCGGCCAGCGAGCGCACGCCCTCCAGCCGCTCCATCAGGATCGCCGCTTTGTAGCGCAGGCCTTCGCGCATGTAGAACGCGGCGATCGGCCGCGGCACCGGCAGCTTCTGCGCGTGCAGGGCGCGCATCAGCCGGAATTCGGCAAAACTGCGGGTGCGGTTGGCGCCGCGCCAGAGGTAGTGGTCCCGGCTGAGCTTGGCCGCCAGGCCGCCGCGCAGGTACTGGCGCAGCACGGCATGACCGAAGGGGGCATCGACGAACCAGGCGCCGCCGCGACCGCCATCGGCGACCGGTCGTGCCCGCTCGCCCCAGTGGGCCGGCGCGAACAGGCTCATCTCGGCTTGCCGCAAGGCTTCGCGGTCGAACAGAATGGCACCGATACCGCGTCCATCGCGGCAGGGCGTCAGCGCTTCAGTGGCGTCGAATGCGACCATTCCTTCGAGTCTAACAACACCATGGCACCAACGTCCTCTTCCTTGTGTCTTTTGCGTTTGTCCGCGCTGGGGGACGTGACCCATGTGGTGCCGCTGGTGCGCACCCTGCAGCAGGCCGATCCCGGCGTGTCGCTGCACTGGATCATCGACAAGGCCGGCCACAAGCTGCTCGATGGGCTGCCGGGCGTGACCTTCCACAGCTACGACAAGAAGACCGGCCTGGCCGGCATGCGCGCCCTGCGCGAGAGCCTCCCTGCGGGGCGTTTCGATGCGCTGCTGCAGATGCAGGTCGCCTTCCGCGCCAACGTGCTGTCTGCCTTCGTGCCGGCCAAGCGCCGCATCGGCTACGACAGATCGCGCTCCAAGGACCTTCACGGGCTGTTTATCAATGAGCGCATCCCCGACCGCCCGGGCATCCACGTGCTCGACGCGATCGGCAGCTTCTGCGAGCCACTGGGCCTGAAACAGACCGAGGTCAGCTGGGATCTGGCCGTGCCGCCGGCGGCGTTCGAGTGGGCCAATGCCCAGTGGGCCGACGACGGCCGCCCGGTGCTGATGATTTCGCCCTGCTCCAGCCACGTGCGCCGCAACTGGTATGCCGATCGCTATGCGGCCGTGGCCAACCACGCCACCGCGCGCGGCTGGCGGGTGGTGCTGTGCGGTGGGCGTAGCGATCTGGAGCGCGGCATGGCCGATGCCATCCAGGCGCAGCTGACCACCCCGCCGCTGGATCTGGTCGGCAAGGACACCCTCAAGCAGCTGCCCGCGCTGTTGGCGCGCGCCGCACTGGTAATGACGCCCGATTCGGGCCCGATGCATATCGCCAACGCGATGGGCACCAAGGTGCTGGGCCTGCACGCGGCCAGCAACCCGCACCGCAGCGGCCCCTACTCCGACCGGCGCTACTGCGTGGACCGCTACGACGACGCCGCGCGCAGATTCCTGGGCAAGCCGGCCAGCGAACTGAAGTGGGGCGCGAAGGTCGAGTTCGACGACGTGATGCAGCTGATCACGGTCGAGGACGGCATTGCCGCCTTCGAGCGCTATGTGGCCGATTACGCCCCGCGCGGCGCGTAATCCTTGTACGACTTCTCTTCCACGTAGAGCGAGCCCAGCGCCAGGTTGATGTCCTTCTTGATGCGGGCACGCTCATCGTTCTGCTGGTAGACGCTGCGGGCCAGTTCGACGAAGTGGTCGTCGAAGGCCTGGGCTTTGTCCTGCAGGCGGATGTTGTCTTCGATGTCCCACAGGCGCTCGTTGACGGCCTTGAGCTCGGCACGCAGGCGGGCGATGTCCTTGACCCCGGCCGGGTGCGCCATCCAGGTCTTTTCCAGCGCGCTCAGCTCGGTGCGGATGTTGGCCAGCTTGGCCTCGTCGCTGATGCGCTCGGATTTGATCTGCAGGATCGAGATCTTGTCGAGCAGTTCACCGAAGGACACGGGGACGAGGATTTCAGCGGTCATGGTGGGGATCCGTTACGTGAGGCGGGCAGTTTAGCGGAGCGCATGTTGGAGGGGTGTGGCCTGAGGGTGCGGCCCCTCGGGTAGAGCCACGCCGTGCGTGGCTGCGCGGTGATCGGGAGGCAGCCACGCATGGCGTGGCTCTTATCTCTTGCCGATCTGGCACTTTAGGTGCCGAGAGCCCGGCGTGGGCGACCGTGTGGCTCTAGGTCTTGCGACCGCTGGGTAGCTTGGGTCCCCACGC
>NZ_JBDJMT010000019.1:0-61259 GCF_039674045.1 Stenotrophomonas sp. TWI602
CGAGCAAGGTGGCGCTGGTAGCGGTCATGCGCAAGATGCTGGTCATCCTCAACGCCCGCAAGCGGGACGCCGAGGCCGCGTTGGTCTGCACCTGATAAGACAGTTGCTACCGCGATGACGTCGCGTGGCTTGCAGGGTGGCCGCTTCATTGCCGGGATTGCTGGGCCCATCCATGGGCCCAGCCCTTCCGCGCTGCGCGCTCCAGGGCCAGACGTTCGTCTGTCCGGATCTGCTCCTGCAGATCCGTCGAACCCCCGTCGGGGGTTCTCGTCCGCCCATCAGGCCAGATAAAAAGAAAAGGGCTGCCCAATGGGCAGCCCTTTTCTTTTTATCTGGCGGAGAGGGGGGGATTCGAACCCCCGAGGCGCTATAAACGCCTGCCTGATTTCGAGTCAGGTACATTCAACCGCTCTGCCACCTCTCCAGATGGTCCCGGCGAACCGGGACGCGAATGATACGGGCAGGACGCGCTGACGACAAGTCATTCCGCACCGGCGAAGTGAATTTCTTCTGTATGGATGCCTTGCCGGATGTCCGGCGGGCCGCGATCATGCCGTTATCCCTCGCAATCCTCACCGGCACACGCCTTCATGATCGAATTCGGACACCTGACCCACCCCGGCCTGCGCCGCGACCTCAATGAGGATACGTATTACGGGGATGGCGAACTGGCGCTGTGGCTGGTCGCCGATGGCATGGGCGGGCACGCCTGCGGTGAGGTGGCCAGTGCGCTGGCGCGCGAGACCATCGTGCGCGAGATCCGCCGCGGGGCGACGCTGGCGCATGCGATCCGGATCGCCGATGAGGAAATCATCCGCACCTCGCGCCGCCGCAACGACAGCCTGCCGATGGGCACCACCGTGGTGGCGGCCCGTGTGCAGGGCAATCGGTATGAGGTGGCGTGGGTCGGCGACAGCCGCGCGTACCTGTGGCGCGACGGCAAGCTGGCCCAGTTGAGCCAGGATCACAGCGTGGTCCAGGAACTGGTCGCGCAGGGCAATCTGACCGCCGAGCAGGCGCGTGCTCATCCGCATCGCAATGTGGTGACCCAGGCGCTGGGGGTGACCGATCCGGCGCACCTGAATGTGGCGACCACCACCGGCGAGCTGCGCCCGGGCATGCAGCTGCTGCTGTGCAGTGATGGGCTGACCGAAGAGGTCGAGGACAAGGGCATCGCCCGCACCCTCGCCTTCGACGATGCCAGTGCGCAGGAATGCGTGGATACCCTGGTCGCCGCCGCGCTGGATGGCGGCGGCTCGGACAACATCACCGTGATCCTGGTGCGGTGCCATTGAGGCAGGCATCCCGACCAACGGTCGGGATCTACCGGGGGCGGGCCGTCAGGCGCTGACCGCTTCCACCGCTTCAGGCTCACCATCCCAGATCGCGCGGCCGGCCTTCTTGCGCAGCTTGGCCAGGCGCGCTTCGTGCGCTTCCCGCTCCGAGGCCGTGGCGACCACGCGCGGGCGCGGCAGCAGGCGCGAGGTGTCGAAGGTCTGCGCGTGGGCGCTGCCGGTTTTCTGGTCATCGGCCGAGCCGAAGCCGATTTCTTCCTGGCCCGAGGTCAGCGCGATGTACACATCGCCCAGGATCTGCGCATCGAGCAGGCCGCCGTGCAGCTGGCGGTGGGCATTGTCCACACCCAGGCGACGGCACAGTGCATCCAGCGAATTGCGCTGGCCCGGGAAGCGCTCGCGCGCCATCTTCAGCGTATCGATCACCGTGCAGCGGTCGGTGATCTTGCCGTAGTGGTCGCCCAGCAGCGACAGCTCGTTGTCCAGGAAGCCCAGATCGAACGCCGCGTTGTGGATGATCAGCTCGGCGCCATCGATGTAGGCCAGGAAGTCGTCGACGACCTGGGCGAAGTCCGGCTTGTCGGCCAGGAACTCCAGGGTCAGGCCCGTGACTTCCTGCGCGCCCTGTTCGAACTCGCAGTCCGGCTTGAGGTACTGGTGGTAGTTGTTGCCACTGGGGCGGCGCTCGAGCAGTTCCACACAGCCGATTTCGACGATGCGATTGCCCTTCCGCCATTCCAGGCCGGTGGTTTCGGTATCAAGGATGATCTGACGCATGGGCTCAGTGTACCGGGCCGGCGGCGCGGATCCGGATCGCGGCGTCGCGCGCCAGCTGATCCACGCGCTCGTTGTCCGGGTCGCCGGAATGGCCCTTCACCCAGCGCCAGTCGATGGTGTGCTTCAGCGTGGCCGCATGCAGGCGCTCCCACAGTTCCCGGTTCTTGACCGGCGAGCCGCCGGCGGTCTTCCAGTTCTTGCGGATCCAACCGGGCATCCACTCGGTCAGGCCCTGGCGCACGTACTGCGAATCGGTGAACAGCACGATGTTGCACGGCTCGGTGAGGGCTTCCAGCCCCGAGATGGCCGCCATCAGCTCCATACGGTTGTTGGTGGTATGCGCTTCACCACCGCTCAGTTCGCGCTCGTGCGCGTTGTAGCGCAGCAATGCCGCCCAGCCGCCAGGGCCGGGATTGCCGAGGCAGGAACCGTCGGTGTGGATTTCTATCGTCTTCATTCCATTCCAGATCAGGTGGCCACGGTGCCGTGCCAGCGTGGCGCAGCCACCGGCGTCGGTCCCGGCAAGGCCAGAGTGCGTTTTTCAGCGGTGAACAGACAGGCGGCCCGCAGCGGGGCCAGATCGCGCCGCGCCGGCGAGCGGTCGCGCCACATCGGGCCGAGGTACTGCAGGTCTTCGCAGCTCAGGCCAGCCTGCGCGAGGGTGTGGCGCAGCCGCTGTGGGCTGCGCACGACCAGCCCGTGATGGCGCCACTGCCGGCGGTACGGGCTGAACGGGTTGAGGGTGGAAAGCCACAGGCGGCCGCCCGGCATCAGTACACGGGCGCAGTCGGCGATCAACGCCTCGGCGTCCCGCGCGGTGACATGCTGCAGGACGATCGCATTGACGCTCTCATCCGGCAGCGGCAACGGCAGCCCGCAGTGCACATCCCCGGCGTAAGCCGCGCCGTCCCGGTACAGGCGCAGGCCGCGGCCGGGCAGATCCACGCACCCGAGCCAGCCAGGCGTCGGCGCCACCCACAACCAGGGGTTCACCGGGCGCTCGGCCAGCAGGCTGCGCAACCGCTCCGATTCCAACCGGCACAACGCTTGTGCCGGTTCAGTATCAAACCAGGATGCGACTGTCGCTTGACGGGGGCTCGGTGCGGGGGGCATGGTCCAATTCTATGCGACTGACCGCCCTACCCGCGTTTGCGGACAATTACATCTGGGCACTGGTCGCCGACGACGGCCGCGCCGTGGTCATCGACCCCGGCCAGGCCGACCCCGTCCTGGCCGCCGCAGCGCAGCAGGGATGGGTCCCGCACAGCATTCTGCTGACCCACCACCACAACGACCACATCGGCGGCGTGGCCGAGCTGCAGGCCCGGTTTCCCGCGGTGGAGGTCTACGCACCGGTGGAACCGCGCATCGCGGTCCCTGCCCACCGGGTGGCTGAAGGTGAATGCGTTCAGGCACTGGGGCTGGGGTTCCACGTAGTATCCGTGCCCGGGCACACCCGGAGCCATATCGCGTTTCACACCGCTGAACACCTTTTCAGTGGCGATGCGTTGTTCAGCCTGGGCTGTGGGCGGATGTTCGAAGGTACGCCTCCCCAGCTTCTGGCATCCCTGCGGAAGCTGGCGTCCCTGCCAGCGCAACTGATGGTCTGTTGCGCCCACGAGTACACCCTGTCCAATGCCGTCTTCGCGCGGCATGTAGACCCCACCAACGCTGCGTTGTCGCAGCGCCATGAGGAGGCCTTGGCCATGCGCCGCGATGACCTGCCCACGCTGCCGGTTTCACTGGCAAGCGAGCTGGAATGCAATCCGTTCCTGCGTACGAACACCCCCGCCATCCAGGCGGCCGTCAGCGCCCATCTTGGGCGTCCCGTAACCGATGAAGTCGATGTTGTCGCAGGGCTGCGACACTGGAAAGACGGATTTCGAACATGAGTCGGCGATTGTTGCCGCTCGCGCTTGGCCTGGCGATCGCCGTGGCCGGCAGCGCGGGCGCCCAGTCGTTGACCGCCGGCATGTCGCAGAACGTGGCCGGCCTGTCCTCCCTCCCCCTGACCGCTGCGGCGCTGCCGCCGGCCTCGGTGCGCAACGGGCAGGACATCTTCGCCAGCTTCCGCGATGGTCTGGCCGAACCCACCTGCAACGCCGAGGCGACCAGCCCGCGTTGGCAGAAGCAGTTCGCGCATGCCCCCTCGCGGTTGGCCAACCAGGATGACGATGCGCTGGTGCTGTTCGGCTACGTGGTCGAAGAGCTGCGCAAGTCCGACCTGCCCACCGAATTCGCGCTGATTCCCTTCGTGGAAAGTGGCTACCGGCCCAATGCCCGCAACGGCGGCGGCCCGGCCGGCCTGTGGCAGTTCATCGCCACCACCGCCAAGAACCACCGCGTGCAGATGACCCCGGGCTACGACGGTCGCCTCTCGGCCGTGGATTCCACCCAGGCCGCGGTGCGTTACCTCAAGACCCTGCACGGCATGTTCGGCGGCGACTGGCGCTTGGCGACGATGGCCTACAACGCCGGTGAGTACCGGGTGCTGCAGTCGTTGCGCAAGGCCGGCATGAACGCGCAGAACGCGCGGCCGGCCGAGTTGCCGGGGCTGTCGCCGGTCACCTATGCCTATGTCGAGAAGCTGCATGCGCTGGCCTGCGTGCTGGAAGACGCGGAAACCGAGCCGGCGGTGATGGCCTCGCTGGATCGCACCGTGCCCGTGCTGAAGGGCCACACCCTGCCGGCCGGCACCAGCGTCCAGCAGTGGGCCCAGCAGCGCGATCTGGATCCGGCGCGGATCGCCCGCCTCAACCCGGCCCTGGCCAGCGGCAAAGGCCGCCCGTCCGGCCAGGTGACGGTGCTGGCTCCGACTGCGCATGCACCGGTGGACGCCAGCGCCAGCGTGGCCGCCATTGCGCTGGCCCCCAGCGCACCGGTGGACACCCCGGCGGCGCGCACGACGCCTGCGCCGGCAGCCACCCGCACGGTAGCCAGCGCGGATCGCCCGCGCAGCCGCCGGCACACCGTGCGCGACGGCGAGTCGCCCTGGACCATCGCCCGCCGGTACGGGATGCCGCTGAAGGCCCTGCTGTCGCTCAATGGGCTCAGCGGGAGCAGTGTGCTGAAGCCCGGTGCGGTGCTGCGCGTCGAAGACTGAGTGCGCGGATCCCATTGCGGGTAACGACACTGCCCGGTTCTGCCGGGCAGTGTCGTTCAACAAAAAGCCCGGCATTGCCGGGCTTTTTGCTGTCCAGCAGAAGCCGACCCGGTTACAGGTTGGCTTCTTCGGTCTGCACCTTGAAGTGCTTGCGCATGGCGTCGACGTAGGCCTTGGCGGCGGCCATGCCGTCGATCTGGCTCAGCTGCTCCTTGAGCTGCTGCTGCTGGGCGGCATCCACTTCGGCCACGTTGCCCGGGGTGACCTTGGTCACCGCGTAGATCACGTAGCGGCCCTGCACGGCAACCTTGCCGTAGCTCGGCTTGCCTTCGGCCGGCAGCGGTGCGCTGAACACGGCGCGGTTGATCTCCGGGGTCGGCACCGGCTGGGTACGCGGCAGGCCCGGCAGCGGGCTGATCTGCAGCTTGTCGCTGGTCGCCAGCGCCTGCAGGGTCTGCCCGGCCTTCAGCTTGGCCAGCACGGCGTCCACGGCCTTCTCCGAGGCCTGTCGGGTGCGGTCGGCATGGATCGCGGCGATCACCTGCTCACGGGCCTTGGCCAGCGGCAGCGCCTGCTCCGGGCTGTGCTCGGTCACGCGGATCATCACGTTGTGGTTCGGGCCCAGCTCGATCGGGTCGCTCACCGTGCCGTCCTGGGTCAGGATGTCGGAGAACGCCGCGCGCAGTACGGCCGGGTTGGCGGCGATGCCACTGGCGGTGGTGCGGGTGAACGGACCGATGGTCTGCACCGGCAGGCTCATGTCCTTGGCCGGGCCTTCCAGCGAGGTCGGGTTCTTGTAGACCAGATCCACCAGACGGCCGCTCAGCTCGGTGAACACGCGGTCGGTGTCGGCCTTGAGCTGCTCGGCGGCCAGCTGGTCACGGACCTCGTCGAACGAACGGCCTTCGCCACCCTTGGTCTCACGCAGCTTGAGCACGTGGAAACCGAAATCGGTCTTGACCGGACCGGTGACCTCGCCCGCCTTCATGGCGAACAGGGCATCTTCGAACGGCTTCACCATCGCGCCGCGTTCCACCCAGCCCAGGTCGCCGCCGGTGTCCTTGGAGCCCGGATCTTCGGAGTTGGCCTTGGCCAGTGCGGCGAAATCGGCGCCCGGTGCCTTCGCTTCCGCGGCCAGGCGCGTGGCCTTTTCTTGGGCGGCCTTGAGCTTGGCCGGATCGCTGCCGTCGGCGCTGATCAGGATGTGCGAGGCCAGACGCTGCTCCGGCGTCGCGAAGCGTGCCTTCTCATCTTCATAGCGCTTGCGCAGGGTGGCCTCGTCAGCTGCCGCCGGGGCCGGCAGGTTCGCGCCGTTGATCTCGACGTACTCCAGCGACACCGTCTCCGGCTGGCGGAAATCCTTGGTGTGGCTGTCGTACCACTGCTTGATCTGCGCGTCGGTCACTTCGGCGGTATCGGCCGGGGTTTCCGGCAGCGCGGCCAGTTCGACATCACGGGTTTCACCCAACAGCTTCATCAGGCGCTCGGCTTCGCTCTGGGTGGTGAACCCGGAACGCTGCAGGGCCGACGGAATGATCGACTGCTGGATGCTCTCGCGCACCAGCGCTTCGAACTGCGTCGGGGTGCGCGGCGGATTGCCGCTGGCCAGCGCGATGCGGTAGTTGTCCTGGTTGAACTTGCCATCGGCACCGAGGAAGGCCGGGATCGAGGAAATGTACTCGCGTACCGCTCCATCACCGATCACGATGCCGGACTGTTCGCCGGCCAGGCGCACGACCTGCTCATCGATCATCTGATCGAGCACGGCCAGCTTGCTTTCGGTGCTTTCGAACTGGCGCGGATCGAAATCCTCGCCCTGTTCCTGGCGTGCCTGCTGGCGCGCCTGCTCGAAGCGCACGCGGAAATCATTGGAGCTGATCTCATGGTGCTGCCACAGGAACGAAACCGGCCACCACGACGGGGCGGACTTCCACCAGGTCGGCGGGGCGGCCACTTTGGCCACGTTCTGCGAGCCGACGCCACCGAGGTAGCTGGAGTCGATCACGAACAGGAACGGAATCATCAGCAGCCCCAGGATCACGGTAACGATCCAGCCCGAGGTCTTGTCGCGAAGTTTCTGCAGCATGGGAAAAATCAAGGCCTGATTGGCGAGCCCGGCAGTGTAACCCGCTTCGCGGCAGGCTCCAAAAGTGCCCGCGCCCGCCCCTGCGCGCGATCCTCCCGCTGCCGCACCTGCCGATCATGACGGACCAACGGCGTGTGCCGCACTGTCGATCGATCTGCTGGATGGAAAACAAAAAAAAAGCCCTTGGTTTTCACCAAGGGCTTTTCAAAGATTGGCGGAGCGGACGGGACTTGAACCCGCGACCTCCGGCGTGACAGGCCAGCATTCTAACCAGCTGAACTACCGCTCCGCACTTGAACTTTGCAGGCGCTCATTCTATCCGAAGATATTCAGATTGCCCACCCCGAAATACTGCTTTTTTCGAGGTTTTTTTAAAAACTGGCGGAGCGGACGGGACTTGAACCCGCGACCTCCGGCGTGACAGGCCAGCATTCTAACCAGCTGAACTACCGCTCCACATTTCAAAACTTTTACTGGCAGTGCTTGGTGGGTGCTGAGGGTTTCGAACCCCCGACCCTCTCCGTGTAAAGGAGACGCTCTACCGCTGAGCTAAGCACCCCAGCAAGCCGCTTAGTTTACGGCATCCTTCAGGGCTTTGCCAGCCTTGAACGACGGATTCTTCGACGCAGCGATCTTGATGGTGTCGCCGGTCTTCGGGTTGCGGCCGGTACGGGCAGCGCGGTCGCGGACCTGGAACGTGCCGAAGCCCACCAGCGTCACCGCGTCACCGCCCTTCAGGGCCTTGGTGACGGAAGCGATGACGGCATCAACGGCGCGGCTGGACTCGGCCTTGGTCAGGTCGGCGGCTTCAGCAACGGCGTCGATCAATTCGGTCTTGTTCATTCTCTACAGCTCCTTTGGCGGGGATTCCGCGGATTCAACATTGAGACACCCGACGACGATACGCCGTCGAATGCCAGTGAAGTTCTCAGTTCGCCGAATTCAGAATTACGCTGACTCGCGAGTGGTGCTTTTATACCAGTGCCCCCCTACCCGCGCAAGCTGAAAAGCCAATAACGACGCGGGTTTCGGGCATTTCCACAGCACGCGTCAGTGCTTGACGCGGGTCGTGGAAGCTGTCTTGGACTTGCCGCGTACCGTGACACGTTGCCCATCTTTCTTGGGCTTCGGTGCCGTCAGCGGCGTCTCCAGCGCCAGGTCGAGCACTTCCTCGATCCACTTCACCGGCACGATCTTCAGATCGCGGGTGACATTGGCGGGGATATCGGCCAGATCCTTGCGGTTCTCCTCGGGGATGATGACCGTGGTGATGCCGCCACGCAGCGCCGCCAGCAGCTTCTCCTTGAGGCCGCCGATGGCCGTGACGCGGCCTCGCAGGGTGATCTCACCGGTCATCGCCACTTCGGCCCGGATCGGCACCTTGGTCAGCGTGGACACCAGCGAGGTCACCATGGCGATACCCGCGCTGGGGCCATCCTTCGGGGTGGCGCCATCGGGCACATGGACGTGCACGTCGTGCTTCTGCAGGAACTCGTTGTCGATGCCCAGCCGCTCGGCGCGCGAACGCACCACCGACAGCGCCGCCGAGGCCGATTCCTTCATCACGTTGCCCAGCTGGCCGGTCAGGATCAGCTGGCCCTTGCCCGGCACCAGGGTGGATTCGATCTGCAGCAGATCGCCGCCCACTTCGGTCCAGGCCAGGCCGGTGACCAGGCCCACTTCGTTCTGCTCTTCGGCACGGCCGAAATCGACGCGACGCACGCCCAGGTACTTGTCCAGGTTCTTGCCGTTGACCACCACCAGCGCCTTCTTCTTCGCGCTGGCCTTCTTGCCGGCCTTGGCCGGCTTGGCAGGCTTGGCCGGTGCCACCGGACCGGCGAGCGCGATCTCCTTGACCACCTTGCGGCAGATCTTGGCGACTTCGCGCTCGAGGTTGCGCACGCCGGATTCGCGCGTGTAATAGCGCACGATGTCCTGGATCGCGTCGGCCTCGATCTCCAGCTCTTCCGGCTTCAGGCCGTTGGCCTTGATCTGCTTGGGCACCAGGTAGCGCATGGCGATGTTGAGCTTCTCATCCTCGGTGTAGCCGGGGATGCGGATCACTTCCATGCGGTCCAGCAGCGGGCCGGGGATGTTGAGCGAGTTGGAGGTCGCCACGAACATCACTTCGGACAGGTCCAGATCCACTTCCAGGTAGTGATCGTTGAACGCGTTGTTCTGCTCCGGATCGAGCACTTCCAGCAGCGCCGAGGACGGATCGCCACGGAAGTCCATCGACATCTTGTCGATCTCATCGAGCACGAACAGCGGGTTCTTGCTGCCCACCTTGTTGAGGTTCTGCACGATGCGGCCCGGCATGGAGCCGACGTAGGTGCGGCGATGGCCACGGATCTCGGCCTCGTCGCGCACGCCGCCCAGGCTCATGCGCACGAACTTGCGGTTGGTCGCCTTGGCGATGGACTGGCCCAGCGAGGTCTTGCCCACACCGGGCGGGCCGACCAGGCACAGGATCGGGCCCTTCATCTGCTTCACGCGCGACTGCACGGCCAGGTATTCCAGGATGCGGTCCTTGACCTTGTCCAGGCCGAAGTGATCGGCATCCAGCGTGTCCTGCGCGGCCTTGAGGTCCTTGCGGACCTTGCTGCGCTTCTTCCACGGCACGCCCAGCAGCCAATCCAGGTAGTTGCGCACCACGGCGGCTTCGGCCGACATCGGCGACATCTGCTTGAGCTTGTTGAGCTCGGCCTTGGCCTTGGTCTCCACCGGCTTGGGCATGCCCGCCTCGGCGATCTTGCGGGCCAGCTCGTCCATCTCGCCGGGCGCGTCATCCAGGTCACCCAGTTCTTTCTGGATGGCCTTCATCTGCTCGTTGAGGTAGTACTCGCGCTGGCTCTTTTCCATCTGCGACTTCACGCGGCCGCGGATGCGCTTTTCCATCTGCTGTACGTCGATCTCGCCATCGACCAGGCCGACCAACATTTCCAGGCGGTCGCCGATCTGCAGCGTTTCCAGCAGGCGCTGCTTGTCGGCCAGGCGCACGCTGATATGCGCGGCGATGGTGTCGGCCAGGCGCGCGGGCTCATCGATGCCGGCCAGGGTCTGCAGCAGCTCCGGCGGCAGCTTGCGGTTGGTCTTGACGTACTGCTCGAACAGCGACATCAGCGAGCGGGCGATCGCCTCGATCTCGCGCGGCTCGCGCGATTCGTCCGATTCGATTTCCATGCCCACGCCGTGCAGCGAGCCATCGCGCTCGGTCACGTCGGTGACGTTGACCCGCGACAGGCCTTCGACCAGCACCTTGATGGTGCCATCGGGCAGCTTCAGCAGCTGCAGGACCTGGGCAAGCGTGCCGACCTGATACAGATCGGCGGCGGACGGATCATCCGTCTCGGCGGACTTCTGCGCGAGCAGCAGGATGCGCTTGTCCGCTTCCATCGCCTGCTCCAGCGCATGCATGGACTTGTCACGGCCGACGAACAGCGGAATGACCATGTGCGGGAACACCACCACGTCACGCAGCGGCAGTACCGGCAGGTCGAGAGTCTCAGTTGGGGAACGGGCCATGTGGGCTCCAGTGGAACAGTGGGGATGGCCTCCGGGCGCCTCGCCCGGATACAAAAAAAGCCGATGGCCTCGTTATGGGGCCATCGGCTTCTAGATGCAAGCTGTTCTGAAAAAATTCTTTCAATTCAATTACTTGAACTGATTATTCAGCACCAGCCGCCTTCTGTTCAGGCGCCGGTGGCGTCTGGTAGATCAGGTACGGTTCGGACTTGTGTTCGATCACCGATTCGTCCACTACCACCTTGCTGACGTTCTCTGCCGAGGGCAGGTCATACATGGTGTCCAGCAGGACCGATTCGACGATGGTACGCAGGCCACGGGCACCGGTCTTGCGCTTGAGCGCCTTGCGGGCGATCGCGGCCAGGGCGTCGGGGCGGAACTCCAGCTCGACGTGTTCCATCTCGAACAGTTTCTTGAACTGCTTGGTGATGGCGTTCTTCGGCTCGGTGAGGATGCGCACCAGGGCAGCCTCGTCCAGCTCTTCCAGGGTCGCCACGACCGGCAGGCGGCCGACGAACTCCGGAATCAGGCCGAACTTGATCAGATCTTCCGGCTCGACTTCCGCCAGGATCTTGCCCACTTCCTGCTTGCGCTCGGAACTCTTCACCTTGGCACCGAACCCGATGCCGCCCGAATCGTTCGAACGCTGCTGGATCACCTTGTCCAAGCCGGCAAACGCGCCGCCACAGATGAACAGGATGTTCTTGGTGTCCACCTGCAGGAATTCCTGCTGCGGGTGCTTGCGACCGCCCTGCGGCGGCACGCTGGCCACGGTGCCTTCGATCAGCTTCAGCAGGGCCTGCTGGACGCCTTCGCCGGACACATCGCGGGTGATCGACGGGTTCTCGCTCTTGCGCGAGATCTTGTCGATTTCATCGATGTAGACGATGCCCTGCTGCGCCTTCTCGACGTCGTAATCGCACTTCTGCAGCAGCTTCTGGATGATGTTCTCCACGTCCTCGCCCACGTAACCGGCTTCGGTCAGCGTGGTGGCGTCGGCCATGGTGAACGGCACATTGAGCAGGCGGGCCAGGGTTTCGGCCAGCAGCGTCTTGCCCGAACCGGTCGGACCGACCAGCAGGATGTTCGACTTCGCCAGTTCGACTTCGTCGTTCTTCTGGCGGCTCTCGATGCGCTTGTAGTGGTTGTATACGGCCACGGCCAGGGTCCGCTTGGCGCGGTTCTGCCCGATCACGTACTGGTCCAGGACCTCGAGGATCTCGCGCGGCTTGGGCAGCGAACTGCGGGCCGACTGCGCCTTCTCCTCCAGCTCCTCACGGATGATGTCGTTGCACAGCTCGACGCATTCATCGCAGATGAACACGCTCGGACCCGCAATCAGCTTGCGCACCTCATGCTGGCTCTTTCCACAGAAAGAGCAGTAGAGGATCTTGCCGGTGTCCGTGGAACGACCTTGGCGGTCTTCGCTCATGCTTCGCTTACCCAGTTACCCCACCCGACTGAACGGGGGTTCGATTCGAGAATAGCACAGGGTCAGGAGGACGCCAGTCCCGCCTGACCCGGTGGAAACAAGCCGGTTTCCCGGCCTGGCACAACCTTACGCCGGCTGGATCGACTCTTCCGGACGACGCTCCAGGACCTGATCGACCAGACCGTAGGCCACTGCATCGGCCGCGCTCTTGAAGTTGTCGCGCTCGGTATCCCGGGCGATGGTCTCCAGCGACTGGCCGGTGTGCTTGGCCAGCACTTCGTTCAGGCGCGAACGCAGGGTCAGGATTTCACGGGCATGGATATCGATATCCGTGGCCTGGCCCTGGAAACCGCCCAGCGGCTGGTGGATCATCACCCGCGAGTTCGGCAGCGCATACCGCTTGCCGGCCGCGCCGGATGCCAGCAGCAGGGCGCCCATCGAGGCGGCCTGGCCGACACAGATGGTGCTCACGTCCGGCTTGATGTACTGCATGGTGTCGTAGATCGCCATGCCGGCGGTGACTACGCCACCGGGCGAGTTGATGTAGATGCTGATGTCCTTTTCCGGGTTGTCCGCTTCCAGGAACAGCAGCTGCGCCACCACCACGTTGGCCATGTGATCGTCGATCGGGCCCACGAGGAAGATCAGACGCTCTTTCAACAAGCGCGAATAGATGTCATAGGCGCGCTCGCCGCGGCTGGTCTGTTCGACCACCATCGGAACCATGTTCAGGGCTGTGGTTCGGTTGTCCATTAGTGAGGCACCTATTTTGGGGGGAACGACCCCGCGCCGGGGCGCGGGGCGTAAAACGCGGGCCGCTTACTGACGGATCGCGTCCTGGAACGACAGCTTCTCTTCGGTGTGCTGGGCGCGCTCGGCGATCCAGTCGATCACCTGCTCTTCCATCACACGATTCTGCAGCCCACTCATCAGCTGGGGGTCGTTGCGGTACATCTCAATGACCTGTTCCGGCTCTTCATAGGTCGACGCGATCAGGCGCATGGTTTCATTCAGGCGCTTCGGGTCCAGTCGCAGGTCGTTCTTGCGGGCCACTTCACCGACCAGCAGGCCGACCAGCACGCGCTTGGCGGCCGCTTCCTTGAAGCCTTCATGGGCATCGGCCGGGACGTCGCCCGGGTTGCGGCCGCTGCGGCGGATCTGCTCGAGCTGCTGATCCAGCATGGCGCGGGCTTCGTTCTCGACCAGGCGCGGCGGCATTTCCACCGAGGCATAGGCGGCGATCAGCTGCTCGCCGACTTCGCGGCGCAGGCGGTTCATCAGGGCACCCTTGAGCTCACGCTCCAGGTTGGCGCGGATGTCCTTGCGGAACTGCTCCACGTCGCCACCCTTCACGCCGAAGCTCTTGATGAACTCGGCATCCACCTCCGGCAGCACCGGCGCGGACACGTCCACCGCCTTGACGGTGACCTTGACCTGCTTGCCAGCCAGCGCGGGCACGCGCCAATCGGCCGGGAACTCGACGTCCAGGGTCTTTTCTTCACCGGCGGTCAGACCGACCAGGCCCTGTTCGATCTGCTCGAACATCATGCCCTGGCCCACGATCACGCTGCCCTTCTCGGTGCCTTCGGCCGGCAGGCGCTCATCGCCGGCCTGCGACCAGGTTTCCAGGGCGACCAGATCGCCGTCCTGGGCGCCACGGGTGACCGGGCTCCAGCTGCGGCGCTGTTCGCGCAGGTTGGTGATCATCTGGTCGATGTCGGCGTCGTTGATCTCGGCGGTGTGGCGGACCACGGTCAGCTTGCTGACGTCCACGTCGCCGAAGTCCGGCACCAGCTCGACGGTGGCCACGAAGGACAGCTCGCCCTCGCCCTTGTCGATGCGCGGGGTGCCGGCGATGCGCAGCTCGTGCTCGCGCAGGGCGGCATCGAAGGTCTCACGCAGCAGGCCGTCGACGGCTTCGCTGCGGACCTGCTGGCCGAAACGCTGCTCGATCACCTTGGCCGGCACCTTGCCCGGACGGAAGCCCTTGATGCGCGTGGTGCGGGCGATTTCGCCCAGACGGCCGCTGATGTGCGTCTGCAGACGGTCTTCCGGCAGCGAGAAGGTCAGGCGGCGTTCCAGATTGCCAGTGGATTCGATCGAAGCTTGCATGTTGACTCCTGCCACCGGCGGCATGGGCCCCGGCACGATGTGATGGATGAAACGGGTTTTGGACGCGGGGTCGTGGACGCGCATGCCCGCCGCAGCCCTGTAGTTTCGCCGATAAACGCCAGCGCCGCCAGCGCGGGCCGAGAACGACCGGGGGCCGCCAGGGGCCCAGCATGTGGCCGTCTCCCCGATCCGGGACGTGCCCATGGTCATGGTGCCGGCGAAAACGCCCTGCACTGGTGCGAAAGGGGGGACTCGAACCCCCACGCCTTGCGGCACTGGAACCTAAATCCAGGGCGTCTACCAATTCCGCCACTTTCGCGAGCCTGCAAGCTCAGGCGCACATTGTTGCAGGCGGGGCCGGAAAGCGGAAGGTCGTCATGTCGCTTAATGGGGTGAAGCGCGTGCCCCACCCCGCCGATCAGCGGCTATCGCGCAGGCAGCGTCACGTCGGGACGCAATGGCGCTTCCGCCATGTCTAGCCGATCTTCGCCCTGGGGAGCGCCCTGCATGGAGACACGCGCAAGTGGCTTGGCCGGTTGGACATCGCCGGGAGGAAGATTGTTGCGGAATACGGTCGTGGCATAACCGGCCAGGACCGGGTCGAGCGACGCGTGGGCGGGCGTTTCGGCCGCCGTGGCGGCCGTGGCCGCGGCCGCGCAGGCGGTCAACGCCACGGCGGCAAGGATCCTGAGAGTCATGATGTGCGTACCTCGATGGGCGCCTTGGGCGCGGCCCATCGAGTGGAACCTGATTGTCGGTTGCGATCCGTGCGCTGTCGCGCAGCTTGGAAACGCAGGGTGTCGCGTTCGACCCCGGTTTCAGGAGGCTTTCAGATACGCACCCCGGAAAAGAAAAAAGCCGCCTGGCGGACCAGGCGGCTTCTGTCTTGGTGGGCTGTCAAGGATTCGAACCTTGGACCTATTGATTAAGAGTCAACTGCTCTACCAACTGAGCTAACAGCCCGAAAATCGGGAGGCGAATTATGCAGGGTTTCCTGCACGCGACGCAAGCGTTTTGTTTGAACGGGCGGCCAATGCCGGCAGTAGACCGCCAACGCGCCAGCTGTTCAACGTCATGTCGCGAACAAGAAAAAAGCCACCGGGCGGACCCGATGGCTTCTGTCTTGGTGGGCTGTCAAGGATTCGAACCTTGGACCTATTGATTAAGAGTCAACTGCTCTACCAACTGAGCTAACAGCCCTGAAAAACTCAGGCGCACATTGTAGCGTGTGTGCTGCCTTTTGCAACCCTGATTCACTTTCGATGAACCAGTTTGAATCAGTGGGGTGGCTGAGGGGACTCGAACCCCCGACCACCGGAATCACAATCCGGAACTCTAACCAACTGAGCTACAGCCACCACTGAAAACTTTGCTTCCTACCGCTTGCACCGAATGGCGCGCCCGACAGGAATCGAACCTGTAACCGCCGGCTTAGAAGGCCGGTGCTCTATCCAGTTGAGCTACGGGCGCTCGATCCGGATTGTCGCATTCCAATCCCGATTTGAGCAGCGGGCTTGGTCGGGGTAGAGGGATTCGAACCCCCGACATCCTGCTCCCAAAGCAGGCGCGCTACCAGACTGCGCTATACCCCGGCGGTTTGTTTCCCTCCGGGGTTCCCCCCGAAAGAGCCGCCTATTGTGGGAATCGGTGTGGCATCTGTCAACGGTTTTCACACATCAATTCACATGTCGTCGTGACCGAGGGCCGCTTCCGCTATGCTCGGGTCAGCGGCCGGATGGCCGAACCCCTACCCCATCAAGGAGATTGGCAATGCGCAGCGGCAATCCCGCACTTTCCGAGTCGACCTTCCTCGACCTGGCCAGCGGCTCGGTCGTGGCCCGCCCCGACCAGGCGATGACCATCAACGGCACCGTCAACAAGACCGGCGTCCTGTTGCTGCTCACCGTGCTGACGGCCGCCTTCGCGTGGAGCCAGTCAGTCGATGCGAATGGCCTGCCCACCTCCAGCGCCATGCTGTACACGCTGGTTGGCGCGATCGGCGGCCTGGTGCTGGCCCTGGTGACCGTGTTCAAGAAGGAATGGTCGCCGGTCACCGCACCGATGTATGCACTCGTCGAAGGCCTGTTCCTCGGTGCGATCTCGGCGATGTTCAATGCCAAGTTCCCCGGCATCGTGATGCAGGCGGTGATGCTGACCTTCGGCACGATGTTCGTGATGCTGGCGGTCTACCGCAGCGGCCTGATCAAGGTCACCGAGAACTTCAAGCTGGGCGTGGTGGCGGCAACCGGCGGCATCGCGCTGCTGTACCTGGCCTCGTTTGTGCTCAGCTTCTTCAACATCAACGTGCCGATGATCCACGAAGGCGGCTGGATGGGCATCGCCTTCAGCCTGTTCGTGGTGGTGGTGGCCGCGTTGAACCTGGTGCTGGATTTCGACTTCATCGAAACCGGCGCCGAGGCACGCGCACCGAAGTACATGGAGTGGTACGGCGCGTTCGGCCTGATGGTCACGCTGGTGTGGCTGTACGTGGAATTCCTGCGCCTGCTGTCCAAGATCCAGCAGCGCTGAGCCACACGCTCACTGCACGATGAAAGAGGCGCCGCAAGGCGCCTTTTTCATGTCTCGGGGATCACCGGCGGCAGTTGCTGGAGGGCTGCGTAATGCCGGGCCATGAATCCGGCCAGCGCGCGCACCTTCGGGGCCAGCTGGCGGGCATGCGGATACACCGCGTAATAGTGCCGGCGGCCGGCATGGTGCTGCGGCAGCACGCGCACCAGTCGCCCGTGCAGCAGATCATCCTGAACGGTCAGGCGGGTGAACGCGGCAATGCCCTGCCCGGCCAACACGGCGGCATGCAGCCCGGGGATCGCATCCACGCGCAGCCGCCCCTGCGGGATGACCTCCACCTGCGTACCGCGCGCGGAGGTCAACGTCCATGCCGACAGCGCGCGCGCGCCGCCGAAGCCGATCAGCGCATGCCGGCCCAGATCCGACGGATGGCGTGGCAGTCCCCATTGCGCGATGTAGCGTGGCGATGCCACCAATACCATGTCGGTAACGGCCAGTTCGCGCGCCACCAAGGTGCTGTCGGCCAGCGGCCCGGCGATGCGCAGGGCCATGTCGAAACCGCCACCGATCAGGTCGACCAGGCGATCATCGCAGGACAGATCCAGCGCGATGCCGGGGTATTGCGCCAGGAATGCAGGCAGCCATTGCGAGAGCTCCAGGGTGCCGATCACCAGCGGTGCACTGACCCGCAACAGCCCACTGGGTGCATCGTGATCGGCCTGCAGGCGTTGCTCGGCAACCTCCAGCCGGTCCAGGATGTCCACACAGTCCTGGTAATAGGCCCGCCCGGCTTCGGTCAGCGTCAGCAGGCGGCTGTTGCGATCCAGCAGGCGTGAACCCAGGTGGGCTTCCAACTGGCGCAGTTGCCGCGACATCGACGAATGGGTGGTGTCCATGCGCTCGGCGGCGGCGGTGAAACTGCCGGCATCGACGATGCTGCGGAACGCCTTCATGGCGGAAAACTGGTCCATCACGCTCCCGTGCAACGGCCGGCACCTGTGGCGATGCCGGCAGCATAACAAGGCCCGTGCGGCTCAGCGGACCGGCAGCGCCAGTATCTGATCGGTCCCCAGCACGGTGCCGTAAGTGTCTTCGATGCTGGCCAGCGCGGCGGCGTGCAGGCTGGCATGCCCGACCCGGCTGCCGTCACGCAGGTCCAGGTCACGGCTGGCGGTGGCATCGGAGGACACGATCACGTTCAGGCCCTTCGGCGCGGCATCGCGTGCAGCACCGGCGACGCAGGCGTGGGTCTGCAGCCCGGCGATGATCAGCGTGTCGATTCCAGCCTCCTTGAGTGCCTGCTCCAGCACCGGGCCGGAGGCACCGGCGAACACGCTGACGTTGTCTTTGGCGATCACCCGCTCGCCCTTGCGCGGCTGCATCTGCGGGTGGAACTGGACCGTGCGGCCGCCTTCGGCGAACAGCGGCGCCCCGGCCGGCAGAACGTGCTGGACGTGAATGACCGGGATCTCGTGGGCATCGGCGAAGTCCACCAGACGGCGGGTCTGGGCCAGGGCGGCATCGCCATCAGGGATGGGCATGCGGCCGCCGGCGAAGTACTCATTCTGGACGTCGATCACCAGCAACGCGGTCTTGCCGGCCGGCAATGCCCTCGCGTCCTGCGCGCCCGCCATGTGGCGGATCGTCGGGTGGGCCGGCTCGGCGGCGGGCGGGGCGGACGCGGTGGCGACACCGAGGATGCCGGCCAGGCCGATCAGGGAGGCGAAGTTCATGGGGAGGCTCCTGCTGTGGTTGGGATGGCGTGCATGGTGCGCGCCGGATCCGTGCACCAACAGCCAGCTACCCGCACACCATCTGTGCATTTTTCGCACAGATTGATGGATGACCGTGCCCTCGGGATCGCCATCGAACCCGCCATCGAACAGGCAACAAAAAAGCGGGACGCCGCAGCGCCCCGCTTTCTGGACAACCGACCCGCGCGCTTACAGGCGGCTGGCGATGGCCTGGGCAAAGCCCATGGTGTTGCCGGTGCCACCCAGGTCGCCGGTCAGCGAATCCTTGGCTTCCAGCGTGGCCACGATGGCCTTGCGCAGGCGCTCGGCGTTCTCGACCTGGCCGACGTGGTCCAGCATCTGCGCAGCGGCCAGCAGCAGCGCGCACGGATTGGCCTTGCCCTGGCCGGCGATGTCCGGCGCGGTGCCGTGCACGGCTTCGAAGATCGCCGCGTTCTCACCGATGTTGGCACCCGGGGCCAGGCCCAGGCCGCCGACCAGACCGGCACACAGGTCGGAGATGATGTCGCCGAACAGGTTGGTGGTCACGATCACATCGAACTGTTCCGGACGCATCACCAGCTGCATGCAGCAGTTGTCGACGATCATTTCCTGGAACTCGATGTCCGGGTACTTGGCTGCCACTTCACGCGCCACGGCCAGGAACAGGCCCGAGGTCGACTTGATGATGTTGGCCTTGTGCACGGCGGTGACCTTCTTGCGGCCGGTGCTGCGGGCCAGCTCGAAGGCGTAGCGCACGATGCGCTCGGAGCCCTTGCGGGTGATGCGGGTGCCGGAGAAGGCGGTCTCGCCATCGGCCGACACTTCCTGGCCTTCGGCCAGGTACGCGCCTTCGGTGTTCTCACGGACGGTGATCAGGTCCACGCCGTCGCCGAAACGCGACTTGGTGTTCGGGAACGAGACCGCCGGACGCACGTTCGCGTACAGGTCGAAATGGCGACGCAGGCTGACGTTGATCGAGGTGAAGCCGCCACCGACCGGCGTGGTCAGCGGGCTCTTCAGCGCGATCTTGTTGCGTGCGATCGACTCCAGCGTGGAGGCCGGCATCAGATCGCCGTGCTTTTCCAGCGCAGCCAGGCCCGCGTCGGCGTCTTCGTATTCAAAGCCGGTGTCCAGCTTGCCGAGCACGAACAGGGTAGCGTCCATGATCTCCGGGCCGATGCCGTCACCGCGGATGACCGTGATTTTCTGCGTCATTGATGTGTATTCCGAACCGAGGGGGAGCGCCATCCGTGAGGTGCGCAAAGCGCGGGCGCAAGGGAAGTTTCATCGGCAATTATGCCTTACCCGCCCGATGGACCCCAAATGGGCCATTGGTCTTAGGCGGGCAAGGCAGAATTGCCGCGCATGCCTCCTCTACCCCGCGCCGGCAATCACGGGGTGCTGAACGATGGGTAGCCACCGACCGTTGGTCGGTGGAAACGTGGTCCAGAACATGAACGGGAGACCGTTGCAGCACCGAGAGCGCTGGGGGCCAACGAAGCCGACCAACGGTCGGCTCTACCGCGGCGGGGCCGGGTCGGCCCCGGTCTCAATGCTCGTGAACAGCCGGCGCGTCGGCACCGCCTTCAAGCTGATCCAGGAAGTCCACGGCCCGGCGCAGGTGCGGGATCACGATCGAGCCGCCGACCACCAGGCCGACCGAGAAGGTCTCGAAGAACTCCTCGCGGGTCACGCCGGCGTCCTTGCACTGGGCCACGTGGTAGCTGATGCAGTCATCGCAGCGCAGCACCATCGAGGCGACCAGGCCCAGCAGCTCCTTGGTCTTCACATCCAGCGCGCCGGCCTGGTAGGTCTGGGTATCCAGCGCGAAGAAGCGGCGCACGACCTGGTTGGGTTCCCCCAGGATGCGCTGGTTCATGCGCTGGCGGAACTCGGTGAATTCGGCGATGCGGTCCTTGCTGCCGTCGTCGGCCGCGCTCATGCCGGGTCCTGCCCGGCCAGCAGCGGCTCCAGCTTGCCGGCACGGTGCAGCGCCATCATGTCGTCGTAGCCGCCCACATGGACCTCGCCCACGAAGATCTGCGGCACGCTGGTGCGGCGGGTCTTGGCCATCATCTTCTCGCGCTCGACCGGGTCCAGATCGATCCGGACCTCGGTCCAGTCGCGGCCCTTGCTCTTCAGGAAGTTCTTGGCGGCCACGCAGTACGGGCACACCGCGGTCGAGTAGATGGTGATGGCGGGTGCGCCACCGGGGGTGGAAACAGCATCTTGGCTCACGGGAAACTCCACAGCGGAACGTTGGTCTGTATATGGTAGCGGTCCGCTGGATTTTCCACGTCACCACCGCAACACTGTGATTTAACTGCAGGTTGCACTGGCCCTGTCACGCTGTCGTCCGTCTTCCCCCAGGAGCTCCGTTTGCGCCCCTTGCTGCTCTCTGCCGCGTTGACCCTGGCCTTGGCCGTGCCGCTGGCCGGGGCCCAGGAAAGCAAGCTGCCGGACATCGGGTCCTCGGCCGGCGAGCTGCTGACCCCGGCCCGGCAGGCCGAGTACGGCGGGATGATGCTGCGCGAACTGCGCAACTACGGCTATCTGCTCGATGATCCGCTGGTCGATGACTGGCTGCAGACCATGGGCGCCAGGTTGGGCTCCAACAGTGCCCAGCCGCGTCAGTCCTACACCTTCTTCATGCTCAAGGACCGGCAGATCAACGCCTTTGCCACCCTCGGCGGCTATATCGGGGTCAACGCGGGCCTGGTGCTGACCGCCGAGCGCGAGGACGAAGTGGCCGCGGTGCTGTCCCACGAAATCGCCCACGTCACCCAGCAGCACGTGCTGCGCGGTGTCGAACGTGCCCAGCGCGACCAGATCCCGATCCTGCTCGGCATGCTTGCCGCGATCGTGGCCGCGCAGCAGGCCGGCGGCAACTCCTCCGGTGATGCCACCATGGCCGCGATCACCTCGGGCATGGGCCTGATGCAGCAGCGCCAGATCAATTACACCCGCTCCAACGAATCCGAGGCCGACCGCCTGGGCATCCGCACGCTCGCCCGCAGCGGCTACGACGTGGATGCGATGGCCGGCTTCTTCGAGCGCATGTCGGCCTCGATGCGGGGCAACCAGGGCGGTTACAGCGTCCCGGATTTCCTGCAGACCCACCCGGTCACCACCACCCGCATCAGCGAGGCCAAGGCCCGCGCCGAGCAGATGAAGAAGGACACGGTGCTGCTCACCACCGAGGTGCCCGGCGGGGTCCGCCAGGAGCGGGTGAACCCGTCCGATCCAGCCCTCTCCGAGCCGCTGGTGCGGCGGAGCAATCCGCTGCTGCCGGCCTCAATGCAGATTTCGGTCAACGCGCTCAGCCGCGGCAGCACCGGCCAGTTCGAGTGGGCACGCGAGCGCCTGCGCGTGCTCAGCGCCGACACCCCCGGCGATGTCATCCGGGAATACGAAAGCCTGCAGCGCGCGCAGAAGACCGGGCTGACCGAGCCGCAACGCTACGGGCTGGCCCTGGGCCGGCTGCGCAACAGTGCGGCCGCGCAGGCCACCCGGGATCTGGGCGAGCTGCTGCGCGACCACCCGGACAATGTCTGGGTGGCGCTGGCGCTGGGCGAGGCCGAGTCCCGCAGCGGCCAGCCGGTGCAGGCCAACGCCCGGTTCGAAACCCTGATGCGCCAGCACCCCGGCAGCCGCCCGGTCGCGTTGACCTATGCGGCCATCCTCAATGAGCAAGGCGGCCGCGAGGCCGGCCAGCGCGCGCAGGCGATGCTGCGCCCGATGCTGTCGCAAAGCGGCAATGATCCGGTCTTCCAGCAGCGCTTCGCCCGCGCCAGCGAACTGGCTGGCGACACCACCCGGGCCAGCGAGGCCTATGCCGAAGCCGCGTACCTGAGTGGCCGCCCGGAGCAGGCGCTGATCCAGCTGCAGGCCTTGAAGCGGCAGCCGAACCTGGATTATGTCGGCCGTGCCCGGGTCGATGCCCGGATCGAGAGCATCACCCCCACGGTGCTGGAAATGCGCCGACAGGGAATCGACGACCCGGAGCTGGACCGCCGCTGAGGCGCGCCCGGGTGACGGTGGGATGGCGGCCCACGACGGGAACGGCCCCCTCGTCACAAACCTGTCATGAAACCGTAGTCTACTGAGCTCAATCCCGATCTGATGAGCAATACGGTGGGCACGTGCAGAAACGCATCCTGATCGTCGATGACGAACCCGCGATCCGCGAAATGGTCGCCTTTGCCCTGCGCAAGGGCGACTACGACCCGATCCATGCCGGCGACGCGCGCGAGGCGCAGACCGCCATCGCCGATCGCGTCCCGGACCTGATCCTGCTGGACTGGATGCTCCCGGGCACCAGCGGCCTGGAGCTGGCCCGGCGCTGGCGCAAAGAAGCCCTGACCCGCGAAGTGCCGATCATCATGCTGACCGCGCGCGGGGAAGAGAACGACCGCGTCGGTGGCCTGGAAGCCGGAGTGGACGACTACGTGGTCAAGCCGTTCTCGGCGCGCGAACTGCTGGCCCGCATCCGTGCGGTCATGCGCCGCGCCCGCGACGATGACGAAGATGGCAGCGTCGCGGTCGGTACGATCCGCATCGATGGCGCCGCGCACCGCGTCTTCGCCGGCGACCAGCCGGTGCCGATCGGTCCGACCGAGTACCGTCTGCTGCACTTCTTCATGACCCACCCTGAGCGCGTGTACACCCGCGCCCAGTTGCTGGATCACGTGTGGGGCGGCAGCGTGTATGTGGAGGAGCGCACCATCGACGTGCACATCCGCCGCCTGCGCAAGACGCTGGAGCCGTTCGCCGCGGAGAACATGGTGCAGACCGTACGCGGCGCCGGCTACCGGTTCTCGACGTCCACCTGAGTCTCGTCGGGCCGGTCCCGGGCGCGCATGCCCGGTTCCGGCCACTCCTGCTATAACCTTGGATCGAGTCCGAGGACCGCACTTTCTGCGAGACCGCAATGCCCCGCCACATCCGTTCTGCCTGGTTGAAAACGCTGGCCACCCTCGCCGCCCTGCTGCTCGCGGCCGGCTTGCTGGGCCTGGCAGTCGGACATGTGTGGATGTGCATCGCACTGGCCTCCATCGGTGCACTGGCGTGGCATTACTGGCGGCTGCGCCGGGTGCTGCGCGGCCTCACCGCGCGCCATCGCTGGGATATGGGTGACGGCACCGGTGTATGGAACGAGCTGGACCGCCTGCTCTACCGCAACCAGTGGGAAATGCGCACGCGCAAGCGTCGCCTGCTGGACATGCTGCGCAGCTATCGCGCTGCTGCGGCCGCGCTGCCGGATGCGGTGGTGGTGGTCGACCGCAACAGCCAGCGCGTGCAGTGGTTCAACGAAGCGGCGACCTCGCTGCTCGGTCTGCACCACCCGGGCGACCTGGGCGAAGCGCTGGTTGAACGCCTGCAGCCGATGCCGCTGGCGCACTGGCTGGCCGGGGGCCGCAATGCCGAACCGATCCTGGATGTGCCCTCCCCGGTCGATCCGGCGATCCGCCTCAACCTGCGCCTGATCCCCTACTCGCCCGATTACTGGCTGCTGATCGCACGCGACGTCAGCAAGCTGCTGCGACTGGAACAGGTCCGCCGCGACTTCGTCGCCAACGTCTCGCATGAACTGCGCACGCCGCTGACGGTAGTGCACGGTTACCTGGACATGATGGACCCGGAGGACTTCCCCGGCACCGGCCCGATGCTGGAGGAAATGCGCAAGCAATCCCAGCGCATGGCGCAGCTGGTCGAAGACCTGCTCACCCTGTCGCGGCTGGAATCGCAGGAACACACCGAAGCCGAAGCCGTGGCGATGACGCCGATGTTGGCCACGCTGCGTCGCGAGGCCGAAGCACACAGCCAGGGCCGTCACCAGATCAGCATCATCGATACCGCCGGTGTGGATCTGCAGGGCTCCAACAAGGAACTGCACAGCGCATTCTCCAACCTGGTCACCAACGCGGTGCGCTACACCCCGGCCGGTGGCCGCGTGGAAGTGGAGTTCGCGCGCGAAGGCGAAGGTGTGGTGCTGTCGGTACGCGATACCGGTTACGGCATCCCGGCCAACCATCTGCCGCGCCTGACCGAACGCTTCTACCGTGTCTCCAGCAGCCGCTCGCGCGAAAGCGGCGGCACCGGCCTGGGGCTGTCGATCGTCAAACACATTCTCGGCCTGCACCACGCCCGCCTGGAGATCCAGAGCGAGGTGGGTAAAGGCAGCACGTTCTCGTGCCATTTCGATGCCGACCAGGTGCGTGCGCGCAACGAGGTCGTCTCCCTTCCTTCTTCTGAAGACTTTTCCGCATGAGCACTCCTGTTCCCGTCGCCGTGCCTGTGGACGGCGATCCGCTGCGCGATCCGGCGCTGTACATCAACCGTGAGCTGTCGCAGCTGGATTTCAACTTCCGCGTGCTGGCCCAGGCCATGGACCCGCAGGTACCGCTGCTGGAGCGCTTGCGCTTCATGTGCATCTCCTGCACCAACCTGGACGAGTTCTTCGAGATCCGCGCGGCCGCGGTGCGCCATGCGCAGGAGTTCGGCCTGCCGCCAGCGCCGGACGGCATGACGCCGCAGGCGATCCTCAACGCCATCCATGACCGTGCCGCGCAGCTGGTGGACCAGCAGTACCGCTGCTGGAACGAGACCCTGCGCCCGGCACTGCATGAAGCCGGCATCGACGTGCTCGGCCGGCACTCCTGGAACCATCGCCAGAAGCGCTGGCTGCGGGCGTATTTCCGCAACGAGATCATGCCGGTGCTGTCCCCGCTCGGCCTGGATCCGTCGCACCCGTTCCCGAAGATCCTCAACAAGTCGTTGAACATCGTGGTCGTGCTCAAGGGCACCGACGCGTTCGGTCGCGCTGGGCATCTGGCGATCGTGCGTGCACCGCGTTCACTGCCGCGCATCATCCAGCTGCCGGAAAAACTCGGCGGCCCGCAGACCTTCGTGTTCCTGTCCTCGGTGTTGTCCACGTTCGTCGATGAGATGTTCCCGGGCATGGAAGTCCAGGGCGCGTATCAGTTCCGCGTGACCCGCAATTCCGAGCTGGTGGTGGACGAGGAAGAGGTCGAGAACCTGGCGCTGGCGCTGCGCGATGAGCTGGTTGACCGGGGCTACCGCCCGGCCGTGCGGCTGGAGATCGCGCAGGACTGCCCGCGCGACATCGTGCGCACCCTGCTGCAGAACTTCGGGCTGACCGAAAACGCGGTCTACCGCATCGACGGCCCGGTCAACCTCAACCGCGTGGTCCAGCTGTACGACGTGATCCAGCGGCCGGACCTGAAGTACCCCTCGCTGAGCCCGCGCGTGCTGCGCGACAGCGATGGCATCTTCGAGATCGTCGCGCGCCGGGATGTGCTCCTGCACCACCCCTTCGATGCGTTCACTGCCGTGCTGGACGTGATCAAGCAGGCGGCCGTCGACCCGAACGTGCTGGCGATCAAGCAGACGCTGTACCGCACCGGCAAGGATTCGCTGATCGTCGATGCGCTGATCCAGGCCGCACGCAACGGCAAGGACGTGACCGTCGTGGTCGAGCTGCGCGCGCGCTTCGATGAAGAAGCCAACCTCGGCCTGGCCGACCGCCTGCAGGAAGCCGGCGTGCAGGTCGTCTACGGGGTGGTCGGTTTCAAGACCCACGCCAAGATGCTGCTGATCGTGCGCCGCGAAGGCCGCAAGCTGCGCCGCTACGTGCACCTGGGCACCGGCAACTATCACAGCGGTACCGCGCGGGCCTACACCGACCTGAGCCTGATCACCGCCGATCCGGACATCGGCAACGATGTGCACCTGCTGTTCCAGCAGCTGTCCGGGCTGGCCCCGCGGATGAAGCTCAAGCGCCTGCTGCAGTCGCCCTTCACCCTGCACCCGGGTCTGCTGCAGCGGATCGAGCGCGAAACACGCCTGGCCGCCAGTGGCCGTCCGGGGCGGATCATCGCCAAGATGAACGCCCTCAACGAACCCCAGATGATCCGGGCCCTGTACGCGGCCTCGCAGGCGGGCGTGCAGATCGACCTGATCGTGCGCGGCGCCTGCACGCTGCGCCCCGGCGTCCCCGGTGTCTCGGACACCATCCGGGTGCGCTCGATCGTCGGCCGCTTCCTGGAACACAGCCGGGTCTACTGGTTCGGCAACGATGGGGCCTCGGAGCTGTTCTGCGCCAGCGCGGACTGGCTGGAGCGCAACCTGCTGCGCCGGGTCGAGACCTGTTTCCCCATCCTGGACCCGGAACTGGCACGCAAGGTCTACCGCGACGTGCTGCAGAACTACCTGGACGACAACCTCAACGCCTGGGAGCTGCAGGCCGACGGCAGCTACATCAAGTGCACGCCCGGCCACGACGAGCCGCCGCACGCGGCGCAGATGGCCCTGCTGCAGGGTCTGTAGGTACCGACCGTTGGTCGGTACGCGGTAATTGCCTGCCCCTTCGATGCGACCGGTCGTCGCAGCCTGCCCATGTGAAGGGCGCGCGGTGACTTCGCGACCCACCGTTCGGCTAACATTCGCAAATGCCGCATACCTCCACGACTCCGCCCGCTTTGCAGGATGGCGACCTGCTCGCCGCCATCGACCTGGGATCCAACAGTTTCCACATGGTCATCGCGCGATACACCCTCGGGCAGTTGCGGGTGGTCGACCGCCTGCGCGAGACCGTGCGCATGGCCGATGGCCTGGATGGCAAAGGCGGCCTGTCCGCCGAGGCCCGTCAGCGCGCGTTGGAATGCCTGGCCCGGTTCGGCCAGCGCATCCGTGCGATCCCCTCGGTACGCGTCCGCGCGCTGGCCACCAACACGGTGCGCCAGCTGCGCTCGCCGCAGGCCTTCCTGATGCCGGCCGAAACCGCGCTCGGGCATGCGATCGAAGTGGTCAGCGGCCGCGAAGAGGCGCGTCTGATCTACCTCGGCGTGGCCCATGCGCAGCCGCCCAAGGCGGACCAGCGCCGGCTGGTGATCGATATCGGCGGTGGCTCCACGGAATTCATCATCGGCCAGGGCATGCAGACCCTGGAGCGCGAAAGCCTGCAGGCCGGCTGCATCGCCAGCACGCGCCGCTTCTTCCCGGGCGGCAAGCTGAGCAAGAAGCGCTGGAAGGACGCCTTGACCGAAATCGGCGCGGAGTTCCAGCAGTTCGCCAACAAGTACCGCGCACTGGGCTGGCACGAAGCACTGGGGTCCTCCGGCACGCACAAGGCGATCAGCGAAATCTGCGCCACCATGAAACTGAGCAAGGGCGCGATCACCGCCGAGGCATTGCCGCAGCTGCGCGATGAGCTGCTCAAGGCCAAGCGCATCGAAGACATCGATCTGCCGGGCCTCTCCGCGGATCGTCGCCCGATCATCGCCGGTGGCATCCTGGTACTCGAAGCCGCCTTCCAGGCACTCGGGCTGCAGAAGCTGCTGGTCAGCAAGGCCGCGATGCGCGAGGGCATTCTCTACGACATCCTCGGCCGCGCCAGCGAGAACGACCTGCGCGACGAATCGGTCGCGGCACTGACCCAGCGTTACGGCATCGATACCGTCCAGGCTGATCGCGTGGAAAGCACGGCCATGAACCTGCTCGCCCAGGTCGAAGAAAGCTGGCAGCTGGATCCGGACGATGCCCGCATGCTCGGCTGGTCCGCGCGGCTGCACGAGCTCGGCCTGATGATCGCGCACAGCGGTTACCACGTGCATGGCAGCTACGTGCTGGAGAACTCGGACATCGCCGGTTTCTCGCGGCAGGAACAGCAGCTGCTGGCCGCGCTGGTGCGCAGCCATCGCCGCAACATTTCCAAGTCCGCCTTCGATGCACTGCCCGAACGTCTCCTGCAGCCGGCACGGCGCATGACCGCGCTGCTGCGCCTGGCGGTCCTGCTCAACCGCGCGCACGAAGACACACCGATGCCCGCACTGGAACTGACCGCCGATGACGCGCGCTTGTCGCTGATCCTGCCGCAGGCGTACATCGATGCGCGTCCGCTGCTGCGCGCGGACCTGATCGGCGAAACCGAGGGCATGGCCGGGCTGGGGGTGCAGTTCCGACCCTTCGTTGCCTGACGCTTTTTGCCTGCTTCGTAGCGTGCATCTGCAGCAATTTTCAGGCTGACTTCGCAGAACGCCGTACCCGTGAATTATTTGTGAGAACACCCTCACATCTCCCTCATGGAAACTTAACCAATCGATCTACTCTCGGGACACCGGCCTTCACACGGCTGGATTTTTGAGGAAGGCGGTACTTGGTCCGCCGACCTCTTGGACGTCGTTCCGATAAGAGAGAGAGTCGATCATGTCTTCATCCACCACCCCGTTGGGGCAGGCGATCCGCCTTGCCCTGGTGGCCGGCACCGCTGGCCTGGCTTCCACCGCCGTCCTCGCCCAGGACGCCACCCCGACCACCCTGGACCGCATCGAGATCACCGGATCGCGCATCCGCCAGGTCGATGTCGAATCCGCCCAGCCGGTGCTCGCGATCAGCCGCGCCGACATCGAGCGCCAGGGCTTCAGCTCGGTCGCCGACATCCTGCAGAACCTGACCGCGGTGGGCAGCCCGTCCATCAGCCGCTCCAACGTACTGGCCGCTGGCGAGAACGCCGGTGGCACCTACATCGACATGCGCAACCTCGGCGCGCAGCGCACCCTGGTGCTGATCAACGGCAAGCGCCTGGGCATCAACACCGGCGGCTACCAGGACATCTCCAGCGTGCCGGTCTCGGCGATCGAACGCATGGAGGTGCTGAAGGACGGTGCCTCGGCGATCTATGGTTCGGACGCCATGGCCGGCGTGATCAACATCATCACCCGCAGCAACGTCAATGGCGTCACTGCCAACGTCTACCAAGGCCAGTACAGCCAGGGCGATGGCGCGCGTAACAGCGTCGACGTGGTGGCCGGCTGGTCCAACGACCGCGCCTCGCTGACCTTCTCGGCCGAGCACACCGAAGAGAAGGGGGTGTGGGCACGCGATCGCTGGTTCAGCCAATTCCCGAACACCACGCGCCACCCCGGCGACGACTGGACCCAGGTCAGTCAGTGGGGTCAGATCAACGGCCTGAAGGGCCCGGGCTGCACCGCCGCGGCAGGCTGCAACTACTCGCTGGATCGCGGTACCGGCCCGACCAACCCGGCCAACTATCATCTCAGCGACCTGACCCCGTTCACCGGCGATGTCAGCAACGCACCGGAGCAGATGCACCTGATCTCGCCCCTCAAGCGCGATTCGCTGTTCCTCGATGGGCGCGTGGACCTGACCGATGACATCCGCCTGACCACGCAGCTGGGCTACAACAAGCGCACGTCCACCCGCCAGGTGGCCGGCTATCCGCTGCAGTCCGCCACCGCCGGCATCGGGCCGATGTCGGCCGACAGCTGGTTCAACCCGTTCGGCAACCACCACGGCCATGGGAACCCCACTGACATCGCCTGGAACCGTCGCGCCTGGGAGGTCCCGCGGGTCAGCACCAGCGAGCTGACCACCTGGCGCGCCGTGGCCACGCTGGAAGGCAGCTTCGAGGTGGGCGAGCGCTACTTCGATTGGGAAGTGGGCTATCAATACAACCGCAGCGAACTGCTGCAGACCTCCACCGGCAACCTCAACAAGGAACGCGTCAAGAACGCGGTCGGCCCGTCGTACTACAACGAGGCTACCGGCAAGGTGGAATGCGGCGTTCCTGGCGCGCCGATTGCCGGCTGCATGCCGTGGAATCCGCTGGTGCCCTACGGCAGCAACGACCCCAATGGCCTGACCGGCAACCAGGCGCTGATCGACTACCTGTTCCCGCCGGAAATCTCCCGTGGCAAGACCACCACCCGCAATGCGTTCGCCAGCATCGCCGGCACGGTGATGACGCTGCCGGCCGGTGATCTGGGCTTCGCCTTCGGCGTGGAAACCCGCAAGGAGGCCGGTGAGTTCATCCCCGATCCGCTGGCCCAGAGCGGTGCCACCACCAATCTGGCCGCCGGTCCGACCGGGGGCGGCTACAAGGTCAATGAGGCCTACCTCGAGCTCAGCGTGCCGATCCTGGCCGACCTGCCCGGCGCGCGTGAGCTGAGCCTGAGCGCGGCCACCCGCCACTCGGACTACAACACCCTGGGCAACACCCTCAACAGCAAGTTCGGCTTCAAGTGGAAACCGATCGAGCAGCTGCTGGTGCGTGGCACGTGGGCGCAGGGCTTCCGTGCCCCCACCATCTCCGATCTGTACGGCGGCGGCTCGGAAACCTTCACCACCGGCTACCGTGATCCCTGCGACACCGTTTACGGTGCCTCGGCCAGCAGTGCCGAGGTCCGCGCACGGTGCGCCGCCGACATCGCCAATGCGGACAGCTACCGCCAGCTGCGCCAGGGCGGCGTGCCGATCACCAGCAGCAGCGCCCAGACCCCGGTGCCGTTCACCAACGGCTCCAACCCGGATCTGCAGCCGGAAACCTCAACGAGCCGTACCCTGGGTCTGGTCTGGAGCCCTGGCTTCGTGCCCAACCTCAACGTGGCGCTGGACTGGTGGAAGATCCGCATCGACAACACCATCGTCAACGATCATCCCAACGACCTGCTGCGCGACTGCTATGAGCAGGGCATCGCGTCGCGCTGCAGTGGCTTCACGCGCGATCCGGTGACCGGCATCGTCGACACGCTGAAGTACGGCAAGCGCAACTCCGGCTTCCTGGAAACCGAAGGCTACGACCTGGAGCTCAGCCACCATCTGGATACCGCTTACGGCAAGCTGACCACGGGCTGGACGACCACCTATGTCAGCTCGTATCTGTCGCGTACGACCAACGACACCGACGTCGTGCCCACCCCAAGCAACGGCATCGGCAGCGGCTTCCGCGTGCGCTCCAACCTGACCCTGGGCTGGGACGTGGGAAACTTCGGGGTGAGCTGGACCGCGCGCTATTACGCCGGGGTCAAGGAACGCTGCATCAACGCGACGACCCGTCCGGACGAATGTTCCGACCCGGGCGTGCAGGCGCCGTGGTACGCCGGCTCGCGTGACTACAACCAGCGTGGCTCGGTCACCTTCCACGACCTGCAGTTCCGTTACACCCTGCCGTGGGATGCGACCGTCTCGGTCGGTGCCAACAACGTGTTCGAAAAGTACGGCCCCATCATGTACAGCCAGCCGAACTCCAACTTCTCCTACTACGGCGGCTACGATATCGGGCGTTTCATGTACATGAAATATCAGCAGCGCTTCTGATCGCCGCCGGGTAACAACGCTTGATCGCCACGGCCCTTCGGGGCCGTGGCTTTTTACTGCCGGTGCGTGCGTCATCCCAACGTCATACGGCGGTCATGTCGGCTACATCGCCCGGCCCCAGCATGCGTGGCATACCGGAGGCCCGCCATGCGCTATGCCATCGTCACCGAAACCTACCCCCCTGAAGTCAACGGCGTTGCCCTGACCGTACAGGGCCTGGAACTGGGGCTGCGTGCCGCCGGCCATCAGGTCGATCTGGTCCGGCCCCGGCAACCCTCCGATGCCGAGGCGGTGGACGGCACGGTGCTGGTCACCGGCGCCAACCTGCCGCGCTACCCCGGCCTGCGCTTCGGCCTGCCCGCACCCTCCCGCTTGAGCCGCCAGTGGCAGCAGCAGCGGCCGGACGCGATCTACATCGCCACCGAAGGCCCGCTGGGCTGGTCGGCACTGCGCACCGCGCGGCGCCTCGGGATTCCGGTCGCCACCGGCTTCCATACCCGCTTCGATGAGTACCTGCCCGACTACGGCGTGGCCTGGCTGCAGGCCGCCGCGCTGCGCTGGATGCGCCGCTTCCACAACCAGGCCGATGCCACCCTGGTGCCGACCCAGGAGCTGCAGCAGTTCCTCGGCGAGCAGGGCTTTGATCGCGTGCGCCTGCTGGCGCGCGCCGTGGACAGCAGTCAGTTCGAGCCCGAGCGCCGTGACCCGGCGCTGCGCGAGGAGTGGGGCATCGATGGCAACGGCTTTGCCGCGATCTACGTCGGCCGCATCGCCCCGGAAAAGAACCTCGGGCTGGCGGTCAAAGCGTTCCGCCGCCTGCAGCAGGTGCGGCCGAAGGCGCGGTTCGTGTTCGTCGGCGATGGCCCGTCACGCGCCAAGCTGGCCCACGACAATCCGGACTTCATCTTCTGCGGCGTGCAGCGCGGGGATGCGCTGGCGCGGCACTTCGCCAGCGGCGATCTGTTCCTGTTCCCCAGCCGCAGCGAGACCTTCGGCAACGTCACCCTTGAAGCCATGGCCAGCGGTCTGGCCACGGTCGCCTTCGATTACGGCGCCGCCCGGGAATACCTGCGCACCGATGAGAGCGGCATCGCCGTGAATGACGACAGCGAGTTTGTGACCGCCGCCGTGCAGCTGGCCGGCGACGACGCCCTGCGCCACCGGCTCGGCCGCACTGCCGCCACCGCGATGAAGCGGCTGCATCCGCAGCACGTGGTCGCCGAGTTCGATGCGCTGCTGGCTGAACTGGCCCAGGCCCGGAGGCCGCATGCCGACCACGCCGCTTGATGCCCTGCGCGGGCGCGAAACCCGCTGGTGCCGCCGCGCCAACCACTACTGTCGGCACCGCCGGATCCGCCATGCCTTCGCGGTGATCAGCCGCCTGGGCGATGGCGCGTTCTGGTACGCGCTGATGGGCGCGCTGGTGCTGCTGGACGGCCTGGATGGCCTGCGTGCTTCGTTGCACATGGCCGCCACCGGCTTGATGGCACTGCTGCTGTACAAGGGCCTCAAGCGCTGGACGCGCCGCCCGCGGCCATTTGCCGCCGACCTGCGCATCCGCGCCTGGGTGGCGCCGCTGGACGAGTTCAGTTTCCCGTCCGGGCACACTCTGCACGCGGTGTCCTTCACGATCGTGGCACTGGCCTACTACCCGTGGCTGGCCCCGTTGCTGGTGCCGTTCACCGTGCTGATCGGCCTGTCGCGGGTGGTGCTGGGCCTGCACTACCCCAGCGATGTGCTGGCCGCGACCGGCATCGCCGCACTGCTGGCCGCCGCCAGCCTGCAATGGCTGCCGTTGTAGCCAGGATCGCCGCGCCCCCTTTCGACTCGACAAGGGCAGTTCACCTGTCGCGCTGCCTCGCCCCGTGATCCCGTTTTACAATGGGTCCATGACCACGCTGTTCATCTCCGATCTGCACCTGGACCCGAGTCGTCCAGCCATCACCGACCTGTTCCTGGCCTTCCTGCGCGATGAAGCGATGCAGGCCGAGGCCCTGTACATCCTGGGCGATCTGTTCGAAGCCTGGATCGGCGATGACACGCCCTCCCCGGCCGCCGATGCGGTGGCCGTCGCGCTGCATGCCGTGGCCGATGCCGGCGTGCCGGTGTACTTCATCCGCGGCAACCGCGATTTCCTGGTCGGCGAGGACTACGCGCGCCGCGCAGGGTTCACGATCCTGCCCGACCCGAGCGTGATTGATCTGTATGGCCGCCCGGTGCTGCTGCAGCACGGCGACCTGCTGTGCACCGACGATATCGCCTACCAGCAGTTCCGCACGCAGACCCGCGACCCGGTGTTCCAGGCGCAGTTCCTGTCGCAGCCGCTGGCCGCGCGCATCGCCTTCGCACAGAAGGCGCGCGATGCCAGCCAGGCACGCCAGTCGGAAATGAAGCAGGGTGACCGTGCCCAGTTCGAGACCGTCACCGATGTCGCGCCGGCGGAAGTGGATGCCACCTTCGGCCGCTACGGCGTGGACACGATGATCCACGGCCACACCCACCGCCCGGCCATCCACGCGCTGCAGGCCGGTGGCCGCGACTGCACCCGCATCGTGCTGGGCGACTGGTACGAACAGGGCTCGGTGTTGCGCGTCACACCGGACGGCTGGACACTGGATTCGCTGGCGACCTGACGCCGGCAGCGGCCTGGCCTGCCGTGCTGTTCCGGCGCGGGGCTTCCGCGCTACCTTAGCCGGGCATCCTCGGGGAGCAGGGACGATATGGTGGTGGCAGCTACCCAACCGACGACGGCGCCGACGGTGTCCCTGCACATCGGTCTGTTCTTCGACGGCACCCGCAACAACGCTGACAACCTGCAGCGCGCCTCACGCCCGGCAGGCGCCACGACGCCCACACCGCGCCCACCGGCCGTGGTCGCCGATGATGCCTCCCCGTACCAGAGCCGCTTGACCAGCAGCTACAGCAACGGCCTGACCAATATCGCGCGGCTGCATGCGCTGTATCCGGACCATCGGCAGATGCCGCCCGCAGGCAACACGCTCGCGCTGTCGCTCTATATCGAGGGCGTGGGCACGCGCACCGGTGAAGACGACGACCTGTTGGGGCTGGCGTTCGGCATCGGTCGCACCGGTGTCCGCGCGAAGCGACGCCGGGCGCTGGAGCAGCTGCTGCCCGACGCGCTGCGCCAGCTCGCCCGTGCGCACCCTGGCCACGTACTCGGCAGCGTGCGGATGGATCTGTTCGGCTATTCGCGTGGCGCGGCCAGCGCGCGCGACGCGGTGAACGTGCTCAACGCACCCGGTGCCGCCGCGTGGCTGCGCGAGCAACTGGTGCGCTCGGGCTGGTCATTGGCGCCGGGATTTCCAGACACGGTGCGGCCGGTGCGCTTCGTCGGCCTGCTCGATACCGTGGTGGCGATCGGCCGCCAGCATGGCGATGAGATGCCGGTGGTCGCCCTGCCCGCCGGCTGCGCGGACAAGGTAGTGCAGCTGGTCGCGCGCGATGAGCACCGCGAGCATTTCGCGCTGACCAGCGTGGCGCCCGAACATGAAGAGATCGCGTTGCCAGGCGTGCACGCCAACATCGGCGGCGGCTACGACCAGCGCATCGAAGGACCCAAGCTGCTGAGCCGGCCGGAGGGACAGCTGCTGCGTGGCACCGGACTGGCCGCAGGCGATGTACCGCCGCTGGCGCTGCTGCGCGCGAGCACGGTCTACCGCGCCGCACAGGCGACGTGTCGGCGCTGGCAGCGCGCACTGGGGCTGGGGGATGACGCGATCTGGGTGGATGTCTGGCACCACTGGCAGCAGCAGCGGGTCGCCGGCAGCCGCAGCGTCCTGCCGCAATTCACCCTGCGGGCGTACGCGGCGGTGGTGCTGCGCCGCGAGATCGATGCGCGTTACCAGTTCATCGCGCTGCGGCTGCTGCACCAGCGTGCGGCCGCGGCAGGTGTCGCCTGGACAACCTCACCGGACGCGTTGCCCGCACTCGCACTGCCCGCGGCACTGCAGCCCATCGCGGCCCGGTTGCTGGCCGGCCATCCGCTGGATGCCGCGCAGGAACGCACGCTTCGCCAGCATTACCTGATGCAGTCCGCGCACTGGAACTTCGATGCCCTGGGCGACACTGCCCTGCTCTATGCCGCCGATGAAGGCGCGCGGGAACTGCCGTATCGGCCGGGGCCAGGGCTGTTCTACGTCAACCGGCCGACCGAAAACGGTCAGCGCGTGGTGCTGGCCAACACCTGACCGCGCAGTTCGGTCTGTTCGATCAGCTCGGCCAGTTCTTCTTCGTCGAAGCCGGCGAGCAGCCTGGCTTCCAGGTTGAACGGGCCATACAGGAAGCCGCCGGCGTACTCGCGCAGCAATGCCATGAACCGCGGGCGTGGCTCGACGTTCTCGCGCGTGCAGTACCAGCGGTACCATCGCGAACCAGCGGCCACATGCGCCACCTCTTCGCGCAGGATGATCTCCAGCACATCGGCGGTGGCATGGTCGCCTCCGGCGCGCAGCTTCACGATCATGCCCGGGGTGACATCCAGCCCGCGCGCTTCCAGCACACGCGGCACCAGCGCCATGCGCGCGAGCCCGTCATGCGCGGTCTTCTCGCACATTTCCCACAGGCCGTTGTGCGCGTCGAAATCGCCGTAGGCATAGCCGTTGGCCTGCAGCCGATCGTGCAGCAGCATGAAGTGGCGCGATTCGTCATCGGCCACGCTGACCCAGTCGGCATGGAAGGAGCCCGGCAGGCCGCGGAAACGGTAGACCGCATCCCAGGCCAGGTCGATCGCATTGAGTTCGATATGCGCGATGGCGTGCACGAACGCCGCGCGCCCTTCCACGCTGCCCAGGCCACGACGCGGCAGATCCCGCGGGTGGACGAGTGTGGGCCGGGCCGGGCGGCCCGGCATCCGGATCGGCTCCGGCGCCGGCGCATCGGCCGGTGCCTTCAGGCGACCGGCACGGAACTGCACGGCGTAGTGCTGGGTCAACGCGACCTTGCGCAACGGATCCGGCTCGGCCAGGCACTGCTGCGCGGCCTGCAGCAGATCGCCGGCCGCGCTGTCCAACACGTCACTCATGCCCTGCCCTCAGGCGCGACGCTTGTGCTTGGCATCGTCCGAACGCAGCTGCTGGATGCGCTCGAAATAGCCCGGCTCGATCCCGGTCGGGTAGACGCCGTTGAAGCACGAGGAATCGAACGACTTCAGCTCCGGGTTGCCTTCGCTCACCGCCGCTTCCATGTCCTCGATGTCCTGGTAGATCAGCCAGTCGCAGCCCAGGTGCTTCTCGATTTCTTCGATGCTGCGGTTGTGCGCGACCAGTTCTTCGGCGGCCGGCATGTCGATGCCGTAGATGTTGGGGTAACGCACCGGCGGCGCGGCGCTGGCCAGGTAGACCTTGCGGGCACCGGCGTCGCGCGCCATCTGCACGATCTGCTGGCTGGTGGTGCCGCGCACGATCGAATCATCGACCAGCAGCACCACGCGGTTGCGGAACTCCAGGTGGATCGGGTTGAGCTTGCGGCGCACCGACTTCACCCGCTCACCCTGGCCCGGCATGATGAAGGTGCGGCCGATGTAGCGGTTCTTGATGAAGCCTTCGCGGTACTTCACCCCGAGCGTGTTGGAGATCTCCAGCGCGGCATCGCGCGAGGTATCCGGGATCGGGATGATGGTGTCGATGTCGTGATCCGGGCGCAGGCGCAGGATCTTCTCGCCCAGCTTGATGCCCATGCGCATGCGCGCCTTGTGCACCGAGACGTTGTCGATCATCGAATCCGGGCGGGCGAAGTACACGTATTCGAAGATGCACGGGCTGTGCTCGACCGGTTCGGCGCAGACTTCGGAGAACAGCTCGCCACGCGCGGTGATGACCAGCGCTTCGCCCGGGCGCACATCGCGCACGCGCTGGAAGCCGAGCACGTCCAGTGCGGCCGATTCGGAGGCCACGATGTATTCGTCGCCTTCGGCGTGGGCACGCTTGCCGAGCACCAGCGGGCGGATGCCGTGCGGATCACGGAAGGCCACCAGGCCCAGGCCCAGCACCACGCTGATCACCGCATAGCCACCCTTGACGCGGCGGTGCACGGCGGCCACGGCGCGGATCGCCGCTTCCGGGGTCAGCTGGCGCTGTGCGTCCAGTTCGAACGCGAACACGTTCAACAGCACTTCGCTGTCCGAGTCGGTGTTGACGTTGCGGCGGTCCTGCTCGAACACCTGCTGGCGCAGGGCTTCGGTATTGATCAGGTTGCCGTTGTGGGCCAGCGCGATGCCGTACGGCGAGTTCACGTAGAACGGCTGCGCCTCGTCCATGCCTTCCGAACCGGCGGTGGGATAGCGCACATGCGCGATGCCGACGCGGCCTTCCAGCGTGGACATCCGCTTGGCATCGAACACATCGCGCACCAGGCCATTGGCCTTCTGCACGCGCAGGCGGGTGCCGTCGGCGGTGGCGATGCCGGCCGCGTCCTGGCCACGATGCTGGAGGACGGTCAGGCCGTCATACAACTGCCCGGCGACGTTCTGGTTGCCGACGATTCCGACGATGCCACACATGGTGCGAATTCTCCGCTGGGCTGCGCCCATCTACAGTGAAGGTGGCCGTGCCTGGCCGGAGGTACCGTTCCGTGCCGGAGCGGTGTCGTCCGGACGCGGATGCGCCGGCTCGATATTGACTGGCAGTGTGGAAGTCGGCCCGCGCGCCGCAGCGTCGGCAGGTGCCGTCTCCCTCCCCTCGTCAACGGGACGCGGCCATCCGCGCCCTGCCACTACTTCGCCAAGGACGCCATTATCGCCTGTCGCGAGCGGCTTGCCCAAATCCATCGTCGGCAGTTGCGGCAGATTCACCTCCGGCAACGCCATCTCGGGCAGCTGCGCCTGCATCCAGCGCACCCCGGGTTGCAGCAGCGGCCGCACCTGCGAGGTCTGCCAGGCCGGCTCCTGCGGCAGCGGCGTGAAGGCGGCCAGCATCAGCAGCACGCAGCCCAGGAAGGCGCCGCGGACCAGGCCCAATGCACCGCCCAGCAGGCGGTCGGCACCGGTCAGGCAGGTCACTTTCACGGCCGCCTTGATCAGCATGCCGATCAGGCCGACGGCGATCATGACGATCAGGAACACCCCCAGGTAGCCGGCAACGTAATGGCCGGTGCCCGGTTCCAGCGGCGCCGCCCACCAATGGGCTGCGTCATTGCCGAACAGGAACGCGGCCCAGCCGGCCAGCAGCCAGGACAGCGTGCTGACCACGATGCCGACGAAGCCGCGCATCAGGCCAAGCAGGACGGAGGCCCCGATCAGGACCAGCAGGACGATGTCGATCATGCCGGCAGGCCGCGCGGTAGGCGCCGTCCAGCGGGTGCGGGGCGGCGCAGCTCAGGCATCAGGGGTGCGGGCGGACCATGCCGGCCACGCCGACCTTGGCGGCCACCTGGGCCTTGAGGTTCTCGGCATCGGCGCGGTTGGCGACCGGCCCGACGCGGACCCGGTTGAGGGTGCCCTTGTCGGTACGGACCTGCTCCACGAAGGCGCTGAAGCCGGCGGCGCGGACTTTGTCGCGCAGCGCGTTGGCCTCGGCCGCCTGGCCGAAGGCACCGAGCTGCACGGCGAAACCGACGCTGCTGGCGGCCGGGGCCGCCGGAGCAGCCGGTGCCGCGACGGCAGTCTCGGGCTTGGGCGCCGGGGCCGGCTTGGGCTCGGGCTTGGGCGCGGCCGGCTTCGGTTCGGGCTTGGCGGCCGCGACCGGCTCGGCCGGCAGGGATTCGGTTTTCACGGTATTGCCCGCCGGCGCGGCGGCAGCACTGGAGGCGGCCGGAGCCGCCGACGGGGCCGGTGCAGGGCCGGCCGGCGTGGCGGCAACCGCGGTATCGGCGCGGGCATCCAGGGTGATGACCTCGGCCTTGACGTCATTGCGCACCTTCACCGCCTGCAGGCGGCCGGCTTCGGCCAGCGCGCGATCGGCGTAGGGACCGACGCGCACGCGCCAGGCCTGACGACCGTTGATCGTGGCCGGCTCGCGGAAGCCGGCGAGCTGGGCGCTCTTCAACGAAGCGATGACGCGGTCGGCATCGGCTTCGGTGGCATAGGCACCGAAGCTGACGGCGTAGTTGCCGGCGGCGACGGCCGGCGAGGTGTCTGCCGGCGCCGGATCGGCGGCGAGCGCAGCGCTGTCGGCCAGCGGCTGGGTCGTGGATGCCCCGCTCTGCAGGCCGGTGGCGCCACCGGTGGGGGCGACCAGCGGCAGCTCGCGGGTTTCGAACTGGCCATCCGACGGCGCGGCCGGTGCACTGATCGGCACGTTGGCGACACCACTGTCAGGTGCGGGACCCTTGACCAGCATGGGCAGGAAAATCACGGCCAACGCCACCAGGACGATGGCACCAATCAGTCGCTGTTTCAGAGGAGTATCCACGTGAAGGCAGGCAGGCGGCGCGGCGGAATGCCACGGCAATTATACGGGTGCGCGCGTGTGCGGCGGCTGATGCGGCTGAACGGCGCTGCAAAGCCCCCTCAGGCGCCGGGTTCGAGGGTCTGCAGCGCCTGCGCGGCGGTGTGGAAGGAGCCGAACACCAGCACGCGATCGCCGGCCTTGGCCTGCGCCACGGCATGCTGCAGGGCGTCCACGACGGTGGCGTGCGGTGTCGCGCCGGCCGCAGCCGTACCGGCCAGGCGTGCCCGCAGTTCCTCGGCGCTCTGCGCACGTGCCCCCTCCAGCCCGGCCAGGTGCCACTGCTGGACCTGATCGGCCAAGGCCTCGACCACCCCGGCGGCATCCTTGTCCTGCAGGGCGGCAAACACCGCGATGGTGTCGCCGGTGACGCGACTGGCCTTCAGCGCGGTGGCCAGTTCGCGCGCGGCCTGCGGGTTGTGACCGACATCGACCAGCACCTCCACGCCGTCACGATCAAAGGCCTGCAGGCGGCCACGGATACGCGCGGCGGCAACGCCTTCGATGAAGGCGGTGCGCGGCAGCGGGCGATCCAGCGCACGCAGCGCGGCGATCGCCGTCGCGGCATTGGCGCGCTGGATGGGCCCGCGCAGCGTCGGGTGCGGCAGTTCGATACGGAAGCCGACATCGCGCCAGCGCCAGCGCTCGCCATCGATGGCATCGGCGAAGAAATCGCTGCCACCACGGATGGCGTTGGCACCCACCAGATAGGCACGCGCGAGCACACTCGAGGGCGGATCGATTTCGCCGAGGATGACCGGCTTCCACCCACGGATGATGCCGGCCTTCTCGGTCCCGATCGCTTCGCGGTCCTCGCCCAGCCAGTCGCTGTGGTCGATGTCGACGGTGGTGATCACCGCCACGTCGCCATCGACGATGTTGACCGCATCCAGACGGCCGCCAAGGCCGACCTCAAGCACGGCCAGATCCAGGCCCGCCTGCGCAAACAGCTGCAGGGCGGCCAACGTGCCGTATTCGAAGTAGGTCAGCGTGGTGTCGCCACGCGCGTCTTCGATCGCGTTGAAGGCCGCCATCAGGGCGTCATCGGTAGCGTCCTGGCCATCGATGCGCACGCGCTCGTTGTAGCGCAGCAGGTGCGGCGAGGTGTACGCACCGACCTTCCAGCCGGCAGCGCGCGCGATGGCCTCGATGAAGGCCACGGTGGAGCCTTTGCCGTTGGTGCCACCGACCACGATGCTGCGCTCGGCCGGCACGCCCAGCCCCATCGCCTGCGCCACGGTACGCACCCGGTCCAGCCCCATGTCGATGGTGGCGGGGTGCTGCTGCTCGATGTAGCTGAGCCAATCGGAGAGGGTCTGCGGGCGGGCGGTGGTGGTCATGGTCGTTGGATCGGAATCGTTGGGGCGGACGGCAGGATGGGACGCAGTGCGTTACAGCGCGCGGTGCTTGGCTTCGCCGAAGAACGGCGTGTGGTGCGCGCAGTCGTTGAGGCGGACGACTTCAAGCTGATCGAGGTCGGGGCCTTCGAGCAGGTTCAGCGTGGTCGGTGCCTGGCGGAAGGTCCACAGGCGCGAGATCGGCAGGCCGAGGATGCGGCACAGGATCACGCGGTTGACGGCGTCATGGGCGACCACCAGCAGGGTGTCGTGCTCGCCCAGGCCTTCAGCGGCACGGGCCAGGCCACGCCAGCTGCGTTCGAGCACCAGGCGCAGCGATTCGCCGCCGGGCATCAGGACGGTATCGGGCTCTTCGCGCCAGGCGCGCAGGCGGGAGGGATCCTTGTCGTGGATTTCGCTGGCCAGCAGGCCTTCCCATTCGCCGTGGGCGATTTCCTGCAGGTCCGGCTCGGTCTGCAGCATCGGGGCACGGTCTGCACCCAGGGCGAGCTGGGCGGTGAGCTGGGCACGCGAGAGCGGTGAGGCAACGGCGCGGGTGATGTCGACGGACTTCAGACGTTCCCCCAGTGCCTTGGCCTGGGCTTCGCCGATCGGCGACAACGGGATATCGATCTGGCCTTGGTAGCGGCCTTCGGCATTCCACGGCGTTTCGCCGTGACGGGCAAGCAGGATGCGCATGCGGACAAGGGGTCCTTGGGGGAGGAGGTTCCGGCGCTTCGTTCACATCCTGTGAAAGCACGCGGAACAGGGATGATACCCGGTCGCGGCTGTGAAGCTGTGCGGCTGTTTGGTGCACGTGATCTGCTTGCTCGGCGGCTTGGTGGCGGATGGCTCGTAAAGCGTGGCGCCTGACGGCCCCGCGCAGGCTGAGGCCGGGTAGCCTCTGGCAGGACGCGCCGTGAACCCAGCCCTGCCCGGCGCGCTCCTTCAGGGAAAAACAAGACGCCTCGCGTTGGAGGTATAGCGGACCATAAAAAAACCCCGCAGATGTCGCTGCGGGGTTCTGGAAACCGACGGGGCGGCTTACTTGCTGAGGTTCAGTTCTTTCAGCAGCTGCGGCGCCGGCGCCACTTCCTGCATGATCCACTGCATGTAACGGCTGTCGACCGCGATCATGCGGGTCATCACCGGATCGAACACCCAGTTCGAACTCACCGACTCCCAGTTGCCATCGAAGGCCAGGCCGACCAGCTTGCCGTTGGCGTCCAGCACCGGCGAACCGGAGTTGCCGCCGGTGATGTCCAGGTTGGACAGGAAGTTCACCGGCACCGAGCCGATGCGCTTGTCTTCCAGGCCGCCGTAACGCTTGGCCTTGACCGCATCGAGCAGCGCCTTCGGCGAATCAAACGGATCTTCGCCGGTTTCCTTGGCCGCCACGCCTTCCAGGGTGGTGAACGGGGTGTAGTTCACGCCATCCTTGCCGTAGCCCATGACGTTGCCGAAGGTGATGCGCAGCGACAGGTTGGCGTCCGGATAGACGAACTCGCCCTTGCTCTTCTTGTAGTCGGCCACGGCCTGCAGATACAGCGGGCGCGACACCAGCGACTCGCCTTCGCGGGTCTTCTTCTGCTCTTCCTGCTTGAGCAGCGCCGGCATCACCGCCACCGCGTACTGGATGGCCGGATCGGTGCTGGCCTCGAACGCCGCACGGTCGGCCTTGAACCACGTCAGGCGCTCATCCAGGCTGCCCAGCTTGGTGCCCGAGAGCTTGCCAACCAGAGCCTGCACGGCGGCCGCATCGCTGCCTGCCAGCCACTGGTTGAGCACCTCGTTGGTGCGCTGCGCGGCCGGCAGGGCCACGTACTGGCTCAGCCAGTAGGTCTGCAGCTGCTGGTCCATGCGCGGCACGTAACGGCGGTCCATCTGCTTCAGGCCGCCTTCGATGGAGGGAAGATCGCGTTCCTGATAGCCGACTTCACGCTCGGCATCGGCCTTGCTGCGCTCGATCGAGAGGCGGTACAGGGTGATCGCCGAGCCCACGGCCGAGGTGCTGTTGAACTGGCTGACGAACAGGTCGCGCTCACGCGTGGCCTTGCTGGTATCCAGGTGCTGGATCAGCTGCGCATGTGCCGCCAGGGCCGGCTTGCCGGCGGCGCCACGCTTCTTCAACCAGGCCAGCACGGCGGCTTCTTCGGCCTGCTTCTGGCCGGCCGCGTCGATGCGCTTGAAGCCTTCCAGCTGACCGGCGTAGTTCTTGGCCACGTTGTTCATGCTGGCCGCGGTGGCCGCGTACTTCACCTTGACGTCCGGGTCGGCCTTGCCAGCCTCGTCGATCATCTTCAGCACCGCGTTGTAGTGGCGCGCGATGGTCGGGTAGGTCCAGCTGGCGGTTTCATTGAACTCGCCGGCCAGCGCGTAGCGGTTGGTGCGGCCCGGGTAGCCGGCCACCATCACGAAGTCGTCGGCACCCAGCGGCTGGTCGGCGAACTTCAGGAAGTGCTTGGGCTGGTAGGGCACGTTGTCGGCCGAGAAGGCGGCCGGCTTGCCGTCCTTGCCCACGTAGGCGCGGTAGAACGAGAAATCGCCGGTGTGGCGCGGCCACATCCAGTTGTCGATGTCGCCACCGAACTTGCCGACGCTGCCCGGAGGCGCGTAAACCAGGCGCACGTCCTTGATTTCCATGTTGCGGAACAGACGGTAGGTGTTGCCGCCGGAGAAGCTGTACAGGCGGCAGCGGAAGCCGGCATCGGCTTCACACGCAGCGGTCTGGGCCTTGTCGAAGGCATCCAGCGCGCGGGTACGGGCCAGCGGGTTCTTGCCGGCGGCGGCGATCGCGGCCTTGGCCTGGTCGGTCACGTCGGTGATCTGGTCCAGCACGAACACGCGGGCGTTGGGGCCGGCACTCAGCTCATCCTTCAGGGTCGGCGCGTTGAAGCCGTCCTTGATCAGGTTCTTTTCGGCCGTCGAATTCAGCTGGATCGCACCGTAGGCACAGTGGTGGTTGGTGACCACCAGGCCCTGCGGAGAGACGAAGCTGGCGGTGCAGCCACCCAGCGCCACCACCGCGCCCATCGGGTCGCCGGTCAGGTTGGAGATCTGCTCCGGGGACAGCTTCAGGCCGGCCTGCTTGAGCGGGCCGGCGATTTCCGGCAGCTGCTGCGGCACCCACATGCCTTCTGCGGCATGGGCGACCTGGACCAGCCCAAGGCTGGCGACGACGGAGAAAGCGAGCAGGTTCGAGCGCATAGAGCAGCCCCTGGTGAAAGAACCGCCGATTCTAGCCCAGCCGCTGCGCCGTCCCGAAGCCCGGTAGAGCCGACCCATGGTCGGCTGGCCGCACGCAGTGCGGCAATGAGGGGCATGGCCACCTCCCAGCCCACCCGCGCTGCAACATGGGAAAACCGCCAGCGGCTCTATAATCCGCGTTTTCCCCCAGACGAGTTCCACCCCGATGGCGCAGCAAACAATGAAGGCCCTGGTCAAACGCGAAGCCGCCAAGGGCATCTGGCTGGAAGAAGTTCCGGTCCCCACACCCGGCCCGAACCAGGTCCTGATCAAGCTGGAAAAGACCGCCATCTGCGGTACCGACCTGCACATCTACCTGTGGGACGAATGGAGCCAGCGCACGATCAAGCCCGGCCTGACCATCGGCCACGAATTCGTCGGCCGCATCGCCGAGATCGGCCCGGGCGTGACCGGCTATGAAATCGGCCAGCGCGTCTCGGCCGAAGGCCATATCGTCTGCGGCCATTGCCGCAATTGCCGCGGTGGCCGCCAGCACCTGTGCCCGAACACCGTGGGCATCGGCGTCAACGTCAACGGCGCCTTCGCCGAATACATGGTGATGCCGGCCAGCAACCTGTGGCCGATCCCGGATCAGATCCCCTCCGAGCTGGCCGCCTTCTTCGATCCGTACGGCAACGCCGCGCACTGCGCGCTGGAGTTCAACGTGATCGGCGAGGACGTGCTGATCACCGGTGCCGGCCCGATCGGCATCATCGCCGCCGGCATCTGCAAGCACATCGGTGCGCGCAACGTGGTGGTCACCGACGTCAATGATTTCCGCCTGAAGCTGGCCGCCGACATGGGCGCCACCCGCGTGGTGAACGTGTCCAACACCTCGCTCAAGGACGTGATGAAGGAACTGCACATGGAGGGCTTCGACGTGGGCCTGGAAATGAGCGGCAATCCGCGCGCGTTCAACGACATGCTCGACTGCATGTACCACGGCGGCAAGATCGCCATGCTCGGCATCATGCCCAAGGGCGCCGGCTGCGACTGGGACAAGATCATCTTCAAGGGCCTGACCGTGCAGGGCATCTACGGCCGCAAGATGTACGAGACCTGGTACAAGATGACCCAGCTGGTGCTGTCCGGTTTCCCGCTCGGCAAGGTGATGACCCACCAGCTGCCGATCGATGATTTCCAGAAGGGCTTTGATCTGATGGAACAGGGCAAGGCCGGCAAGGTCGTGCTGAGCTGGAACTGAGGCATCGCGCCGTTGGCGCGCCGGTCGGTGTCACGACCAACGGTCGTGACCTACCAGGCATGGTCGGTTCGGGCCTCGGCGGTGGCATGGCCCCGGTAGGTACCGACCGTTGGTCGGTGCGCGCCTCGGCAAACGAAAAAGGCGCCTTGCGGCGCCTTTTTCATGTCCATCGCAGCGTCAGGTCATTTGCCCACGGCTACGGTGAACACCACGCGGTTGTCCGCCAGCTTGCCGTTGTTGTCGCGACCAGCGCCGTCGGTACCGTGGTACCCCAGGCCCAGGTTGAACAGGCCGAACTGGCGGCTCACGCCGACGTTGAAGTCGGTGTAGTCCTTGCCGAAATCGGTCTCGAGCGAGGTACGGCCCACGTTCGCGCTCAGGGTGAAATCATTGGGCAGGCCCCACTCGCCGCCCACCGCGTAATACCAGCTCTTGGTATCGGACCCGGACAGGTCGTCGGTGTAGGCCACCGTCAGCTTGTACTGCTCGGCGAAGGTGGTGGTGGTGATCAGCTCGTTGTAGTTCAGCTCGCTGGCGCCCGGATAGGTGTAGCGGTTGAGCAGCACGTCGAAATTGACGCCGTCGGTGACATCCACCCCGTAGCCGATCAGGTAGTCGATCTCCGTGCTCGGGTCGCCCGGCCCGAAGTCCACGCCCGAGCCCCACACGCCCGCATACAGGCCGACCGGGGAGGTATAGGTGAAGCCGGCCTGCAGGGTCGGATCCTCATCGGTCTGGGATACACCACGGAACACGTAGTCCGATACGGCGGTGACGTTCCAGCTGAACGGCGATTCGGCCTCGTCCTGGGCGCTGGCGGCAAACGGGGCAAGCAGGGCGGCGCATAGCACAGCGGCGGCGGTACAGCGCGTGGCGTGGTTCATGCGGGGTCTCTCCAGACGTGGGGTGGGCAGTGCAGCGGGGTTTACGGTTTTTTAACCTGATTGATATTGCGATGCAACAATCACGTGTGCAACCGTTTCGCCCACCGCCGGCCCGGCCAGACCCCGCCTGCGCCCCCGGGCCCGGCGCCGACAGGTAAAATCCCGGGTTTCCCGTGCCGAAGACTGCCTGCCATGACCGACGCCACCACCGCCTCGCTGACCCAGCACTACGTTGAAGAACTGGAAGCGATCCGCGCCCAGGGCCTGTTCAAGTCCGAACGCATCATCACCAGCCCGCAGTCGGCCGAGATCACCTTGGACGACGGACGTACGGTGCTGAACTTCTGCGCCAACAACTACCTGGGCCTGGCCGACCACCCCGACCTGATCCAGGCCGCCAAGGATGCGCTGGATACCCACGGCTTCGGCATGGCCTCGGTGCGCTTCATCTGCGGCACCCAGGACCTGCACAAGCAGCTGGAAAAGCAGATCGCCGATTTCTTCGGCAAGCAGGACACCATCCTGTACGCGGCCTGCTTCGACGCCAACGGTGGGCTGTTCGAGCCGCTGCTGGGCGAGCACGACGCGATCATTTCCGACGCGCTCAACCATGCCTCGATCATCGATGGCGTGCGCCTGTGCAAGGCCAAGCGTTTCCGCTACGCCAACTGCGACATGGCCGATCTGGAAGCCCAGCTGCAGGCCGCCGATGCGGCCGGCTGCAAGACCAAGCTGATCACCACCGACGGCGTGTTCTCGATGGACGGCTTCATCGCCCCGCTGGATGAGATCACCGCGCTGGCGAAGAAGTACAACGCGCTGGTCCACATCGACGAATGCCATGCCACCGGCTTCCTCGGCGCCACGGGCCGCGGCTCGGCCGAGGTCAAGGGCGTGCTGGAGAAGATCGACATCATCACCGGCACCCTGGGCAAGGCCATGGGCGGCGCACTGGGCGGTTTCACCTGCGCCAGCGCCGAAGTGATCGAACTGCTGCGCCAGCGCTCGCGCCCGTACCTGTTCTCCAACTCGCTGCCGCCGCACGTGGTCGCCGCCGGCATCAAGGCCTTCGAGATGCTGGCCGCCGCCGATGACCTGCGCGATACCCTGGCGCAGAACACCGCCTACTTCCGCGAGAAGATGACCGCGGCGGGCTTCGATGTGAAGCCGGGCGTGCATCCGATCAGCCCGGTGATGCTGTACGACGCGCCGCTGGCGCAGAAGTTCGCCGAGCGCCTGCTCGAGGAAGGCATCTACGCGATCGGCTTCTTCTTCCCGGTGGTGCCCAAGGGCCAGGCCCGCATCCGCACCCAGATCAGCGCCGCGCACACGCGTGCGCACCTGGACCGCGCCATCGATGCCTTCACCCGGATCGGCGTCGAGCTGGGCGTGATCAAGGCCTGAGGGCCCCAGCCGCCCCACGGTCGGCACGGCCGTCGCACCCGCGCGTCACGGAGGTAGAGCCGACCGTTGGTCGGCTGCCTCTCGTCGCAGGTCATGAACAGCCGATACGGGGCACGTCTTGCGTGCCTCAGCCGACCAACGGTCGGCTCTACCGTCGTGGGGGTGTGGATAGCGGATGCGGGGGCACGCCTTGCGTGCCTCAGCCGACCAACGGTCGGCTCTACCGTCGGTGCGACGCGCGCGGCGGGGTTACTTCTTCTTTTTCTTCTTGTCCTTGGCCTCTTCCTTGCTGGCCACCACCACCGGTGCCGCAACCGGACCATCCTGGCCATTGCCCTTGGCCACCCGGATACCGTTGGCCTTCATCCAGGCATCGAACTCATCAGCGCTCATGCGCTTGTCGCCATCGCTCATCAGGAAGCGGTAGCTGCCGCGGCCATCCAGTTCGGGGATCCTGATCTCCACCACCTTGTCGGTCACCGGCGGATCCTGTTTGGCGATCTGCTTGTGGCCGCCACAGGCGGTCAGCAGCGCGGCCGGCAACAGCAGGCAGGCGCCGCGGAACAGGGAACGGTTGAGGGTACTGACGTGCATGGTCTTACTCCCGGTGTTGAACGGAACGTCCCTTCGAAGGCCATCCATTGCCCGGGTCGATTGGCCTGCCACATGCCGGCAGGCCACAAGGTCACGGTGTGGCCGCGGCGCTGTCGGCCACGGCATGAAGCAGATCCAGATCGTGTTGGCTGAGCTCGCGCCAGGCGCCCTTGCCCAGCTCGCCCAGCGGCAGCTGGCCGATCGCCACGCGCACCAGGCGCAGCACGTTGATGTCGAATGCGGCGAGCAGGCGGCGGATATGCCGGTTGCGGCCTTCCTCCAGCACCACTTCCAGCCAGGCGGTCTTGTCGCCGCTGCGCAGCAGCGTGGCGCGCCGCGCCCGCAGCAGCTCGCCTTCGTCCTCGATCCCCGCGCACAACGCCTGCAGCTGCGCCGCATCGGGGATGGCATCGATCTGGACGTGATAGGTCTTGTCCGGGCCGGTGGCCGGATCGGTCAGGCGCGCGGCCCATTGCGGATCATTGCTGAAGAGCAGCAGCCCTTCGCTGGCCTTGTCCAGGCGCCCGACCGGCGCGATCCACGGCAGGCCGGCAGCATCGAAGCAGCGGTAAACGGTATCGCGACCGCGCTCGTCCTGCGCGGTGGTGACCAGGCCACGCGGCTTGTTGAGCATCAGGTGCACGCGCTTGGGCGCATCCAGCGGCTGACCATCCACGCGCACGTGATGGCGCCCGTCGATGATCGGAAATTCGGGGTTGTTGATGACACGGCCGTCGACCGTCACCCGGCCATCGGCGATCCAGCGTGCGGCTTCGGTGCGCGAGCACAGCCCGGCTTTGGACAGCACGCGCGCCAGACCATGCCGCGGTGCGCCCGCGGGGGGGCTGGAGGCGGCGTTGCGGGTGCCTGTTGCGGGGCTCGCACGCCGCTCGGGGCGGCGTGGTCGGGACGCGTTCGCGGCGGGTGGCCGGCGTGTCGTCATCGTGCTCCGCTCAGGCGGCTTACTTCTTGTCCGCCGGCTTGGTCTCAGCCGGTGCTTCGGTGGTGGCGGCCGGCACGGCAGCCGGTACCGGGCGCGCCTTGACCACGCGCACACCGCGCGCCTTCATCCAGGCGTCGAATTCTTCGGCGGTCATGCGCTTGCCGTTCTGGCTCATGTCAAAGCGCCACGGCGTGTTGTCGAACTCGGTCTGCGGCTTGTAGGCGGCCGGATCGTTCGGGTTGATCACCGGTGCACTGGGGATCGCCTTGGCGATGTTCTGGCAGCCGTCGATGCGCAGGCGCTGCAGCACGCTGTCCAGCGACTGCTCGCGGTCGTAGCTGGAGGTCAATACGCCGGCAGGCATGCCCAACTGGACGTTGCGGATGTACAGCTCTTCGGCCACCGGTGCGATCGCGGTGGCCGGCAGCGGCAGCGGCGATGCGCTGGCAGGTGCCGAACAGTCCACGGCAGCGTGGGCGGTGGGAACCAGGGCCAGGCCAAGCGCGGCGGCCAGTGCAAAACGCTGCATGGGATGCATCCAGGAAGGGGTCGACGCGGCGAGTTTAACAGCGCCACAACGTCTTTCAAGCGCCACCTTCAATGAATACGGCAACTTGTTGGATTTATTGTCGATTTTCAGGATTCGACCCGACGGCGCGCGCGGAAGGGCCTATGTGTCGAGGTGAGAGAAGACAAAAAAAAACAGGGCCCGGCAATGCCGGGCCCTGCTTATTGAGACTGTACTGCCAGAAGGATTAGTTCTGGACGTTCAGCTCGGTACGACGGTTCTTGGCGCGACCTTCCGGGTTATCCGAACCATCCGGGTTGGTGTTCGGCGCAATCGGGCGGCTCTCGCCGTAACCGATCGGACCGACCAGACGCGAAGCGTCAACGCCGTTCTGGGTCAGGTAGTTGTACACCGAGGTAGCACGACGCTCGGACAGCTTCTGGTTGTAAGCGTCGGTACCCTTGGAATCGGTGTGACCGGCCACTTCAACGCGCAGATCCGGGTAACGCTTCAGGATTTCCGAAGCCTCGCTCAGGATCGCAACCGCGTCCGGACGCAGGTTCGACTTATCGAAGTCGAAGTTCACGCCCTTCAGATCGATCGACACCGGGACCGGGCAACCGTCCGGACCGATGGTCTGACCCGGCTGCGAGTTCGGGCACTTGTCATCGCAGTTGTTGACGCCGTCACCGTCGTCATCCAGATCGGCGCAGCTCGGCGCAACCGGAGCCGGAGCCGGCACGGCAGCAACCGGGGCCGGGCCCAGCGGGATCACGACGCCGACCGAAGCCAGCACGTCGCCGAACCAGTCTTCGCTCGGAGCAGCAATGCTCTGGTCGTCGAAGTCAGCGCGGTAGGCCACTTCGGCACGCACGGCGACGCGCTTTTCGAAGGTGGTCTGCAGACCGACGCCGAGCTTGGCGGCGAAGTTGCCGTCCTTGCGCTCACGCGGACCGTTGGTGTTCAGCGCTGCGTACTCTTCTTCCGACTTCTGGTAGCCCAGGCCGAACAGCAGGTACGGGTTCCAGCCGCGGCCTTCCTGGATGAAGTGGCGACGCAGGTCGAGCGAGGCGCCGTACTGGCTCCAGTTCAGATCCTGGTTGGCGTCGAAGTTCGGGTTCTGGTAGTTCAGCTCGCCATCCAGCGACCAGTTGGGGCTGATGAACTTACCGAGGCCCAGGGTAACGAACGGAGCGTCGTTGGTCAGACGGTCGCTATCCTGGAAGTTGAAGCCGGCCGAACCGGTCAGGTACCAGCGGTCGTCAAAATCCTGCGCCGATGCAGCCTGGGCGAAAGCCAGACCGCCCAGCAGCGCGGCAGTGAGGATCTTCTTGTTCATTGAGTACAGCTCCTATTTCGGGGGTATGAAACCGGTAGAGGCATGGGCCAGCACTACTGCGTCGTTTTCAGACTGCCGATTCAGCACGCCACCGCCGCGAACATTATGCTCAGGCGAGTGAAGGTGATGTTAACAGTCCCGTAACATGTGAAGACGACCGCCAGACCTCTACCGGGTCCAGCTGGTGGCACCCTATACAGGTTGATGAAATTCCGCAAGACCCAGCAATGACAAGGGTTTTGCCTAATTCAGGCGACGTAGCGACACATTTTTCACGTTAGGGTTCAAATGGCGATTGCGCCTTGATTCAGCGCAAAAACAGCAGCGTCGTGATCCGTATGATGAGGGCGATTCCCCCGTATCCGGAGCCGATATGAAAGCCGTGGGATTGACCCAGTATCTGCCGATTGAAGACCCCGCCGCGCTGCAGGACCTGCGCATTGCGCCACCGGGCGTGCCGCAGGGACGCGACCTGCTGGTACGAATACATGCTGTTTCCGTCAATCCGGTCGACACCAAACAGCGCGCGCCGCGCCCGCAGCAGGAGAATCCTGCGCGCATCCTGGGGTATGACGCGGCCGGTGTGGTGGAGGCGGTGGGCCCGGAGGTCACGGCGTTCGCCCCCGGCGATGAGGTGTATTACGCGGGCGATGTCACCCGCTCCGGTTGCAATGCCCAATACCAGTGGGTGGACGAACGCCTGGTCGGGCGCAAACCCACCACGCTGGATTTCGCCGAGGCTGCAGCGTTGCCGCTGACCACGCTGACCGCATGGGAACTGCTGTTCCAGCGCATGCCGCTGCACTTTGAAGACAGCCGCCACCGCGGGCAGCACCTGTTGATCATCGGGGGTGCCGGCGGCGTCGGTTCGATTGCGATCCAGCTCGCGCGCCACGCCGGCTTCAGCGTGATCGCCACCGCCTCGCGCGAGCAGACCCGCGCGTGGTGCGTACAGATGGGCGCCGACCACGTGATCGATCATCGCCAGCCGCTGGCAGCGCAACTGCAGGCACTGGGCATCGCGCAGGTGCAGGTGGCGCTGAACCTGGCCGACACCGACCACTACTGGGAGGCGCTGGGCGAGCTGCTGGCCCCGCAGGGACATGTGGGGCTGATCGTTGAGCCGCGCGGACCATTGCGCATCGGCGATCCCTACAAAGCCAAATGTATCGGCATCCATTGGGAGTTCATGTTTGCCCGGTCGCGCTTCCAGACCGACGACATGATCGAACAGCACCGCATTCTGAGCCGGGCCGCCAGTCTGATCGACGCCGGCGAACTGCGCACGACCGCGCATACGCATCTGGGCTCGATCACGGCAGCGAACCTGCGCGAGGCACATCGCCAGCTGGAAGGCGGCGGCGTGATCGGCAAACTGGTGCTGTCCGGCTGGGACTGACGCGCGCGGCAATGTGTCTGCGCAGATTCGCGCGCATCTGTATCTGTCGGCCATGCGAAGGGCCCCCTACAGTCAGTGGCCCTTCCGGTGAAGCCGACATGCCCACGTCCCTGCCCCTGCGCCTGCTGCAACTCCTGCTTGGTCTGTTCCTGTATGGCTTCGGCGCGGCGGTGATGATCCGCGCGGCGATCGGCGTGGCGCCCTGGGATGTGCTGTCACAGGGCATCGCGCTGCAGACGCCGCTGTCCTTCGGCGTGGCCACCAATGTGATCGGCGCGCTGGTGCTGCTGCTGTGGTGGCCGATCCGGCAGAAGCCCGGTCTGGGCACCGTGCTCAACGTACTGCTGATCGGCCCCAGCGCGCAGTTCGGGCTGTGGCTGCTGCCGCAGGTGCAGGGCCTGGCCTGGCAGATCCCGATGTTCATCTGCGGCCTGCTGATGGTCGCGGTGGCCACCGGCCTGTACATCGGCGCACGCTTCGGCCCCGGCCCGCGCGATGGCCTGATGACCGGCCTGCACGCCCGCACCGGCTGGCCGATCTGGATCGTGCGCAGCGCGATCGAAGGCACCGTGCTGCTGATCGGCTGGTGGCTTGGCGGCAACGTCGGCGTGGGCACGCTCGCCTTCGCGCTGCTGATCGGCCCGTTGTGCGGCGTCACCCTGCCGCTGTTCGGTATCCGCAAGCCCAGCCCGGCAGCTGCCACGCCCTAGCGGGCGTCCGTGCCGACCAACGGCCGACCCCCTGGCGGACACATGCCCTTGCTCTTCAGGGGCATTCGCGGCACCCTGCGGGCTTCCGTACGCAAGCGTATCCACATGTCGCCAGCCGCCGAATCCACCGCCTATCCGCACCTGTTCACCCCGCTCGACCTGGGCTTCACCCAGCTGCGCAACCGGGTCCTGATGGGGTCCATGCACACCGGCCTGGAAGACCGTGCGCGCGATTTCCCGCGCCTGGCGGCCTATTTCGCCGAGCGTGCCGCCGGCGGCGTCGGGCTGATCGTCACCGGTGGCTTCGCGCCCAACGTGGTTGGCTGGCTCAAGCCATTCGGCGGCAAGCTGTCCTGGCCGTGGGAGGTGCGACCGCATCGCCAGGTCACCCGGGCCGTGCACGACAACGGCAGCAAGATCTGCCTGCAGCTGCTGCATGCCGGCCGCTATGCCTACCACCCCCTCTCGGTGGCTCCCTCCAAGCTGAAGGCCCCGATCAACCCGTTCACCCCGCGGGCGCTGTCGGCGCGCGGGGTGGAGCGCCACATCGCCGATTACGCGCGCAGCGCGCGGCTGGCCCGCGAGGCCGGCTACGACGGCGTCGAGGTGATGGGCTCGGAAGGCTATCTGATCAATGAGTTCATCGCCCCGCGTACCAACCAGCGTACCGATCGCTGGGGCGGTGACGCCGCCCAGCGCATGCAGTTCGCCGTGGAGATCGTGCGTCGCATCCGCGAGGCCTGCGGCCCGGATTTCATCATCATCTACCGGCTCTCGCTGGTGGATCTGGTGCCCGACGGCAGCAACTGGGCCGAGATCGTGCAGCAGGCGCAGGCCATCGAAGCGGCGGGCGCGACCCTGATCAACGCCGGCATCGGCTGGCACGAAGCGCGCATCCCGACCATTGCCACCTCGGTACCGCGCGGCGCCTTCGCGGCGGTTACCGGCAAACTCAAACCGCACGTGCGCGTGCCGGTGATCGCGACCAACCGCATCAACATGCCCGACGTGGCCGAGCGCATCCTTGCCGCGGGCGGTGCCGACATGGTCTCGCTGGCGCGGCCGCTGCTGGCCGACCCGCAGTGGGCCAACAAGTCGCGCGCCGGCCGTCCGGAGGCGATCAACACCTGCATCGCCTGCAACCAGGCCTGTCTGGACCACGTGTTCGAGAACAAGACCGCCAGCTGCCTGGTCAACCCGCGTGCCGTGCACGAGACCGAACTGGTCTACCGCCCGACCAGCGCCCCGCGCCGGATCGCCGTGGTCGGCGCCGGCCCGGCCGGGCTGGCCTGCGCGACCGTGGCTGCCGAGCGCGGCCACGCGGTCACGCTGTTCGATGCCGGCAGCGAGATCGGCGGGCAGTTCAATGTCGCCAAGCGCATCCCGGGCAAGGAAGAATTCCACGAGACGCTGCGCTATTTCCGCCACAAGCTGGGCGAGACCGGCGTCGAGGTGAAGCTGGACACCGTGGCCGACGTGGCCGCGCTGGCCGGTTTCGACGCGGTGGTGATCGCCACCGGCATCACCCCGCGCCGGGTCGATTTCCCCGGTGCCGACGACCCCAAGGTGGTCACGTATCTGGATGTGCTGCTTGGCAGGGTCCAGGTGGGCGAGCAGGTCGCGATCATCGGCGCGGGCGGCATCGGCTTCGATGTCGGCGAGTTCCTGGTCCACGAAGGGCCCTCCTCCGCGCTGGACCCGGCACGCTGGATGGCCGAGTGGGGCGTGGACCCGACGTTCGAGGGCCGCGGCGCGCTCGCCAAACCGGCACCTGAAGCCCCCGCCCGCAAGGTCTGGCTGCTGCAGCGCAGCCCGGGCAAGCCCGGCGCCCGCCTGGGCAAGACCACCGGCTGGATCCACCGCGCCACGCTCAAGGCCAAGGGCGTGACCATGCTCGGTGGCGTGACGTACCTGGGTGTGGATGACGCCGGCCTGCGCATCCGCGTGGACGGCCAGGAACAGCTGCTGCCGGTGAGCCATGTGGTGGTCTGCGCCGGGCAGGAACCGCGCCGTGACCTGCACGCCGCACTGCAGGCCGCCGGCATCAACGCACAGCTGATTGGCGGTGCGGATGTGGCCGCCGAACTCGACGCCAAGCGCGCGATCGATCAGGGCAGCCGGGTCGCCGCCGCGCTCTGATCCGCATCGACATCAACCTGAATACGGGGCTGAACCGCCGATTCAGCCCTGCCTCCGAACCTGAATGTCAAGCTTTCGGGTTCAGGATGTATTGGGAAATCCCCCCCTATCGTGCGCCAACTTTCCCGCTCACCACCCAGTTCGAGTGAGCGCGCGGACCCCACGTCTATTCGGGTCCGCCCCCGGGCGGCCCCGATGGCCGCCTCCCCATGACGCCAAGTCGTAACCCTCGCCCCGTCCGAATGATCGGATGGAACAGCCAGGTGCGGCCCACACGGAGCAAGGAGATTTATGAAACTGGCCTGGATTCTCTGGCTGTCACAGTTGTTGCCGCAGCCTGCCGCCGATTCGTTGTGCCTGAGCACGACCGTTTACCTCGAAGCGCGTGACCAGACCCTGCGCGGCCAGCAAGCCGTCGCGGAAGTGGCCCTGCGCCGCCTGGACAGCGGCCTGTGGGGCGACTCGATGTGCCAGGTGGTGACCGCCCGCAAGCAGTTCGCCCCGACCATCGTCGCGCCCGGCACCCAGCTCGGCAACGCCGATGCCTGGCAGGAAGCGATGACCGTCGCCTTCGATGCCGAGCGCAACTGGGCCCTGCCGGCTGGTGAGCGCAAGGAAATCGTGCCCGGCGCCAGCCACTTCGCCGCCCTGGCGATCGCCAACCCGAGCTGGCGCAACGCCTACCAGGTGGCCACGATCGGTGATCACACCTTCTATCGCGTGCAGAAACTCAAGCCACGCGCGTCGTAACGATCTGTTACGGCCATACCGTTGAGGATGCGGGGCCGGCTCTGGAATAGTGGGCGGCTCACCTTCCACCCATCCGCAACGGAGTTCCCATGAAGCTGTACAGCAAGCCCGGAGCCTGCTCCACCGCCGATCACATCGCCCTGCAGTGGACCGGCCAGCCGTTCGAGGTGGAACTGCTCGACAAGGACACCCTGAAGGCGCCCGCGTTTCTGGCCATCAATCCGGCCGGTTCGGTCCCGGTGGTGGTCGATGGCGATTTCGTGCTGACCCAGAACGCCGCCATCATGGGTTACATCGCCGATACCCACCCGCAGGCCGGCCTGACCGGTGACGGCAGCCCCAAGCAGCGCGCCGAAGCCACCCGTTGGCTGTCCTTCGTCAATTCGGACCTGCACCCGGCGTTCAAGCCGCTGTTCGGGCCGGGCACCTTCATCGAAGACGACACCCAGTACGACGCGCTCCGCGCCGCCGCCCGCAAGCGCCTGCGCAGCCTGTTCGAGCGCGCCGATGCGCAGCTGGCCGACCGCCCGTGGCTGGCCGGATTCCGCAGTTTCGCCGATCCGTACTTCTACATCACCCTGCGCTGGGCGGCGGGCGCGAAGATCGACCTGAGCGGCCTGGACAACCTCGCCGCCTTCAAGCAGCGCATGGAGGCCGATGCCGGCGTGCAGGCGGTGCTGAAGGCCGAAGGCCTCCTGTAGAGCCACCCCATGGGTGGCTGCAGGCCGTCCGGCCAGAACACACGCGTCCGGCCGGACAAGGAGCCACGCATGGCGTGGCTCTACCCGATCGTACGCACCACAGTGCCCTCGGCATCGCGCAGCTCGCTCGGCTCCACCACCACCTGCAGCGCCGGCCAACCCGGGATCGCATAGGTGCCACGGCGGGGCATGACCGTGGCGACCAGTGCCTGCAACGTGGCCGGGGCCAACTGGCATTCCAGCGCATCGCCCTCGACCACCAGCGCATTGGCGGCCGCCGGCGACAGCGTGATCTGCCGATCGTTGCCGACCAGCGTCAATGGCTGGCCGAACAGCAACCGCGCCGGCAGCAACGCGAGCAGCGATTCCACCTGGCGCGCTCCCAGGGTCACGGTCACCTGCTGCGCATCGCCCTCGCCCTGCACCAACCCGCCCAGCTTTTCCAGGAACAGATAGGCCGTCTGCGAGCCCTCGCGCGCCGCACCTTCGGCGACCGCGGCAGCCAGTGCGGGATCGTCCAGCAGCGAGCCGCGCGCGATATCGGTGATCCACAGCGGCATCTTCGGCAGCAGCGCCTCGAGCACGCCGGTGGTCGACCAGCGCTTCACCGCCTCCATCTCGTCATCGGTCAGCCCGATCACCTGCAGGAACGCCAGCGAACCGTTGGGCGTCTCGCGGGGCGGCAGCTGCGGGTCGCGCATGAAGGCGACGTGGCGCAGCAGCGTATCGGTGTCGGCGGCGATCGGACCGCCCGCATTGAGGTAGTGGCCCTGCTGGAACACCTTGCCGTTGGCGAACACGTAGCGCGCCAGGTTCTGCAGGAAATTCATCGCCCACGGCGGTGGCTCGCTGCCCGCCGCGGCGGCAACCCGGAAGCTCAGCTCGAAGCCGTACCCACTGGTGGACGGATCATCGCTCTCTTTTTCATAGAGCTCTGAGAAGCCGTAGCTGACGAAGTGCCAGTGCGGCAGCGGGGTATCGTTCCAGTACGCGCTGATGCCGTCCAGCGGATCCTCGCCGCCCAGCAGCGAACGCAACACCGGGCCGTAATGCTGCGGCGCCTGCGTGGGATACACCGCCTTCAACGCCGCATCGATGGCATCCCACCCGGGGGCGCCGTCGTCCTCGATCTCATCCACCATCGCTATTCTCCCGCACACGTAACAGCACGCATTCTAAACAGCGTGCTGCCCGGCCGCCGTCGACGTATCGCCTCAGGCGATCACGGGCTCGGTCTGCAGCAGCGCGCGTGTCTCGTCCATCCAGCGGTTGGCCAGCGCCGGGCTTTTTGCCTTGCTGATCGCAGCGGCCAGGTCCGGCCACAGCTTCTCCAGGCTGCCCGCATCGGTGCAGCGCTCGACTTTCAACTGCATGAAATAGCCCTTCAGACCGAGATGCCTGCGCACCGATTCGCTCATCCAGTCATACAGCCGCTTGTACAGCTCCGGATCCTGCTCGCGCCCGGCAGTCAGCGCCGCGGCGACCACCGGTGCGGCGCTGCCCCCGACGATCTCGATCAACCCCATCGCCGACAGCTGCGCCAGCGCATCGTCCGGCGCGCGCAGGCCCGGCAACAACGCGGTCAACGCGTTGTCATCGCGCTGACCATCGACCATCAGCAGCAGGGACCGCAGCGCCGGCGGCAAGCGCCGCGCACGGTCCTCGATTTCCTGACGGCCAGCGGCCGTCTTGGCCTGGATATACGCCATGTGTTCCCCCTTCACGTGGTGCCGTACCACGCGTAGGCCGGCCGTTCGCCGCTACCTGCGCGCCCCTGTGATCTTCCAGACCCTCCGTGTCCGGCGGCCGCCCCAGGCGCGCCGTGTCCCCAGCGCGCGGCGTGCCGCCGACAAGGCCTGCAACGATCACGTCCGCAGCTTACCCGAGCGTTCGCCTCGCCGGTAATGCGCTGCAGCATCGTGCAGGGGGCTACAGCGTCAGCTCCCCAGTGCGCGCCGGATCTCGTCCAAGGCCGCCGGGTCGTCCAGGGTCGACAGATCACCCGGATCACGCTCCTCGGCCAGCGCCTGCAGCGAGCGCCGCAGCAGCTTGCCCGAACGCGTCTTGGGCAGCGCGTTGACGATATGGATGTGCGCCGGCCGTGCGACCGCGCCCAGGGTATTGGTCACCCGCTGCATCATCTCGGCCGCCACGGCACTGCCGTCGCCCTGCAGGGCCTGCTTGAGGGTCACGAACACCAGCGGCACCTGGCCCTTGAGTTCATCCTTGACCCCGATCACGGCGGCCTCGGCCACCAGCGGATGGCCGGCGATGCATTCTTCGATCTCGCGCGTGCCCAGGCGGTGCCCGGCCACGTTGATGACATCGTCGGTGCGGCCGAGGATGAAGGTGTAGCCGTCTTCGTCCTGGATCGCCCAGTCCAGCGAGCTGTAGAGCAGTTCCTTGAAGTGGCTGAAGTAGCTCTGGATGAAGCGCGCATCGTCCTTCCAGACGGTGGTCATGCAGCCCGGTGGCAAGGGCGGGATCATGACCAGCACGCCCTTCTGGCCCGGTGCGACGGTCTCGCCGGTGTTCTCGTCGATCACCTTCATCCGGTAGCCGAGGTTCGGGAAACCGGGCGAGCCGAAGCGCACCGGTTTCATGTCCACGCCCGGCAGCAGGGTCAGTGCCGGCCAACCGGTTTCGGTCTGCCAGTAGTTGTCGATGATCGGCTTGCCGAGTGCGTCGTTGATCCAGTGCGCGGTCGGTTCGTCGAGCGGTTCGCCGGCAAGGAAGACGTACTTCAGCGCCGCCAGGTCGTGGCGGCGGATGAAGTCCGCATCGTGTTTCTTGAGCACGCGGATCGCGGTGGGTGAGGAGAACAGCGTGCGCACGCCGTACTGTTCGCACAGCGCCCACCAGATGCCCGGGTCCGGGTGGGTCGGCAGCCCTTCGTACAGCAGCGAGGTGCAGCCGCCGATCAGCGGGCCGTACACGTTATAGGAATGCCCGACCGCCCAGCCCACGTCCGAGGTGGAGAACATCACCTGGCCGGGCTTGCAGTCGAACACCGTCTCCATCGACTGCGCCATCGCCACGGCGTAGCCGCCGACATCGCGCTGTACGCCCTTCGGCTTGCCGGTGGTGCCGGAGGTGTAGAGCAGATAGCTCGGCTCGCTGGATTCCAGCCATACCACCGGAACGTCTTGGTCACCCACCTCGGCACGCAGCGTGGCGTAGTCGACGTCGCGACCGGGCACCTTCGGCTCGGCAGGGTCCAGCCCGCGCGAGACGATCAACACATGCGGTGGCGGCGAGGCGGCTTCGGCGCAGGCGGCATCGACCATCGCCTTGTACGGAATCACCTTGCCACCGCGCTTGCCGGCGTCGGCGGCGATCAACAGCTTCGGTTCGGCGTCATCGATGCGCAGTGCCAGGTTGTGCGCGGCGAAGCCACCGAACACCACCGAGTGGATCGCCCCGATGCGTGCACACGCCAGCATCGCGAACACCGCTTCGGCCATGTTCGGCATGTAGATCACCACGCGGTCGCCACGCTGCACGTCCAGCCGCTGCAGCACGGCGGCGAAGGCATTCACTTCGCGGTGCAGTTCGCGGTAGGTGATCTCGCGGGTAACGCCGGTTTCGCTGGAGATGGCGACGAGGGCGAGCTGGTCGGGACGGTCGACCAGATGGCGGTCCACCGCGTTGTAGCAGAGGTTGGTTTCCCCGCCGACGAACCAGCGCCGGAACGGCGGATTGCTGTAGTCGAGGATCTGCTGCGGCGGTGTATGCCAGTAGATGCGCTGGGCCTCTTCGCCCCAGAACGCTTCGGGTTCATCGACCGAACGTCGATAGACATCTTCGTAACGCATGACGGCCCTCCCAGACAAAGTCATGGGATCGAGCATAGTCCGATGGTGAAGCGCGGGCCGTCCGACCTTGGTCGTAGGGGCGATCGGTGGGTCGGGCGCTGGGCCCCCATATCCTTGTAGGCGGAATAAAGGAGGAGGGGGCGGCCGAAGGC
>NZ_JBDJMT010000020.1:0-59907 GCF_039674045.1 Stenotrophomonas sp. TWI602
CCTTGTGCGGGCCGGGGGGGGGGGCCCTCCGCCGGGGGGGGGGGCGGGGCGGGGGCGGCCCCCCCCGCCCCTGCTGCGCGCGCATTCCATCTGCGCCGCCAGGAAGCGGTAGTGACGGCCGCTGGCCGTCAACCTCATTACAATCGACCCCATGAGTGACATCACCGTTCTGGTCGCCGACGACCATCCCCTGCTGCGTGCTGCGGTCGTGCATTCGCTGCGCCAGGCGCTGCCGCAGGTCAATGTGATCGAAGTGGCCAGCGCCGCGACGCTGGAGAGCGCGCTCGATCAGCATGCAGAGATCGAGCTGGTCCTGCTCGATCTGACCATGCCCGGTGCACGCGGGTTCTCCTCGCTGCTGCATGTACGCGGCGCGCATCCGGATGTGCCGGTGGTGATCGTGTCCTCCAACGACCACCCGCGGGTGATCCGGCGTGCGCAGCAGTTCGGCGCGGCCGGCTTCATTCCCAAGTCGGCGCCGGCCGAGACCATCGGCCAGGCCGTGGCCGCCGTGCTCGACGGCGGCGTGTGGTTCCCGGCAATGGCTGCGCAACGTTCTGAATCCGATGCCCTGCTGGCCGCGCGCCTCGCCCAGCTCACCCCGCAGCAGTTCCGCGTGCTGCTGAGCCTGGCCGACGGCCTGCTCAACAAGCAGATCGCCTACGAACTGGGCCTGGCCGAGAACACGGTCAAGGTGCACGTCACCGCCATCCTGAAGAAGCTCGAGTGCCACAGCCGAACGCAGGCGGCGGTGCTGGTGAAAGCGCTGGAGCCGGAAGGGGATGCCGGCGCCGGACTGTAGAGGCTCAACCTCAGCTGCGATGCCGCACCAGCAGTTGTGTCATCAGCGCCCGCAACGCCGGTGGGCGTACCGGCTTGGACAGGAAGCCCCAGCCATTCTCCATCGCCTGCGCCTTCAACGCATCGTCGCGCTCGGCGGTGACCAGGATCACCGGTGGGCGTGCCTGCCACAGCGTGCACAGTGCTTCGTACAGGTCCGGGCCGTGCCACTGGCCCATGCGCACGTCCAGCAGCAGCAACTGCGGCGGGTTGAAGGCCGAGGCGATCTCCAGCGCCGGCTGCGGGCCATCGGCCAGCGCCACCGTGCATCCCCAGCGTTCCAGCAGCGCGCGGGTAGCCGCGCATACGCGCGGGTCGTCGTCGATGCTCCAAACCCGGCAGCCGCGCAGCGGGCTGTCGTCGCCCGGCTCGGCGTTCGGCACCGGGGCGGCGGCGGGAAGGGGTACGTCGGCGGCGGCGCCCAGCGGTACGTCCACCGCGAACACGCTGCCGCTGCCCAGGGTGGAACGCAGGTGGATGCGGTGCCCCAGCAGGCGGCCGATGCGCTCGACAATCGCCAGGCCCAGCCCGGCGCCGCGCTCCTGGTCCACGCCGTCATCCAGGCGGCGGAACTCTTCGAAGATCTCGCGCTGCAGGCTCTCGGGAATGCCGGGGCCCTGATCGTGCACTTCGATACGCAGCTGATCGCCGGCGCGCCGGCAGCCAATGAGCACGCGGCCGCGCGGGGTGTAGCGCAGCGCGTTGGAGAGGAAGTTCTGCAGGATGCGGCGCAGCAGGGCTTCGTCGCTCACCACCACCGCGCAGGTGTCCACCCAGTCCAGCTGCAGACCACGGCCTTCGGCGGCAATGCCGAATTCGCGCGCCAGCGTTTCCAGCAGCGGCGACAGCGCGAAGGCATGCACGTGGGTCTGCAACGTGCCGGACTCCAGCCGCGAGATGTCCAGCAGGCTGTTGAGGATGGAATCCTGCGCGGCCAGTGCGGCATCGACATGCTCGCTCAATTCCCGCGCATCGCCGCCCAGCTTGCCGCGCAACACCGAGACGAACATGCGCGCCGCGTTGAGCGGCTGCAGCAGGTCGTGCACCGCCGAGGCCACGAATCGTGATTTGTAGCGGTTGGCGCGCTCGGCCTCGCGCCGTGCTTCGTCCAGATCGCGGGTGCGCTCGGCCACGCGATGCTCCAGGGCATCGGCCAGCGAGCGCAGCTCGCGCGCGGTGTTCTTGTAGCTGGTGATGTCTGCATAGCTGGTCACGAAGCCGCCGTCGGGCAGGGGATTACCGCGTATTTCCAGCACGGTGCCGTCGTCCTTCTCGCTCTCGCGCATGTGCGGGCGGCCGCTGCGCAGATGGTTGAGGCGACGCTCGATCGCTTCTTCGATCGGCCCGGGCCCGAGCAGGCCACGGCGCGCGTTGAAGCGGAAAATCTCTTCGATCGGCCGCCCGACCTGGATCAGGCCGGACGGAAACCGGAACAGCTCCAGATAGCGCGCGTTCCACGCCACCAGCCTCTGCTCGTTGTCGATCACCACCACGCCCTGCGGCAGGTGGGCCAGGCTGCGGCTGAGACCGCTGTCGGCCTGCTGGGCGGCCTGCAGTACACCGTCCTGCGCGGTACGCAGCTCCTGCGCATGCTGTTTGAGTACGCTTTCCAGCTCACGCCGGCTGCGCTGGCGATGGGCGGCCAGGCGCCGCCGCTGCTGGATGAACAACACCAGGAAGCCCAGTGCCAGCCATGCCGCACCGCCGCCGATGGCGGCACTGCGCCCGGCGCTGGTGGCAGCGCCGGCATCGTGCAGCAGGTGCAGGTTCCACTGCTCCTCGGGCAGTGCCAGAGTCTGCCAGAGCATCTCGCCCGGCAGCACAGGATCAAGCAGGTGGACCATCCGGCCGCCATCGTCCAGCACGCTGCCGGTGCGTACCCGCAGCGGTTGCAGCGAGCGGTCCGCGTACTGGCGGCTGTCGAGCATCTCGCGGCGTTCGGCGGCGCCCAGCGGGCGCAGCAGCCGGTAGCGCCAGGCGTCGCGGTTGGCCAGGAACACCACATCGTGCTCGTCACTGGCCAGCACCACGTCCGGGCTGGTCAGCCATTCCTGCTCCAGCGCGGCCAGTTCGATCTTGATCACCACCACGCCGATGCGCGCGCCGTCTTCCTCGATCGCCTGCGACAGGTAGTAGCCGGGCACGCCGGTGGTCATGCCGATGCCGTAGAACCGGCCGTGGCCGGTGGCCAGCGCCTGGCGGTAGTAGGGGCGGTAGCTGTAGTCCTCGCCGACGTTGCTGCTGGCCTGGTCCCAGTTGCTGGCGGCCACGGCCACGCCGTTACGCCCGACCAGGGTCAGGGTGGAGGCGCGGGTGACCTGGTTGGCGCGCTGCAGTTTCAGGTTCAGCCGCTGGCGGGCGGCGGCATCGGGGCGCCGCTGCAGCGCCCCGCGCAGGTCCGGGTCCAGCGCCAGCACCTGCGGCAGCGTGCCGAAGCGGTCGATGCGCTGCTGCAAGCCTTGCGCGTACAGCTCCAGCTGGCGCTGCACCTGGCCGCTCTCGGCGGCCAGCGCGCGGCGCCAGGCGTAGTGGCCGGCCGCGGCCGCGCACAGCAAGGTGCCGCCGATCATCACCAGCAGGGTCAACAGCAGGGTGCGGTGGCGGCCGAGCCAGTACATGGGCGGCAGTCTACGATCGCGCGGCGGGCGTGGTGTGCACGCCCGCCGCGCCGGTTGCGGTCGGCGGCGCAGGGCTCAGAAGTGCATCTGCGCGCGCAGTTCGAAGATTTCCGGCTGGCTGCGCACGCCGCGCCGGCTGGCATCGACCTTGACGTAGTTCGCCTGGAACTTGAAGTGCGAGGTCAGGTACCAGTTGGCGCCGATGGTCCAATCATGCTGGCGGCCGCCGAACACGTCGGCATCGTCCAGATCGATACGGCTGTAGCGGGTCACCAGCTCCACCGCGCCGTAGTCGTGGGCCGGCTTGACGTTGGCCACGGCACCGGCGTTGTACGGGCGCGATTCGCCGGTCAGGATCCAGCTGGCCATCGCGTACTGGCCGTTGCCGGTGTAATCCGGCTTGCCCTCACGGCTGACCGTGGTCTGCAGCGCTTCGCCCTGCAGCGAGAACGGGCCGCGGATCCAGATGCCTTCCAGTCCGGTGCGCACGATCTTGTCGGCGGTGGTCAGGGCACCGGAGTCGACCAGGCGGATGTCGGTCAGGCCGGCTTCCGGACGCGCACGCAGGCGCGCGCTGGCGGCATGCGAGACATCACGGCCATCGCGGTAGCCGCGCGGGTTTTCCTGCGAATAGGCCAGGCCCAGGTGGACCACGTCGCCTGCGGCCTTGACCGGAGTCCACACGCCGCGCACGGCCTGGGTGGTGCCGGGGTTGTCGCCCTGCAGGTCCTTGCCGCCATAGGCGCCGGCCTGCAACAGGTACTGCGGGCGCTCCAGCACCCATTCGGCACCGGTGCGGCGGCCTTCGTAGAACGCCTGCACGGGCAGGGCCGTTTCCAGGAAGCTGCCGGCGCGCGAGGAGGTGCCGGCATCCAGGCCGACCGGGGTCTTCATGTAGCCGAAGCGGAAGCGGCCGATGTCGCTGCCGAAGAAGGCCTTGCTTTCGAAGCGCACGAACACATCCAGCCAGGTGTCGGCCTGGAAGTCGTAATAGACCATGGCGTCGTACACGCCTTTCTTCTTCAGGGTCGCGCCGAACTCCTTGCGGCGCACGGCGTCGGCATCTTCGATGCCACTGCCGTCGGAGAAGTCGTTGAGGTCGTAGGCAATGTTGGCCGTGGCTGCCAGCTCGGTACCGTCACTGAAGGTGGTCTTGGTCGGCCAGTTGTCCCAGTCGGCCGCGGTGGCGGCGAGCGGGGCGGTGGTCAGGGCCAGGGCGATGAACAGGGGCGTAGGGCGCATGGGCGGTAGCTGCTAGATAAGGGTGGGGCAGAACAACAACGGCCGCGGACGGCAAATCTGTGGGTCTCTCCCCCTGATCCGCTGCCGGGCCACCCGCCGCCGTGGGGGCGCGGTGCCGGGGCAGTGTAGGCAGTCCGGCCAGCTGAACCGGGGGGCTAGTACCAATAGGTTATCTGCGTTGGCGAGATGCGGGCGTAAAAAGGCCACGCCAGATGCCGCCCAGCGCGGCCGGCATCCTTCGTGACACTGCCGGAGCTTTCCATGCACGTTCCCACCACCGCCCCGCTGGCGGCCAAGCCGCTGCCGTTCTACCGCCAACTGTATTTCCAGGTCGTGGTGGCGATCGTTCTCGGTGCCATCCTCGGCCATTACGAGCCGGCCTTCGCCGAATCGCTCAAGCCGCTGGGCGACGCCTTCATCAAGCTGGTGAAGATGATCATCGCCCCGGTGATCTTCCTGACCATCGTCACCGGCATCGCCGGCATGACCCACCTGCGCACCGTGGGCCGGGTCTTCGCCAAATCGATGGCCTACTTCCTGTTCTTCTCCACGCTGGCCCTGATCGTGGGCATGGTGGTGGCGCACGTGGTGCAGCCGGGCGCGGGGATGAACATCAACCCGGCCGATCTGGACCAGACCGCCGTCAACGGCTATGTGCAGAAGTCGCATGAGCTGACCCTGGTCGGCTTCGCGCTGGACATCATCCCGGCCACCCTGGTCAGCGCCTTCGTCGAAGGCAACATCCTGCAGGTGCTGTTCGTGGCGGTGCTGTTCGGCATCGCGCTGGCCCTGACCGGCGCCAAGGGCCGCCCGGTGCTGACCTTCCTGGAAGCGCTGACCGCCCCGGTGTTCCGCCTGGTCCACATCCTGATGAAGGCGGCTCCGATCGGTGCGTTCGGCGCGATCGCCTTCACCATCGGCAAATACGGGGTCGGCTCGCTGGTCAACCTGGCCTGGCTGGTCGGCTCGTTCTACCTGACCGCCTTCCTGTTCGTGGCGGTGATCCTGGGCGTGGTCTGCCGCCTGTGCGGGTTCTCGGTGTTCAAGCTGGCCCGCTACCTCAAGGCCGAGCTGCTGCTGGTGCTGGGCACCTCCTCCTCGGAATCGGCGCTGCCCTCGCTGATGGAGAAGATGGAAAAGGCCGGCTGCAGCAAGTCCGTGGTGGGCCTGGTGGTCCCGACCGGCTACTCGTTCAACCTGGACGGCACCAACATCTACATGACCCTGGCGGCGCTGTTCATCGCCCAGGCGACCAATACCGAGCTGACCCTGGGCCACCAGATCGCCCTGCTGCTGGTGGCGATGCTCAGCTCCAAGGGCGCCGCCGGCGTCACCGGGGCCGGCTTCATCACCCTGGCCGCCACCCTGGCCGTGGTGCCGGAAGTGCCGGTGGCCGGCATGGCGCTGATCCTGGGGGTGGACCGCTTCATGAGCGAATGCCGCTCGCTGACCAACTTCATCGGCAATGCGGTGGCCACCGTGGTGGTCTCGCGCTGGGAGAACGCGCTGGATCGCGACCGCCTGGCGATGGTGCTGGACGGCCGCGAAGCCGAGCTGCCGCCGCTGGTCGTCGCCGACCTGCCGGACACGCTGCCGGCCCCGGCGCACTGAGCCCGATGACCTGATTGTGTGGTGCATGGTCGTGCCGTTCCTGCCGGGGCGTCGCGGCCATGTTTTATTTTGAAGGCCCGGTGCGCGGCGCTGGAATATGTGCGGTTGCAGCATGACCGCGACAGCGTAGCGACAGGTCCGTCCACGCCAACGGGGGTATGATCCCCTGTTCCTCTCGCCCATTCATCTGCAGAAAGCGATGTCCAACGAAGATTTCAAACAGGCAGCCCTCGACTATCACCGGCTCTCGCCGCCCGGCAAGATCAAGGTCACCGCGACCAAGCCGATGTTGACCCAGCGCGATCTGTCGTTGGCGTACTCCCCGGGCGTGGCACACGCCTGCGAGGCGATCATGGCCGACCCGCAGCAGGCCAGTGAACTGACCGCCCGCGGCAATCTTGTCGCCGTGATCTCCAATGGCACCGCCGTGCTCGGCCTGGGCAACATCGGCCCGCTGGCCGGCAAGCCGGTGATGGAAGGCAAGGGCGTGCTGTTCCAGAAGTTCGCCGGCATCGATGTGTTCGACATCGAGATCGATGAGAACGACCCGGACAAGCTGGTCGACATCATCGCCTCGCTGGAACCGACCTTCGGCGGCATCAACCTGGAAGACATCAAGGCGCCGGAGTGCTTCATCGTGGAGCGCAAGCTGCGCGAGCGCATGAACATCCCGGTGTTCCATGACGACCAGCACGGCACCGCGATCATCGTCGGCGCGGCCGTGCTCAACGCCATGCTCGTCACCGGCAAGAAGATCGAAGACGTGAAGCTGGCCACCACCGGCATGGGCGCAGCGGGTATCTCCTGCGTCAACATGCTGGTCTCGCTGGGCCTGAAGAAAGAGAACATCCTGGCCTTCGACCGCGACGGCGTGATCCACACCGGCCGCACCGATCTGGACCCGGAGAAGGCGCGTTACGCGCGTGATACCGACAAGCGCACGCTGGCCGAGATCGTCGATGGTGCGGACATCTTCCTGGGCCTGTCGGCCCCGGGCATCCTGACCGCGGACATGGTCAAGACCATGGCCAAGGATCCGGTGATCTTCGCCCTGGCCAACCCGACCCCGGAAATCATGCCGGAGGTGGCCCGTTCGGTTCGCCCGGACGCACTGATCGGTACCGGTCGTTCGGACTACCCGAACCAGATCAACAACGTGCTGTGCTTCCCGTACCTGTTCCGCGGTGCGCTGGACGTCGGTGCGACCGCGATCAACGAAGAAATGAAGATCGCCTGCGTGCACGCGATCGCCGCGATGGCACGCCGCGAGGCCAGCGACCTGGGCTCGGCCTATGGCGATGAGACCCCGAGCTTCGGCCGTGACTACCTGATTCCGCGTCCGTTCGATCGCCGCCTGCTGGTGGAGCTGTCGGCTGCCGTGGCGCAGGCCGCGATGGATTCCGGTGTAGCCACCCGTCCGGTCGCCGACATGGGCGCCTACCGCGAGAAGCTGGCCCAGTTCGTCTACCGCACCAGCCTGATGATGAAGCCGGTCTACGACCGCGCCCGCTCGGACAAGCAGCGCGTGGTGTACGCCGAAGGCGAGGAAGAAGTGGTGCTGCGCGCGGTGCAGAACGTGGTCGATGAAGGCCTGGCGCAGCCGATCCTGATCGGCCGCCCGGACGTGATCGAGGCCCGGGTCGAGCGCCTCGGCCTGCGCATGAAGGCCGGTGTCGATTTCGACATCACCAACATCAACGACGATCCGCGCTTCAACGAGTACTGGCAGTACTACCACAACCTCACCGGCCGTCGCGGTGTGACCGTGGCCGCCGCCAAGAACCTGATGCGCTCGCGCCCGACCCTGATCGCGGCAGTGATGGTGGCGCGTGGCGAAGCCGATGCGATGCTGACCGGCGTGGTCGGCCGCTTCCACAAGAAGCTTGGCTACGTGCGCAGCGTGCTGCCGCTGGAAGCCAAGGTGACCTCCACCTCGGCGATGACCGGCGTGATCAACCAGCAGGGCGTGTTCTTCTTCGTGGATACCCACGTGCAGGAAGACCCGACCGCCGAGCAGATCACCGAAGCGACGCTGCAGGCGGCTTATCGCATGAAGCTGTTCGGCATCGAACCGAAGGTGGCGCTGCTGTCGCACTCCAACTTCGGCAGCCACGACTCCAAGGACGCGCTGAAGATGCGGGCGGTCCGCGAGATGCTGCTCAAGCGCAACCCGCGCTTGAACGTGGATGGCGAAATGCAGGGCGATACCGCATGGGATGAAGCCCTGCGCCAGAAGCTGCTGCCCAACAGCACGCTCAAGGGCCGTGCCAACCTGTTCGTGCTGCCCAACCTGGAAGCGGCCAACATCGCCTACAACCTGGTGCGCGTGTTCACCGACGGCGTGGCGATCGGCCCGATCCTGATGGGCGTGGCCAAGCCGGTGCACATCCTGACCACCAGCGCGACCTCGCGCCGCGTGCTCAACATGACCGCCATCGCGGCCGTGGATGCGCAGATCCGCAAGCAGCTTGAGGCGGAGAAGAACGCCTAAAGCGTTCTTTCCACCTCAAGTTGCCAAAACGCGCCCTTCGGGGCGCGTTTTGGTTTCGCGCTGCGAAACGGGTAGCTGCCGACCGTGGGTCGGCAGGCCTCAGTAAAAGGAACGACGCGACGGTCCCTTTTTGCCTTCGCCGTGCGGTCGCTGTGGCACGTGCATCTGCCACACACGCGCCGCACAGACGTCATGGCTCTGCAACCTCCCAAGCGCCCAATACCCCCACGCGGCCCGGCCGTGGTGGCGCTCCGGTGGGGGCGTCGCCACCCTGGGCCCGACCAGCTCCTCCACGATCAGCCACGGGAACAGTGTCATGCGCGATCCACGCACGAAGCGGTATTTCCAGCAGTTGTTCGCGTTGTACGCCGGCTTGGTCGGCGCGCGCTGACCCACGAAAGCCTACCGACCCACCGTCGTTACCTGCCATCGCCCCGTGGGCACCGATGGCACCGATGGCCCTGTGGGCACCGTGGGCACCGATGGGCACCGATGGGACCGATGGCACCGATGGGACCGATGGGACCGATGGGACCGATGGCACCGATGGCACCGATGGCACCGGTAGTGCCGGCCGCTGGCCGGCTCCTCGCAGACGCCGATCAGGCCCGCGGAGCAATCAGCGTGTCCGCACGTACTGCGCCCACAACCGCGGCAGCGATGTACCGCTGAGCGTTTCCCACAGCGCCGGCGTATAACGGCCCTCACGCAGGGCGCCATCCAGCGCCTTCACCAGCCCGGGGTGCTGCGCCTCGCTCCACGCCAGGAACGCACCGGTGACCCGGTAGCCGGTATCGAAGTTCTGCTCCGGTTTGACCTGCGTCGGCAATGCCCAGCCCGCCCCGGCGTTGTCCTTGCCGTAGCGGTTGCGCGCGTAATCGGCGATGCCTTCCACCAGCCAGCCCGGCACACGCGCATTGGCGTACTCCGGGTAGCCCTGCACGATGTGCATCGCCTCATGCGTGACCAGATCGATGTCACCCGGGTGCTTGGCCAGCCAGGCCGGATTGATCGTGATCGTCGCCGCCTGCGCCTTCTCGCCGACAAAGGCGATGCCGTCGTAAGCCGGGTCGATCACGATGCCGACCTGCGTCGGTGCGGCCGGATGGAAATCGGCGCGCTCGCGCAGATACGCGCCGAAGAAGGTCTCGATGATGCGCTCCCGGACCGGCGCGGCCAGCGCATCGCTGGCGTCGCGGTAGTGCAGGGTCACGTCCTCGCGGGTCTGCGTGGTCTCGAATGCGTGCGCATCGGCGAGCCCGGCGCTGACGAGCAGGGCGGTCAGCAGGCAGCGGGTGATCGGCAGGGCAGTGCTCATCGCGCCGCCGCCGGTGCGAGCAGTTCGACTTCCGCCAGCTGCAGGCGACCCGGTGCACCGATGCGCAGCCGGTACTCGGCGTAGCGGCCCGGCTGGGCGATGCGGAACGGTCGGGTCTGCATCGCCCAGGCGAAGGCTTCGCCGCGGCGCTGGTCGACCTGCACCCAGCGACCACCGGTGGTGCGCGCTTCCAGGGTCCATTCACCGCCGCGGATGGGGCCATTGCCGCTGGTCAGCGTGTACATCGACGGCGTGCCCGCGGCGACGTTGCTGAAGGTGATCGTGCTCGAGCCGCCCAACGGCAGTGCCGTGGCCGCATCGTCATCGATCAGGGCCTCCGCCGCGCGGCCATCGCCGAGCTGGGCGGTGGCCCCACCGCCCAGCAGATCATGCAGCAGGGCCGGCTGCTGGCCGCGCGCGGTGAGCGAGCGCGGTGCATCATCCGGGCCGGTGCCCCAGCGCGAGGGTTCCGGGCCCATGACGAAGTCCAGCGTGGCGCCCTTGGCCAGCAACTCGTGCGGCAGCCAGGTCTTGGTCCACGGCGTGCCGTTGACCTTCAGCGACTGCACGTAGATGTTGCGGTCCGAGTTTTCCGGTGCGTTGACGGTCAGTACCGCGCCGCCCTGCAGCTCGACGCGGGCATGGCGGAACAGCGGCGAGCCGATCACGTACTCCGGTGCACCCATGCGCAGCGGGTAGATGCCCAGCGAGGCGAACAGATACCACGCCGAGGTCTCGCCGTTGTCCTCATCGCCCGGGTAGCCCTGGCCGATCTCGCTGCCCAGGTACAGGCGCGACAGGATTTCGCGCACATGCTGCTGGGTCTTCCACGGCTGCCCGGCATACAGGTACATCCACGGAATGTGGTGCGCCGGCTGGTTGCTGTGCGCGTACATGCCCATGCGCACATCGCGCGCTTCGGTCATTTCATGGATGGTGCCGCCGTAGGAGCCGGAGAACGCGGCGTCGGCGGTCTCCGGCGTGGCGAAGAACGTGTCCAGCTTGGCCGCCAGCTGCGCGCGCCCGCCGTACAGCGCCGCCAGGCCTTCGCCGTCGTGCGCGGCGGTGAAAGCGAACGTCCAGCCGTTGGATTCGGTGTAGTCATGGCCCCACACGCGCGGGTCATAGTCCTTGGCGTCCAGGCGCCAGCTACCATCTGGTTTGCGACCCTGGAAGAAGCCTGCGGCGGGATCGAACAACGTGGCGTAGGTGCCGGCACGGTGGCGGAAGTAGTCGGCCTCGGTGGCGTAGCGTTCGCGCGCGGCCGGCGTATCGGCCTGCTTGGCCAGGGCCTCGGCCATGTTGGCCACGCCGAAATCGTTGAGTGCGCCTTCCATCGTCCACGACATGCCCTCGTGCACATCGGCGGTGGCATAGCCACGGAACGTGGAACGGTCCATGCCCTTGCGCCCGACGTGTCGGTCCGGTGGCACCACGGTCGCGTTCTTCAGCGCGGCAGCGTAGGCCTCCTGCGGGTCGAAGCCACCGATGCCCTTCAGCCACGCATCGGCGAAGGCCACGTCCGAACTGGTGCCCACCATCAGGTCGGCGTAGCCGGGCGAGGACCAGCGCGCGACCCACCCACCGGCGCGGTACTGCTCCAGGAAACCCTGCACCAGCGCGCCGGCATCGTCCTTGGTGAACAGCGCATAGGCCGGCCAGGTGGTGCGGAAGGTATCCCAGAAGCCGTTGTTGACGTACACCTTGCCGTCGCGCACCGGCGCGAAGCTGCGCGTGGCGCTGCCATCGGTGTTCTCATCCGAGGCGCTGGCCTGGCTGGCATAACGCCAGTCCGGTGCCGCCGCGGTGCCGGCGTTTTCATGGCCGGAATTGGGGTAGAGGTAGAGGCGGTACAGGTTGGAGTACAAGGTGGTCTTCTGGTCGTCACTGGCATCGCCCACATCGAAGCGGGCCAGGCGCTGGTCCCACGCCTCCTGCGCACGCGCGGCCACGCGATCCACATCGTCGGCAGCAGCCACTTCCAGGGCGAGGTTATGACGGGCCTGCTCGACAGAGATCAACGAGGTGGCGATGCGCATGGAGACGCGACGGTCGGGACCCGCATCGAACTTGATGTAGCCGGTCGGGCGGCCGGTCTTCACCGTGCCGCTGCTGCGCCACGGGCGGTCGAAACTGGCCACCACATACATGCGGGTGGCGCCGGTGGACAGGCCGCTGCGCGTGTCGGTATAGCCGGAGAGTGTCTGCGTGGCGGCATCCAGCGTCAGCCCGCCGCGCGCGTCGACGTTGTCGAACAGCAGGTTGGCATCACCGCCTGCGGGGAACGCGAAGCGGAACACCGCGGCGTGGTCGGTCGGTGCGATCGAGGCGGCGATGCCGTTGTCGAAGCGCACGTCATAGCGGTACGGGCGGGCCTGCTCATTGTCGCGCGAGAAGCTCAGCGCACGCTTGCTGCGGTCGGCCTCGGGCACGCCACGGGTCGCCGACGGCATCACCTGGAAGGTCTGGCGGTCGCCCATCCACGGGCTGGGCTGGTGGCTCAGCGCCAGCGCCTGCAGGCGGGGCCGGTTGGCCGTATCGTTCTGCTCGTTCCAGCGATACAGCCAGGTCAGTGAGCCGGCGTCGGTCACCGGCGTCCAGAAATTGAAGCCGTGCGGCACGGCGGTGGCCGGGAAATTGTTGCCGCGCGAGAAGGTGCCATTGGCCTGCGTGCCGCGGGTGGTCAGCACCCAGTCGGAGGGACGCTGCGGCGTGCTGCGCGGTTGCGCGTCCAGGCGGACATCGTCGATCCAGCCGGCCACCGGTGCGCCGTCGGCGCTGGCCACCTCCAACTCGAGCGCGACCACGCGACGCCCGCGCAGGGCCGGGGTATCGCCCAGGCGAACGGCTTTGCGCGCCCACTGCTGCGGGTACAGCGTCTTCGATTCGCCCTGCGCACGCGCACCCAGCGCCACGCCGTGGTGATCACGTGCGGTGCTGGCCGAGACGCGGCTACCGTCGTCGAGCACCAGATCGAGCGAGACGTAGGTCGAGGCGACGGTGTCCTTGCCGACGATCTCGGGCAGCACCAGCCAGGACAGGGTGGTATCGGCGTCGATGGCCAGGTCGGTCGTGAACAGCTGGCGGCGCGCGTGGCCGCCGGCGCTGGCGTACTGCAGCGCATGCAGGCCGCTGTAGCCGACGCCGGGTTTGGCGGCATAGGGCGCCACCGGCCCGGTGCCGATCCGCACCTGCAGCGCGCCGTCGCCGGCGGCCGGGGCGGGCTGACCCGGCTCGAACGAGGTCTGCAGGCCCTGCGCGGCAGCCGGCAGGGCGATCGAGGCGCAGGCCAGGGCCAAGGCGAGGGGAAGGGCGCGGCGGGCGGGGCGCAGGTCGGACAGGGTCATGCAAGGGTCTCCCGGGAAGGGCAGGCGGCAGGCAGGACCCGCATCGATGGCCACGGCGGACGGCGTCGCCCCAGCCGTCGGCAGACGGCAGGAAAGAGGCGATGCATGTCCGGTGGGGGGCGGGCAGGCGATCGGGTCGATGATCGGTACCCGGACGATCCTGCATCACGACAACTGGCCCTGACAAGTGAAATTAGTTCGATCTAAATCCGGCAAATTCGTTTCAACGCCCATTGTTGACAATGAATTTGGATCGATTTAAAAACACCGGTGGCCGCTAGGATGCCGTGATCGGCTCCGCGCCGTGCCCGGCGGGGTGCAGCGGCCTTCGGCGGCCGCCAGATGCTAGAATCGGCGGTCTCGCAACCCCCTTTGTGTGTCCACGCCATGAGCCATACCGCCACCGCGCCCGCCAATGCCGAGAAGCGTTACACCGTGCACCGCAGCGACCTGCCGCTGAGCTGCCCGACGCCGGAAATGGCGCTGTGGAACTCGCACCCGCGCGTGTACCTGCCGATCGAAGACGAGCCCAACTGCGAGGCCGCGTGCCCGTACTGCGGCGCCGTGTTCGTGCTCGCCGACTGATCCGCGGACCACACTGTGCGCCGACTGACCGTGGTGCAGCTGCTGCCGGCGCTGCACTCCGGCGGGGTCGAACGCTCCACCCTTGAGATCGCCTCCGCCCTGGTTGCCGCCGGCCACCGGGCCATCGTCGTGTCCGCCGGTGGGCGCCTGGTCGAGCCGTTGCTCGCCAGTGGCGCCGAACACCTGACCCTGGATATCGGCCGCAAATCGCTGCTGACGCTGCGCCATGTGCTGACCCTGCGCAACCTGTTCAACGAGGTGGGCGCGGACATCGTGCATGCGCGCTCGCGGCTGCCGGCCTGGCTGGGCCTGTACGCCGTGCGCAATCTGCCGGCGGCGACACGCCCACATTGGGTCACCACCGTGCACGGGCTCAACTCGCCTGGTCGCTACAGCGCGGTGATGACCAGCGGCGAGCGCGTGATCTGCGTGTCCAACAGCGTGCGTGAGTTCGTGCGCGCGCACTACCCCAGCGTGCCGGCCGAGCGCCTGCAGGTGATACCCCGTGGTGTCGATGTCGCGCAGTTCCCGCGCGTGGGCCGGCAGGATCGGCGTGCGCGCCTGGCCGTGGCCGAGCAGCATCCCGCGCTGGCCGGCGAGGCACCGTTGCTGTTGCTGCCTGGCCGTGGCACCCGCCTGAAAGGGCATCGCCACGCGCTGAGCCTGCTGGCAGGACTACATGCCGCCGGCGTGCCGGCCAAGCTGTGGATGCCGGGCACGCGCGAGCCGGGCCGCGAATCCTATGTCGCCGAACTGGACGCCCAGGCGCGCAGCCTGGGTGTGTTCGATGCCGTGCTGATGACCGCGCCGACCTCGCGCATCGCGCAGGCCTATGCGGCCAGTGATCTGGTGCTGCAGCTCTCGGACAAGGCCGAAGCGTTTGGCCGCACCGTGGTCGAAGCGCTGTCGGTGGGCCGCCCCGTGCTGGGCTGGAACCATGGCGGCGTCGGCGAGTTGTTGACTCAGCTGCAACCCTCCGGCGCGGTACCCTTGGGCGACGCCGATGCACTGCTGGCGCGCGCGCAGCAGTTGCTGCTGCAGCCGCCCTCACTGCCGACGCGGATCCCGTTTACCTTGCAGGCCATGCAGCGTGACACGCTCCAGCTCTATACCTCCCTCATCGGCTGAGCCCACCGTCCTTCCCGGTTCGCCGGGCTCCCGTGCGGGCCGCTGGGCCCCGTGGTGGGTGATTGCGTTTGTCGCGTTGTGGCCGCTGCCCGGCATCGCCGAGGGCGTGCTGGTGCTGGGCGCGCTGTACGCGGCGGTGCGCATGGTGCAGCTGCGCCTGCAGGGCAAGCAACGTCTGCTGAGCAGTCCTGCGTGGGCACTGACCAGCATCCTGTTCCTGGGTTACTGGCTGCCGCAGGCATTTTCCGCCTTCGATGCGATCGACCCCGGCACTGCGTGGCGCAAGGCGGCCGCCGGCCTGCGCTATCTGCCGTTCATGTGGCTGGTGGCGATCGCCGTGGCGACTCCGCAGCGGCGCGCGCTGACGCTGGGCGGGCTGGCGGTGATCACCGGGCTGTGGACGGTGGATGCGCTGGCACAGGCGATCGTCGGCAGCAGCCCGCTGTTCTGGTCAATGGATCAGCTCAAGTGGGCGGTCAGCGGCCATGGGTTGTGTTCACCGCAGGAGATGGCGGCGGTGGATCGCCTCAGCGGCGTGCTCGGCCCGTGCAACCTCAAATTCGGCCAGGTGCTGGCCAGCCTCTCGCCGTTCCTGTTGTTCGCCGCCTCACGGCGTGCCGGCATTCTCGGCTGGTCACTGGTGGCCGCCGCAGTGGGGGTCGTGCTGGTCTTGGCCGGTTCGCGCGCGGCGTGGCTGACCTATGCCCTGGTGCTGGTGCTCTCCGGCTGGCGGCTGATCGGCGTGCGCGGCCTGCTGGCCTGCGTTGCGGTCGGCGCGGTGGCGGCGATCGTCCTCACCGTGAGCGTGCCGCAGGTCGGTGACCGGGTCGCGCGCACCGCCATGGCGTGGGAAGGTGAGAACGACGGCGTCAATCAGGCATTGTCCGGCCGCGCCCAGATATGGGCCGCAGCAACCTGCATGATCGAGGCGCATCCGATCAACGGCGTCGGTGCGCGTGGTTTCCGCGACGCTTACCCCGCGTGCAATCCGGACCCGGCCGCCCAGGAAGTGTGGGGCGCCGGCCCAGCACTGCACGCGCACCAGATCGTGCTCGAGATCCTCGCCGAAACCGGCCTCCTCGGCCTGCTGCTGTGGTTGGCGGCCGTGGCCCAGGCGTGGCGCGCGTGGCGTTTTGCACCCCCCGAGGCCCGCGAGCGCGCGCGCCCGGCGATGCTCGCGCTGGCGGTGACGGTGTTCCCGCTCAATACCCATCTGGCGTTCTACTCGACCTTCTGGGGCGGCCTCACGCTGCTGCTGGCCGCGCTGTATGCGGGCAGTCTGTTGGCACGCGACGACGGGTAGAGCCACGCCATGCGTGGCTGCTTGTGGCCCGGGCATGGGGACATACCGACGCACACGCGCGCCATCCACCGATGGGCTCCACGCCCCGGTCAACGCACCCTCGTGCGATGGCCAGCCCACGCCTCCAACGCGGCCGATACTCGCATCCAGGGTATTGCTACGCGCTCACCACCACCACCACGCACGACAGGCGCAAGTGGTTCGAGGATCCCCTCAATGCAGAAGTAATCATCGACACGCTGCGTTACATGGATCGTTGCGGGGTCAGTTGCACGTTAGCTTGGGTGGTAATGCCGGACCACGTGCATTGGTTGATCCAACTGCGGCAAGCCACCTTGGCTCGTTGCATGCTGCTGTTCAAATCACGCAGCAGCCGATTGTTGAATGAGCGTCGGCAGCGAACGGGAAAGCTCTGGCAGCACGGGTACTTCGACCACGCCGTGAGAAATGAGCAATCCTTGCGCCGTCAGGCGCTGTACATCCTCGCCAACCCGATACGTACGGGATTGGCCAGTGCGCTGGGGGAGTACCCGCACGCGTGGTCGCGGTGGCCCATGGAAGCGTAGAGCCGCCTCATGGGTGGCTGCCCGCGGTCTGGCACCATGCAGCCACCCATGGGGTGGCTCTACCGAGGGGGGGCGTGCAGCCACCCATGGGGTGGCTCTACCGAGGGGGGGCATGCAGCCACCCATGGGGTGGCTCTACCGAGGGGGGCGTGCAGCCACCCATGGGGTGGCTCTACCGAGGGGGGCGTGCAGCCACCCATGGGGTGGCTCTACCGAGGGGGGCGTGCAGCCACCCATGGGGTGGCTCTACCGGTAGTAATCGCTCCGCCCACCGGGCTGGCGCTTGAACCGGCGGTGGATCCACAGGTACTGGTCCGGCGCCTCGCGCACCATCGCTTCGATGGCCTGGTTGACGCGGGCGGTATCGGCCTCGACATCCTCGCTGGGGAAATTCTCCAGCGGTGCGCCGATCTTCAGGAAATACTTCCCGCCTTCGCGACGGTGGAAATACGGGATCACCGCACAGCCGGTCATCCGGGCCAGCTGATGGGTGGCGGTGATGGTCGAGGCGGTGTGGCCGAAGAACGGCACGAACACCGTGTCCTTGCCGCGCATGTCCTGGTCCGGGGCATACCAGAGGAAGCCGCCCTTCTTCAGGTGCCGCACGGTGGCGCGGATATCCTCGTTGGCGTACATCGCCTTGGCGTAGCGCAGGCGGCCGAACTTCACCGCCCATTCGTAGACCGGGTTGCGGTGCTTGCGGTACATGCCGGACAGCTCCACGTGGTCGCACAACAGGCGGCCGCACATCTCCAAGGTCATGAAGTGGCCGGAGACCAGCAGCACGCCACGGCCCTGCGCCTGCATGCGGTGCAGGTGCTCCAGCCCTTCGATCTGCACCTGCGGGCGGATGCTGTCGATGCTGCCCCACCAGGCCCGGGCGAATTCAAAGATGCCCACGCCCAGCGCGTCGAAGCTGTCGCGCAGCAGGCGCTGGCGCCAGGCGTCGTCCTTCTCGGGGAAGCACAGCTTCAGGTTGACCTCGGCGGCACGCCGACGGCTGCTGGCCAGCCGGTAGGCGACCGTGCCGACGCCGCGGCCGAGCGCGCGCTGCAGCATCCAGGGCAGGCGGGCGATCGCGAAGGCGACCAGCATGAAAGCGAAGGTCGGCCAGTGGCGCGGATTGCGCAGGGACGGCCGGGTGGCGGTGGAAGCGTTATCGGACATGCCTCGATTCTAATGGATGCGCCCGGATGCGTCCCGGCGCGGCCATCACGGCGGCGCGGCGTGTCTTCCCCGCGCCGCTCCCGTATCCTTTGCGCATGCGTAAAAGCCCTGTCGAATGGATCCTGCGCGGCCTGTACTCGGCCGTGCTGTACCTGCTGTTGCCGATCACCGTGTACCACCTGGTCTGGCGGGGCTTCCGGGTGCGCGAGTACTTCCAGCGCTGGGATGAGCGCTATGCCTCCTATCCGCACTCCAGCGGCCAGCCGCGGGTCTGGCTGCACGCGGTCTCGGTGGGCGAGGTGAATGCCGCCGCGCCGCTGGTGAATGCCCTGCGCGCGCTGCGCCCGGACATCCGCTGGGTGATCACCACCATCACCCCGACCGGCTCCGAACGGGTCCGCGCGCTATGGGGGGATGCGGTCGACCACGTGTACCTGCCCTACGACGTGCCGGGCAGCGTCGGCCGCTTCCTGGGTCACTTCAAGCCCAGCCTGGCGCTGATCCTGGAAACCGAGCTGTGGCCGAACCTGCTGTTCGGCTGTCGCGACCGCCGGATTCCGGTCTACATCCTCAATGCCCGACTGTCGGCGCGCTCGCTGCGTGGCTATCGGCTGCTGCGGCCGCTGATCGGCCGTGCACTGCGCACGGTCACCTGCGTGGCCGCACAGTCGGCCGATGATGCCGAGCGCTTCATCCAGCTCGGGGCGCGCCCGGACCAGGTGCAGCCGCTGGGCAATCTGAAATTCGACATCGCCACGCCGAACGTGCAGGACTTCATCGCGCGCTTCCATGATCTGGTGCCCGCCACGCGCCCGGTCTGGATCGCCGCCAGCACGCACGAGGGCGAAGAGCAGGCCACCCTCGATCTGCACCGCCGCCTGCGCGAGGCGATGCCGGGGCTGCTGCTGTTGTGGGCGCCGCGGCATCCCGAGCGGTTCCCGCGGGTGGAAGCGCTGGCCCGCGAGCAGGGCTGGAAGGTCGCGACACGCCGCCAGCAGCAGTGGCCGCAGGCCGATACGGATGTCTTCGTCATCGACACGCTCGGCGAGCTGATGTCGTTCTACGGCTGTGCGCAGGTGGCCTTCGTCGGCGGCAGCCTGCAGGCCATCGGCGGGCACAACCTGCTGGAGCCGGCGGCGATGGGCACGGCCGCCGTCACCGGCCCGCACCTGCACAACTTCGCCGAGATTTCCCGGCGCATGCGCGAAGCCGGTGCGGTGGTGATCGCCGAGGATGCCAACGGTGTCGGCGATGCACTGCTGACCCTGCTGCGCGATCCGCAGGCACGCGAAGACATGGCGCGCGCGGGGTGTGCGCTGGTGAGCAACGGCCGCGGTGCGCTCAAGCGCACCGTGGCCCTGATCGCCCCGCAGTTGCCGCCGCCGGTGGCGTGATCGAGACCGGCCTGGCCGCCATGCGCGGCGACCAGGCCTGCCGATCCATCAGCCCGCGGAGACCAGCAGGTCACCCAGGAAGGCATACGCGAACCCGAAGTAGATGAACACGCCGATCAGGTCCATGACCGAGGTGATCAACGGGGCCGACAGCGTGGCCGGATCCGCCCCGATGCGGCGTGCGGCGAAGGGCAGCAGTGCGCCGATGATGCCGCCCAACGCGGTGCACACCAGCATGCTCGAGCCCACCACCATCAGCACGTCCATGCCCACGCCTTTGCTGAAGTAGGCCAGGATCGCTTCGAGTACGGCGATGGTGATGCCCAGCCCCGCCGCGACCGGCAGTTCGCGCTGGATCACGAACCACACATCGCGCCAGCTCAGTTTCAGTTCCCCCAGCGCCATGCTGCGGATCACCAGCGTGGCTGACTGGCTGCCGGTGTTGCCGCCCATGTCCACGATCGGGGCGATGAAGGCGGCCAGCACGATCACCTGCGACAGCAGCTCCTCCTGCGCGGCGACAAACGTGCTGGTGACGATGCCGAAGCAGGTCAGGATCGCCAGCCAGAACACACGTACCCGGAACATCTGCTTCAGCGGCGTGCTGCGCACATCAAGATCGTTCCCGTTTCCGCTGGCCGTGCCGCCAAAGCGGGCCAGCTGCGAGGCATCCTGTTCCTTCTCGATGTCCATCGCATCGTCCACGGTGACGATACCGATCATGCGGTCCCCTCCATTGGTCACCGGCAGCGCGAGCAGATCGTAGCGACGGATCAGTTCGGCGGCCTGCAGCCTGGGCCAGTGCGCCTTTGCGGCGACCGGCTGCTCATGCATGATCGAGGCGACCGTGCGGTTCTCGTTGGCCAACACCAGATCACGCAGGGCCACCGTGCCGCGCAGCCGCAGCGTGTGGTCGAGCACGAACAGGATGTTCACCGTCTCGCTGTGCAGCGCAGTGGCGCGGATATGGGCCAGCGCCTGCGCGACGGTCATCTCCGGTGACACCCACACATAATCGGACGTCGTCGCCGAGCCGACCGTGCCTTCGGGATAGGACGCCATCTTGAGGATGTCGTCGCGCTCGACTTTGGTCAGTGCCGGCAGCAGTTTCTGCTTGGCATCATCGCCGAGCCGGTTGTACAGATCGGCGCGGTCATCCGAGGGCATGTGTTCGAACAGCTGCACCACCGCCTCGCGCGGCATCGCGGCCAGCAGCTGATCCTGGCGTATCTCGGTGAAGTGCGCGAACAGCTCGGCGCGTGCCTGCGGGTCGAGCATCATCAGCAAGGGGAGTGTCTTGTCCACGCTCAGCGCATCGAGCGCATCGACCAGGTCGGAGGGATGCGTGGCCGAGGCGATGCTGACAAAGCCGGCCGTGTCGAGGGAAAGCGAGAGGGTGCGGATCGAGAACAGGAGGTCTTCGCGGTTCATGGTGGTTCTCCAGCAAAAAGCAGCGCAGTGCGCTGAGGTACACAAGGCCGACGCGCGGGCAGGGCTCGAGCGGGGCAGGTATCGGTGGGTGCATGGGCCGTGTGCGGAGGCGCACGCGGTCCGGTCGGTCGGTGCCGTCAGTCGGCACGCAGGGCGTTACGGTGCAGAGGCCAGATTGAAGCCGAGCGTGATCCAGTGGCCATCGCGCTGGTGATGCACACGACCGGCCAGCAGATCCACGCTGGCGCCGCGCCAGAGTTCGTGGCGGACGCCGAATTGACTGCTGCGCTGGCGTGTGACGTCACGCGCGGTTTCGGCCAGCAGCGACCAGTGTGGGGCGGTGACGATTTCCAGGCCGATGCCCTCGGTGCGGCCGCGTGCGCCGGCCGTGCGGGCCCAGCCCAGGTTGAGGTGCAGCAGCGTGCGATCGCTTGCGCCAAGGGCGAGGGTCAGGGGCGCGTTGATGCCCCAGTCATCGCCACGCAGGTGACGCCAGTCGCTGCCGACGCCCGCACTGAGCGCCAGGCCCCAACGGCGCTGGTCGATGTCGCGCAGCACGCGCTTGGCACCCAGCGCCCATTGCGTGGACGAAGCAGCATGTTGATGGCTCACGCCGAGCGACCACTCGGTATCGGCGAAGGTGCAGGCCGGCACGGCGGTCCACTCCGCCCCGGCATCGGTATGGCGGCCCCAGCTTTCCAGCTGGCAGCGACCGGCATCGGTGATCGAGGCGTCATCCACCATCAGGCTGGCGGCGGCGCGGGTGTCGAACGGAAGCATCGCCACGGCCACGAGCGGCAGGGCGAACACACGGAAAACGTGCATGGGCAATCTCCAGGCAAACGGAAACGCCAGCGGCACCCTTCTTGGGGTCGGTGGAACGGCGATACGGATGATGCGAGGCGGGCGAGCGTGTCAGCTGCGCCGGTGGGCCCCGTCCTGTGCGGACGGAACCGACCTTGGGGTCAGTGGGTCCGTCGGCTCAGGAGCAGCAACGAGATCGACTATGACTGTCCAAGGAGGGGGCCTCTGGAGGGAAAGGGAAGGTGGTGCGGGGCGGACCATAGTCGGCCCATGCCGAGGGGTCAAGCCATTTTCAACGACACGTACCGGACTGTGGACCGGTTCACGGTGGAGACTGTGCGCGGGTAGGCATTACGCGATGAAATCGCCACGGCAGTGATCGCGTGTGTGACGCGCGCGAGGTGTCGGAATCAACCCCGTGCACGCATAAAAAAACCACCCGCATGCGGGTGGTTTTCTGTCACGCGCTGTGCCGTCGATCAGTTGACGGTGGTGCTCGGCGTGGCCGCCTTCTGGGTCAGCAGGCGATTGATGTCCTGCAGTTCGGCGATGTCCAACGTGCCGACCGCCTGGCCCAGCTGCAGACGGTTCTGCAGGAAGGTGTAGCGGGCGTTGGCGTAGTCCAGCTGCGCGGAGAACAGGATGCGCTGGTTCTGGATCACATCCAGCACGGTACGCGTACCGACTTCCAGGCCGACCTGCGAGGCGTCATAGGCGCTCTGTGCCGACACGACGGCCAGGCGACGCGCTTCCACTTCGCTGATGCCGGCCACCAGGGTCTGGTAGGCATTGCGCGTGTTGCGATCCAGCGCGCGCTTCTGCTGCTCGTAGCCGTCCTGGGCGATATCACGCTGGGCCAGGGCCTGGCGCACGCCGGACTGGGTGGCGCCGCCGGAGAAGATCGGCACGTTCAAGGTCAGGCCGACGCTGTTGGTGCGGCGGTCCGGGCTGAAGCTGCTGCCGCCGTCGCCGACCACATCACCCCAGCTGGCCGACTTGCCGGCGGTGGCACCCAGCGACAGGGTCGGGTAGTGCGCGCCGCGGGCGGCCGAGACGCCGGATTCGGCAGCGTTGACCTTCAGTTCCTGCGCCTTCAGCGCCGGGTTCTGCGCAACGGCCTCGTTCACCAGCGTATCGATGGTGGCGTACTTGGCCGGCAGCTCCGGACGGAAATCGGCCGGCAGGGCGCGCAGGTCGGTGACCGGCTGGCCGGTCAGTTCGGTCAGCGCCTGGTAGGCGTCGGCCAAGGTGTTCTGCGCGATGATCGTGTTGGCGCGCGCCTGGTCGTACTGGGCGCGGGCTTCGTGCACGTCGGTGATCGGCGCCAGGCCCACTTCCAGGCGCTTGTCGGCGAAGTCGAACTGCTTCTTGGCAGCGGCTTCGTTGGTCTGCGCGGCCGACAGCGATTCAATGCCCACCAGCACGTTGAAGTACGCCGCCGAGGTGCGCACGATCAGGTCGTCGTTGGCCGAATCCAGGGTGAAATCCGCTGCGCGGCTCAGTTCGCGCTGCGAACGCAGGTTGGCGAACTGGGTGAAGTTGAAGACGGTCTGGCTGCCGTTGATCGTGTAGTTCCGGCTCTTGGTGGTGAACGAGCTGGAGGTCAGATCATGGTTCGGGTTGGTGCGGCTGCGGTTGAGCGAGGCCTCGCCGTTGAGCTGCGGCAGCAGGGCGGCACGCGCCTGCACAGCGCCTTCCTTGTCGTACAGACGGGTCGACTCGGCAGCCGACAGCTGCGGATCGCCGTTGCGCGCCATTTCGTAGACCTGCAGCAGGTCGGCGGCAGAGGCGGTCATCGGCAGCAGGGCGGCGGCCAGCGCAAAGGCGAGGGATCGGCGGATCATTGCGGCTTCCTTGGACTCAGAGTTGGAACTGGGGTGCCGGGGCGGCACCGCGCAGGTAGTCGATATCGGTTTCGAACAGCGATTCAGTGGTGCCGTCCGCCTTGACCAGCACCGCTTCCATGACCGGCGACCGGCCACGGATCACGAACAGTCGACCGCCGGGACGCAGCCACTGGGCGAAACGTGACGGGATGACATCCACCGCGCCGGTGACGCAGATCGCATCGAAGCGGCGCTCGGTGTCCCAGGTCAGGGCGTCGGCGGTTTCGATGCGGACGTTGTTGCCCAGGCCGGCAGCGTCCAGACGCGCGCGCGCGGTGGTGGCCAGGTCGGCATCGATTTCCAGGCTCAGGACTTCGCGGGCCAGTTCGCCCATGCAGGCGCTCAGGTAGCCGCTGCCGGTGCCGATTTCCAGGACTTCATCGCCCGGCTGCAGATCCAGCGCCTGCAGCGTGCGGCCTTCGATGACCGGCTTCATCATCTTCTGGCCGTTGCCCAGCGGCAGCTCGATATCGGCGTAAGCCAGGGCCCGGTGCGATTCAGCGACGAACGCCTCCCGCGGCAAGCGTGCCAGTACATCGAGCACGCGGATTTCCAGCACATCCCAGGGGCGGATCTGCTGTTCAACCATCAGTTCGCGGGCGTGGGAGTAATCGATCGTCATGAGGTTCTATATCCAGCGCAGTGGGCCGGCCATTTTACCGGTGCCGGGAGCCGGCGGCGCGCTGAAAGCATCGCTGCCGTCGCGCCGGGGTCGCAGTGCCGGAAGTCACCGCGACCTCCGGTCCATTCAGTTTAGTGCCGCCGGGCATACGCCCGCAGGAAAAAGTCGACGCTGGCGCACACGTGGGCGTCGGCATCGCACTCGGCCGGGGCCGGCCGCAACCCGCACATCATATGCGTATGCAGCTCGCCCTTGATCAAGGTCAGGAACTGGAGGGCGGCGGTCTGGCAGTCGGTGATCTCCAGTTCGCCGCGGGCGGTGCGGGCGCGCAGGAAGTCAGCGAGCGCGTCGGTGGTCCGCTGCGGGCCGGCCAGCCAGAACATCTCGCGGATCCGGTCATCGGTATCCGGGGACATCATCACCCGCTGCACCGCGACGGCCGCATCGGAGGTGATCAGGCTGAAGAAGGCGTGGCCGATGCCCATCAGCTGGTCGCGCAGCGGGCCTTCGATGTCGGTGACGAACAGTTCGTCAGGCAGCATCTCGACGCACTTGGACTGCACAGCTTCGGTGAAAAGGGTCTCTTTATCGCCGAAATGGCTGTAAACGGTCAGCTTCGATACGCCAGCCTGGGCGGCGATGCTGTCCATGCTCACCCCGTTGTAGCCCTGGTCGACAAACAGCGATTTAGCGGCTTCCAGAATGGCCGCGCGCTTACCCAGATCCTTCGGGCGCCCCGGCCCGGCGGCCTTGGCGGCCGGCTTGGAGGGCGATGTGGAGGAGGTCGGATCAGTCATCCAATCAATACTAGACCAATCGGTTCGATATTTATACTATACCGGCTGGTTCAATATTGAAGCAGCTGGAACAGTGTGTCTCCAGCGGCTTTTCCCGGGTTACTTTTCAGGTCCAGGACCTCATGAAAAACATGCGATGGATGGGTGGTGGGTTGCTGGCGATCGCGCTGGCAGCATGTGGCAAGCAGGACGCCGAGCCGGTCGCGCCGATGCCGGTGCTGGTGGTCCACCCGGGCACTGTGACCGGCCAGGAAGTGGCTGCCTATCCCGGTGAGATCCGCGCCCGCGAGGAAAGCCCACTGTCGTTCCGCGTCGGGGGCAACCTGATCAAGCGCCATGTCGATGCCGGCCAGCGCGTGCGCAAGGGCCAGCTGCTGGCCGAGCTGGACGCCGCCGACTACGCCTCACAGGCCAGTGCCTCGCAGGCGCAGCTCGCGGCCGCCGAAGCCGATCTGATCCGCGCCCGCGATGACCAGAAGCGCTACGCCACGCTGGCCGAGCAGCAACTGGTCAGCCAGTCCGCACTCGACAGCCAGACCGCTGCCTTCAAGGCGGCGCAGGGCCAGGCCAATGCCGCCCGCGCCAATCTGGCCGTGGCCCGCAACCAGGCCGAGTACGCCCAGTTGCGTGCGCCCGCCGATGGCGTGATCGCCAGCCGCCAGGCCGAAGCCGGGCAGGTGGTCAGCGCCGGGCAGACCGTGTTCACCCTGGCCGCCGATGGCGGCCGCGAAGTCGTGATCGCCCTGCCGGAAAGCAACATCCGTGATTACCAGGTGGGCCAGCCGGTGCAGGTGGAACTGTGGAACCGCCCGGGCCAGCTGCTGGCCGGCACGATCCGTGAGATCGCCCCGGCCGCCGATGCCCAAGGACGTACCTATGCCACCCGCGTCAGCCTCGCACCGGAAGCCTTGACCGAGGTCGAGCTGGGCCAGAGCGCGCGCGTGTTCGCCGCGGCCGGTCGCCAGGGCACGCTGCAGTTGCCGCTGGCGGCGGTGCAGCGCGGTGCCGATGGGCGCAGCAGCGTGTGGGTGGTCGATCCGGCCAAGCGCACGTTGAAAGCCACGCCGGTGACGGTCGGGGCGTATGGCGTCGACTCCGTTCCGGTGCTGAGCGGGGTGAGCGCGAACGACTGGGTGGTGGCTGCCGGCGGCCATCTGCTGCGCGAGGGCCAGCCGGTGACCGCGGTGGATCGTCAGAACCGCCCGGTGCAGGCACCGGCGGCCAAGCCTGCCGCGCCTGCTGCCGGCAAGGGGAACTGATCCCGTGCGCCGCTTCAACCTCTCCGAATGGGCGCTGGGCAACCGGCCACTGGTGCTATTTGCGATGCTCGCTTTCGCGATCATCGGCGCGTGGTCGTACAAGCATCTGGGCCAGTCCGAAGATCCACCGTTCACCTTCAAGGTGATGGTGGTGCGCACGAACTGGCCCGGCGCGACCGCCGAACAGGTCTCACGCCAGGTCACCGAGCCGATCGAGAAGGCACTGCTGAACACCGGGCAGTACGAGTTCATCCGCTCCTACTCACGCCCGGGCGAATCGCAGGTGATCTTCGTGGCGCGCGACAGCCTGCGCTCCAAGGCGATTCCCGACCTGTGGTACCAGGTGCGCAAGCGCGTGGGCGACATCAAGCCGACGCTGCCGCGCGAAATCGTCGGCCCGTTCTTCAACGACGAATTCGGCGACACCTTCGGCAACATCTACGCGTTGACCGGCCAGGGCTTCGACTACGCGGTGATGCGCGACTACGCCGACCGCATCCAGCTGGAACTGCAGCGCGTGCCGGATGTGGGCAAGATCGAGCTGGAAGGCCTGCAGGACGAGAAGGTCTGGATCGAGCTGTCCAACACCAAGCTGGCCACGCTGGGCGTGTCGCTGCAGCAGGTGCAGCAGGCATTGGCCGACCAGAATGCCATTGCCGCGACCAGCTTCTTTGAAACCCCGACCGACCGGGTGCAGCTGCGCGTCACCGGCCAGTTCAAGCGCGTGGAGGACATCCGCAGCTTCCCGATCCAGGCTGGCGACCGTACCGTGCACCTGGGCGATATCGCCGAGATCAAACGTGGTTTTGCCGATCCGGCGTCGCCGAAGATGCGCTTCATGGGCGAAGACGCCATCGGCATCGCGGTGGCAATGAAAGACGGCGGCGACATCCTCAAGCTGGGCAGTACGCTGGATGCCGAGTTCGAGCGACTGCAGAAGACGCTGCCGGCCGGCATGCAGCTGCGCAAGGTCTCCGACCAGCCGCATGCGGTGGAAGAGTCCGTCGGCGAGTTCGTGCAGGTGCTGACCGAAGCGGTGGTGATCGTGCTGCTGGTGAGCTTCTTCTCGCTCGGCCTGCGCACCGGCCTGGTGGTGGGCGTGACGATTCCGCTGGTGCTGGCGATGACCTTCTTCGTCATGCATTACTTCGGCATCGGCCTGCACAAGATTTCCCTGGGCGCGCTGGTGCTGGCGCTGGGCCTGCTGGTGGACGATGCGATCATCGCGGTGGAGATGATGGCCACCAAGATGGAGCAGGGCTACGACCGCCTGCGCGCGGCCAGCTTCGCGTGGGAGTCGACCGCCTTCCCGATGCTGACCGGTACGCTGATCACGGCGGCCGGCTTCCTGCCGATCGCCACGGCCGCCTCCAGCACCGGCGAATACACCCGCTCGCTGTTCCAGGTGGTGACCATCGCGCTGGTGGTGTCGTGGATCGCCGCCGTGCTGTTCATCCCGTACCTGGGCGACAAGATGTTGCCGGACCTGTTCAACCCGCAGCCGCCCAAGCCGGACAGCCTGGCCGGGCGCTGGCATGCCCGCCGCCTGCAGTGGGCCGACCGCCATCCCGCGTTCGCGCGCTGGATCGCGCCGAAGGTGCATGCGCACGACCATGATCCGTACCAGCGTCCGTTCTACGTGCGCTTCCGCAGGTTCCTCGATGTGTGCCTGCGCCATCGCTGGTGGGTGATCGCCGCCACGGCCGCGCTGTTCGTGTTCTCGCTGCTGATCTTCCGCTTCGTGCCCCAGCAGTTCTTCCCGGATTCGACCCGCCCGGAACTGATGGTGGACATCGAACTGGCCGAGGGGGCCTCGTTGCAGGCCACCCAGGCCCAGGCGACCAAGCTGGAAACGCTGCTCAAGGACCGTGAGGGCATCAGCAACTTTGTGGCCTACGTGGGTACCGGCTCGCCGCGCTTCTACCTGCCTTTGGACCAGCAGCTGCCGGCCACCAACTTCTCGCAGTTCGTGGTGCTGACTGAGAATGCAACCGCACGTGAGGCGACCCGCGACTGGTTGCTCAAGGACGTGATTCCGCAGTTCCCGGACGTGCAGATGCGCGTGACCCGCCTGGAGAACGGCCCGCCGGTGGGCTACCCGGTGCAGATGCGCATCTCCGGCGAGCATATCGAGCAGGTGCAGGCCATCGCACGGCAGGTGGAAGCCAAGGTGCGCGCAAACCCGCACGTGATGAACGTCAACCTGGATTGGAGCGAGCCGAGCAAAGTGGTGCGGCTGGTGATCGACCAGGATCGTGCACGCGCACTGGGTGTGAGCAGCGCGCAGGTGAGCCAGCTGCTGGGCACCTCGTTGTCGGGCATGAGCGTGAGCACCTACCGGGAAGGCAACCGCCTGATCGAGATGCTGCTGCGTGGCCCGGACAACGAACGTGTGCGGCTGGACATGCTGGGCAGCCTGGCCATTCCGACCGCCAGCGGCACCTCGGTGACGCTGTCGCAGGTGGCGCGCCTGGAGTACGTGTTCGAGGACGGCATCATCTGGCACCGCAACCGCCTGCCGACGGTGACCGTGCGCGCCGACATTGCCGACGCGAAACAGCCGCTGGACGTGGTGCAGCAGATCCTGCCGACGCTGGAGGGGATCCGTGCCGAGCTGCCGTCCGGCTACCTGCTTGAAACCGGCGGTACGGTGGAGGATTCCACCCGTGGCCAGGATTCGATCAAGGCCGGCATGCCGCTGTTCCTGATCGTGGTGGCGACCTTGCTGATGTTGCAGCTGCGCAGCTTCTCGCGTGCGGCCATGGTGCTGGTCACCGCGCCGCTGGGCATCATCGGCGCCACGCTGTTCCTGCTGCTGTTCCGCGCGCCGTTCGGCTTCGTGGCACTGCTGGGTACCATCGCGCTGGCCGGCATGATCATGCGCAACTCGGTGATCCTGATCGACCAGATCCAGCAGGACATCGATGCCGGTCACGACCGCTGGCACGCCATCATCGACGCCACCGTGCGCCGCTTCCGCCCGATCGTGCTGACCGCGCTGGCCGCGGTGCTGGCGATGATTCCGCTGTCGCGCAGTGCGTTCTACGGTTCGATGGCGATCTCGATCATGGGCGGCCTGATCGTCGGTACCGTGCTGACCCTGGTGTTCCTGCCGGCACTGTATGCGGCGTGGTTCCGGGTGAAGCCGGACGAGGCCAAGACCAGCGAAGGCTGAGGGACGATGAAGCCGGCCGGTGGCCGGCTTCATCGTTTGAGTGCGACGCAAAGGCCTGTCGCCTTCGTCGTGCCAGCAAGCGCACAATGCACACCGGATTTCTTCGGTCGCACATGATGTCGTCACGTTCCTCTTATCCGTTCGCCACTGCGGCGGCGATCGTTCTGCTGATGGTTTCCGCGTTGCCGACGCAGGCGACCACCGCTGCCAGTTTCCAGCGCGATCTCGTCGAGCTGCTGGAGTGCCGTGCCTCACCGGCGACGATGCAGGCGGTGACGACCGCGTTGCGTGGTGCAGCGTATGGCACGGCGCAGGAACGACCGGCCCATCTGCAGGGCTGGAGCTTCACGCGCAGCGGTGACGAGGAGCACGCGACGACCCTCATCGACATGCCGGTGACGTTGACGGCACACGGCATCACAACGCACCGCGTGGTGGCGGATGACATGGGCTTCTCGATTCCCATCGATGCAGGGCAGCGTGCGCGCATCGTTAGCGGGAACGGACTTCGGCACCGGTCGAATACGTTGCGTGAGCCGTTCCAGATGTGGTCAGCGCCCGCCGCATCAGGCGATCCGGCATCGCCGGGCGCCATCGTGGTGAGCAGCGATGGTGCAGGCTATCGGTTGGGATGTGACTACCCCGGTCCGATGCGCGAGGCGCGCCTTCCACCCCGATTGCGCGAGACGGCCACGGCGGATGATATGGGCGCCGCGCTCGAATGCCGGGCGGACGACGCTGCCATGCGGCGCATCGCCAACCTGTGGGAGCGTGTCTCGGAACTGTCGCCGCTGGCATGGCCGGACAATGTCCGCGCGGTGGCCGAGCGTGAGTACCATGCCGATGGCCAGGAGATGCCCGTCGTGGTCGTCACGCTGGAGCAGCCGGTAGCGTTGAAGGGTCTGCCTGCGCAGTCGCTCGTCCTCGCCTATGGAGGCTACTTCGCGGCGGACATGGGCGATGCGCCGCTGAAGGCGGTGCTCGATGCCGCCGGCCTGGGCGCGGCGGATCGGCAGGTAGAGGGGTATTGGAGGCGCGAGGCAACGCGGGAGGCGTCCTCCGGATACACACGCGTGCGGGTGTTCAGCGTCATACCCACCGACAGCGGCGCGGTGCTGGCCGGCTGCATGACCAGCGAGGTCCACTCGGTGAACTGACCGCTGCGGTACGACACGCCGCAGGGCGCAGCGGATGAACACCGCTGCGCCTCTACAGCGGTCTGCCCTCAGTAAACGCCCTGCGCCAGCATCGCATCAGCCACTTTCACGAAGCCGGCGATATTGGCGCCATCCACGTAGTTCACGCTGCCATCGGCCCGCTTGCCGTGGCGCACGCAGTTGGCGTGGATATCCTTCATGATTCCGTGCAGGCGCTCATCGACATCGGCGTGATGCCATGACAGGCGCTGCGCGTTCTGGCTCATTTCCAGCCCCGAGGTGGCCACGCCGCCGGCATTGCTGGCCTTCCCCGGCGCATACAGGGTGCCCGCCTTGAGGAAGACCTCCATGGCCTCCAGTGTCGACGGCATGTTGGCGCCTTCGGCCACGCACAGCACATCGTTGTCCACCAGGGCGCGGGCATCGTCTTCGTCCAGTTCGTTCTGGGTGGCGCAGGGCAGGGCGATCTCGGCCGGGATGTGCCAGGGGCGCTTGCCGTCCAGGTACTCGAAGCGTTTGTCATCAGCCAGTTCGGACAGGCAGCCGCGACGTTCGTTGCGCAGTTCCATCACCTCCTGCAGGCCCGCTTCGTCGAAGCCGTCACGGGCGTACAGCGTGCCGCCGGAATCGGAAAGCGTGAGTACGTTCGCGCCCAGTTCGATGGCCTTGATCGCCGCATGCTGGGCCACGTTGCCAGCGCCGGAAATCAACACCCTGGCGCCATCGGTATCGCGGCGGGCATGGTGCAGCATCTGCTCGACGAAGTAGACCGTGCCGAAGCCGGTCGCTTCCGGGCGCATCAGGCTGCCACCGTAGGAGAGACCTTTGCCGGTGAACACGCAGGCGGCATTGTTGGTGAGCTTCTTCATCATGCCGGCCATGTAGCCGACCTCGCGCGCGCCGACGCCGATATCGCCAGCCGGTACATCGGTGTCGGCACCCAGGTGGCGATGCAGTTCCAGCATCAGCGCCTGGCAGAAGCGCATCACCTCGGTGTCGCTGCGGCCCTTGGGATTGAAATCCGAACCGCCCTTGCCACCGCCCATCGGCAAGGTGGTCAGCGCGTTCTTCAGGGTCTGCTCGAAGGCGAGGAACTTCAGGATCGATTGGTTGACCGACGGATGGAAGCGCATGCCGCCTTTGAACGGGCCGATCGCCGAACTGTGCTGCACGCGCCAGCCGCGATTCACATGGGTCTTGCCGGCGTCATCGGCCCAGGCCACGCGGAACTGGATCACCCGCTCCGGCTCCACCAGCCGCTCCAGCAGGCCTTGTTCCAGGTAGCGGGGGTTTCGCTCCAGGAACGGCCACAGGCTCTGGATCACTTCTTTGACGGCCTGCAGGAATTCCGGCTGATGCGGATCGCGCTGGGCCACGTGGTTGAGAAAGTCGGCAGAGGAACGAGGGTTCAAAGGCTTTCCTTGTTGGGGGCCGGCCGCTGGCTGCGACGTGGCCGACGGGACAGGGAGGCCGTGCGGGATGTGGACACACGAACGCGGCCCTCAGGCCGCGTTCGTGACGATCATTGCAGCTTGGCAAGGACCGCGTCGGTTGCTGCGGCGGTACTCACCGCAAGACCCTTGGCGGCGAGATCGGCGGTGAACACGCCGTCATCCAGCACGGCATACACCGCGGCCTCGACCGTAGCAGCCTCGTCGTCCAGCCCCAGTGAATGCCGCAGCAGCATCGCGGCACTGAAGATCGTCGCGTACGGATTGGCAATGCCCTTGCCGGCGATGTCCGGCGCCGAGCCGTGGATCGGCTCGTAGATGCCCACTGCGCCGGGCTCGCCCAGCGATGCCGAGGGCAGCAGGCCGAGCGAGCCGGCCAGCATCGAGGCTTCGTCGGTGAGGATGTCGCCGAACATGTTCTCGGTCACGATCACGTCGTACTCGCGCGGCTTGGCCAGCAGATGCATGGCCATCGAATCGACCAGCTGGTGCTCCAACGCGATCTCCGGGAATTCCTCGCGGCCGATCCGCGCGGCGACATCGCGCCACAGGCGCGAGGTTTCCAGCACGTTGGCCTTGTCCACCGAGGTGACCTTGCCGCGGCGGGTCTGGGCCAGGCGGAACGCGGTGCGCAGCACGCGCTCGATCTCGCCCACGCTGTAGCTGCACAGGTCGCTGGCGGTGTCGGCGGTGCGGGTCTTCTCACCGAAGTAGATGCCGCCGGTCAGCTCACGCACGACCACGAAGTCCACACCCTCCAGCAGTTCGGCCTTGATCGGCGAGGCGCCAAGCGCGGCCGCGTGCGTGCGCACCGGGCGCAGGTTGGCGTACAGACCCAGCGCCTTGCGGATCGCCAGCAGGCCCTGCTCCGGGCGGACCTTGGCATTCGGATCGGACCACTTCGGGCCGCCGACCGCGCCGAGCAGGATGGCGTCTGCCTTGCGGCACGCCTCCAGCGTGGTGGCCGGCAGCGGCTCGCCGTGGCGATCGATGGCGATGCCCCCGATATCGTGTTCCTGGAACCCGAAGGTGTGACCGAAACGGGTGGCGACGGCCTCCAGCACCGCCACGGCGGCGGCGGCGACTTCCGGACCGATGCCGTCACCCGGCAATACGACAATCTCAGCGTGCATGTTCACTCTCGTAACGTTCAATGTCAGGGGTACGGCCCAACAGATACCCCAATTGGTCCACGCCTTCCAGCAGGCAGGTCTGCGAGAAGCCGTCCAGCGGGAAGGCATACACGCGTCCATCGGGGGTGCGCAGTTCGCGCGCGGCCACGTCGATGGTCAATTCGTCATCCGGACGCTGCATCAGGGTCTGCACATCGGCCTCGTCCAGCACGATCGGCAGCAGGCCGTTCTTGAGCGAATTGCCGCGGAAGATATCGGCGATCTCGCTGCTGACGATGGCGCGCAGGCCCAGGTCGGTCAGCGCCCACGGCGCATGCTCACGCGAGGAGCCGCAGCCGAAGTTGCGGCCGGCCAGCAGAATGCTGCGGCCAGCGTTGTGCGGTTGGTTGAAGGCGAACGCCGGGTTCGGCACGCCCTCGCTCTGCCAGCGCCAATCGTTGAATGCGTGCTTGCCCAAACCGACGCGCTCGGTGGTGGACAGAAAGCGCGCGGGAATGATCTGATCGGTGTCGATGTTGGTCTCGCGCAGCACCACGCTGGTCGAGGTCAGGGTACGGAAGCCGCTCATCAGGCCACCTCCAGCGTGGCATACAGTTCGCGTGGGTCGGCCACGCGGCCGTTCACCGCAGCCCAGGCGGCCGTCATCGGCGAGGCCAGCAGGGTGCGCGAACCGGGGCCTTGGCGGCCTTCGAAATTGCGGTTGCTGGTGCTGACCGCCAGTTGTCCCGGCGCGACCAGATCACCGTTCATGGCGATGCACATCGAGCAGCCCGGCTCGCGCCATTCGGCGCCGGCCGCGCGCACCACCACATCGATGCCTTCGGCTTCGGCCTGGCGCTTGACGATCTCCGAACCGGGCACCACCAGCATGCGTACGCCGTCGGCAACGCGGCGGCCCTGCAGCACCTGTGCCACTTCGCGCATGTCGCTCAGCCGGCCGTTGGTGCAGGAGCCGACGAAGACCACATCCACCGGGGTGCCGGCCAGGGTCTGCCCGGCGTGGAAGTGCATGTAGTCCAGGCCTTTCTGGTCGGCCGCATCGTTGGCCGCCGGGATCGGCTGGTCCACCGCGATCGCCGTGCCGGGGTGGGTGCCCCAGGTCAGGGTGGGGCGGATGTCGGCGGCCTCGATGTGGACCTCGACATCGAAGCGCGCGCCGGCATCGCTGCGCAGCTGCGACCAGGCGGCAACGGCCGCATCGAAGTCGGCGCCCTTGGGCCCGCGCGGGGTGTTGGCGACCCAGTCGAAGGTGGTCTGGTCGGGGGCGACCATGCCGGCGCGAGCGCCGGCCTCGATGGACATGTTGCACAACGTCATGCGCTGTTCCATGTCCATCGCCTCGATGGCGCTGCCGCGGAACTCCAGCACGTGGCCGGTGCCGCCGTTGACGCCGATCACGCCGATGATGTGCAGCACCACGTCCTTGGCGCCGACACCCTGGGCCAGCGCGCCATCGACGGTGATCGCCATCGTCTTGGCTTTACGCTGCAGCAGGCACTGCGTCGCCAGCACATGGCCGACCTCGCTGGTGCCGATGCCGAAGGCCAGCGCGCCAAACGCGCCATGTGTGGAGGTGTGGCTGTCGCCGCAGACGATGGTCATGCCCGGCTGGGTGAAGCCCTGCTCGGGGGCGATCACGTGCACGATGCCGCGGCTGGCCGACTGCAGGTCGAACAGCTCGATGCCGTGCGTGGCGCAGTTGTCGGCCAGCATCGCCACCTGGGCTTCGGAGGCGGCGCTGGCATAGGGCAGCTTGCCGTCGGCACCGGCCGGCAGGGTGGGGGTGGAGTGGTCCATCGTCGCCTTGGTCCGGTCCGGCCGGCGCGGGGAGAGGCCACGCTCGCGCAGTTCGGTGAAGGCCTGCGGCGAGGTCACCTCGTGGATCAGGTGCAGGTCGATGTACAGCACGGCGGGCGCGCTGTCGGTCTCGGGAACGACGACGTGGGCATCCCACAGTTTGTCGTACAGGGTGCGGGGAGCTGGGGTCATGGACTGGCCTTGCTGCGGTTCGGGGTACGTAGTGGGGGTGCTCAGGCCGCGGCGGTGGCCGCGGGCTGCTCGGCCGTCGCGTTGCGCTGGCGCAGCAGACGGTTGGCGACCTCCAGCCACGCCAGTGCGGAGGCTTCGATGATGTCGCGGCTGGTGCCGGTGCCTTCGTACTCCACGCCCTCATGGCGCACGCTCAGGTTGGCTTCGCCGCGCGCATCGGCGCCGATGCCCACACTGTGCACGTGGTAGCTGTCCAGCATCAACTGCACGCCGGTGGCGGCCGACAATGCACCGAACAGCGCATCGACCGGACCATCGCCCTGCGCCGTCTCGGCAACGCGGTTGCCGTCAGGATCGGACAGCTCGACCAGCGCGTTGGCGCGGCTGCCGACGTCGCTGATCGTCATCGAGGCCAGCCGGTAGCCGTTCTGGGTAGCGCTGCCCTGCATCAGGGTCTGCAGGTCGGCGTCGGTGACCACGCGCTGCTGTTCGCACAGTGCCTTGAACTGTTCAAAGACGTGCTTCAGTTCCTCCTCGTACAGGAAGAAGCCCAGCGCACGCAGGCGTTGTTCGACCGCAGCGCGGCCACTGTGGCGGCCCAGCACCATCTGCGAGGATTCCCAGCCCACGTCTTCCGGGCGCATGATTTCGTAGGTGCCGCGGTGACGCAGCATGCCGTGCTGGTGGATGCCCGACTCGTGTGCGAAGGCGTTGGCGCCGACGATCGCCTTGTTGCGCTGGACCGGCATGCCGACCAGGCGCTGCAGCAGCTGCGAGGTGGCGACGATGCGCTGGGTGTTGATGTGCGTGTCTTCGTCGTAGAAGGCGTTGCGTACCTTCAGAACCATCGCGATTTCTTCCAGCGAGCAGTTGCCGGCGCGCTCGCCGATACCGTTGACGGTGCACTCGACCTGACGCGCGCCGCCTTCGATGGCGGCCAGCGAGTTGGCCACGGCCAGGCCCAGATCGTTATGGCAGTGCGCGCTGAAGATGATGCGGTCGCTGTCCGGGACGCCGGCGATCACGCGCTGGAACATCCCGCGGATCTCTTCCGGCGTGGTGAAGCCCACGGTGTCGGGCAGGTTGATGGTGGTGGCGCCGGCGGCTACCGCCACGCGGGCGACCTCGATCAGGAAATCTTCCTCGGTCCGCGTGGCGTCTTCAGCGGAGAACTCCACATCACCCACGTAGCTTCGGGCCAGGCTGACGTGCTTGTGCACCGACTCCAGCACCTGCTCGCGGCTCATGCGCAGCTTGTGCTCGCGGTGCAGCGGGCTGGTCGACAGGAATACATGCAGGCGCGGGTTCGCCGCTGCCTCCAGCGCCTTGGCCGAGGTTTCGATATCGGCGGCCAGGCAGCGCGACAGCACGGCCAGCGTCGGGCGGCGGACTTCGCGGGCGATCATGGCCATCGCTTCGCGGTCGGACTGGGAACTGGCCGGGAAGCCGGTTTCCATGACATCCACGCCCAGCTCGTCCAGTGCGCGGGCCATCACCAGCTTCTGCTGCGGGCTCATGCTGCAGCCGGGCGATTGCTCGCCGTCGCGCAGGGTGGTGTCGAAAATTCTGATTCGGGGGGAGTTGGGCATGGTCACCAGGAGGTCTCCTCGACGGCAAGGTCGGATGGGATGGCAGAGGTAGGAATCGAAGCGGAAATCGGGGATGTCGCGAGCACGGTTGGTAGGGGCGGGCGTGTTCGCTCGCTGGCGCGGCGGCGCGGCTTGCGCGGGGGGCGGGGACGGATGTCGGCCAGCAGCTGGGCCAATACCAGCGCATCGATGTTGCCGCCGGAGACCACCGCGCACTTGCGCTTGCCGGCGACCCGGCGGCCGGCGGCCAGTGCCAGCGCGCCGGCACCTTCGGCGATGACGTGCTCTTCCAGCGCCAGCCGCACCAGGGTCTCGCGCAGCTCGGCTTCACGCACGATCACCACATCGTCCAGCAGCGCACTGCACAGCTTGCGGGTCAGGAAACCGGGAATCTTCACCTTGACGCCGTCGGCCAGCGTGGCGACGGGGGCGATTTCACGCACGTCGCCGCGGATGGCGCGGGCCATCGAATCGACGCCCTCCACCTGCGCACCGACGATGCGCACGCCCTGCGATTTCAGCGCCAGCGCGACGCCGGAGGCCAGGCCACCGCCGCCGATCGGCACGATCACCACGTCCGGCGCATGCGGGGCCAGTTCAATGCCCAAGGTGCCCTGGCCGGCGATCACGTCCGGGTCGTCGAAGGCGGACAGGAAGCGATAGCCGTGCTGGTCGGCCAGGGCACGGGCGAAGGCGTAGGCCTCGTCGTAGCTCTCACCGTGCTGGCGCACGGTGGCGCCCCAGTGGGCGACCCCGGCGATCTTGGTGGCCGGTGCACCGTGCGGCATCACCGTGATCGCCGGAATGTTCAAGCGGTAGGCGGCCCACGCCACGCCCTGGGCGTGGTTGCCGGCCGAGGCGCAGATGACCGGGCGGTCATCGCCGCGCTCACGCCCGGCCAGCAGGGCGTTCAATGCACCGCGCACCTTGTAGGACCCGGTGCGCTGCAGGTTTTCCAGCTTCAGCCAGACGCCGAAACGCTCGGCGTAGTGCAGCGGCGTGGGCGGCAGGAAGCGGCGCAGCCGCGCCTGCGCGGCCAACACATCCGCGACGCTTACGTCGCCTACCTCCGGTTCCTGCGGGGTACGGCTAGCCGGCATCACGCACCCGGCCATGGTGATCGTCGCGGCGCGGTACGCGCTGCGACGGCGCACGGTGCGGCGTCGTGCCTCCTGCAGCGCGGTGCGACGTTGTGCATCCTGCACGCGCACCATTTGCACATCCATGTGCTGCAAGAAGACACCTCCGTACCGGCACCGATGCAACGGTGCGGGCGTTCATGCGGATACTCCGGGTTCCAGCGCGCTGATGCGCACCGAAACACAGTCGTAGATCTTCTCGATCTGGCGACGCAGGGTTTCCGGCGGGCGGGTGGAATCGACCACCAGCTGCAGGTGCCAGCGGCCGTCGTCGGCGGCATTGGGCGCACCGGCGATCGCGCGCGGCGCGAAGCCGCGGCGTTCGGCCATGCCGATCACGCGCAGCAGCGCGCCTTCGGCCGGGGTCAGCACCAGGTCAAGCCGGTATTGCATTGGGGAACTCCTGGGACTGATGAGCGGGGTTGCTTTCCAGCATGGTGCTGTTGGCGTTGTTGGGCGGCACCAGCGGCCACACGTTGGCACGCGCATCGATGGCCACATGCAGCAGCGCCGGGCCGGGCTGGGCCAGCATCGCGGCCAGGCCACCTTCGACATCGTCACGCGCCTCGATGCGCGTGGCCGGAATGCCAAACACCTGGGCCAGTGCGGCGAAGTCGGGGTTGTCGGACAGATCGATCTCGCTGTAGCGCTCGGCGAAGAACAGTTCCTGCCACTGGCGGACCATGCCCAGCGAGCTGTTGTCCAGCAGCACGATCTTCACCGGCAGGCGGCAGCGGGCGATGGTGACCAGCTCCTGCACGTTCATCATGAAACTGCCATCGCCGGAGACCAGCACCACGGTGCGATCCGGGCAGGCGAACTGCGCACCCATCGCCGCGGGCAGGCCGAAGCCCATGGTGCCCAGCGCACCGCTGGTCAGGTGGTTGCGCGGGTGGGTGAAACGGCAATGCTGGGCGACCCACATCTGATGCTGGCCGACATCGCAGGCGATGATCGCGTCGCTCGGCGCCAGCTCGCTCAGCCGCTTCAGCAGCGCCGGTGCGTAGATGTGCTTGCCCGGTGCGTCGTAGCGCGGGGCGAAGCGTTCACGATGGCCCTGGCAGCGCTTGGCCCAGGCCTCCTGCGTGGCCGGTGCGGTGGCCGCGGCGGTCAGTGCGCGCAGCGCCGTACCGACATTGCCCGGCACCGCGATGTCGGCGGTGCGCAGCTTGGAGATCTCGTACGCATCGGCATCGATATGCACGACGCGGGCAAACGGGGCGAACTCGTTCAACTTGCCGGTCGCGCGGTCATCGAAACGCGCCCCGACCACGACCAGCAGATCGCTTTCCTGCACGGCCATATTGGCCGCGCGGGTGCCGTGCATGCCCAGCATGCCCAGGTAGTGAGGGTGCTGCGGCGGCAGCGCCCCCAGGCCGCGCAGGGTCAGCACGGTCGGAATACGGGTTGCCTCGACGAAGGCACGGAAGTCCTCCACCGCATCGCCCAGCGCCACGCCACCCCCGGCATAGATCACCGGCTTTTCGGCCGCGGCGATGGCGGCGATGGTCTGCGCGATGGCCTCGTCCTGCGGCGCAGGCGGTGCCACCACCGTGGACGGCACGTGGTCGGGCAGGTGCGACGCATCGGCCACCTGCACGTCTTTGGGCAGATCGATCAGCACCGGACCAGGACGACCCTCGCGGGCGATCCGGAACGCATCGGCGACCACCTGCGGCAGGTCATCGACCGAGCGCACCAGCCAGCTGTGCTTGACGATCGGCAGGGTCAGCCCGAACACGTCCAGTTCCTGGAACGCGTCGGTGCCCAGCAGCGGGGTGGCGACCTGGCCGGTGATGCAGACCATCGGCACCGAATCCAGCATCGCATCGGCGATGCCGGTGACCAGGTTGGAGGCGCCCGGGCCGGAGGTGGCGACGCAGACGCCGACCCGGCCGCTGGCACGGGCGAAACCGTTGGCGGCCAGGGCCGCGCCCTGCTCATGGCGGACCAGGATGTGCTTCAGCCCGGAATCCACCAGGGCGTCATAGAACGGCATGATGGTGCCGCCCGGATAGCCGAACAGCGTATGCACGCCCTCGGCTTCCAGGGCCTGCGTCAACCAGCGTGCGCCGTTGCGGGGCGCGGTGCTGTGTGCGGAGGTATTCATGCGGTGACCTTTACGAAAGCGGGTGGGGGAGCCGCGCGGTTACGCGGCTTGACTTTGCAACCAGACCATCTTGGCGCGCAGTTCCTTGCCTACCTTCTCGATCGGGTGCTCCAGGTCGGCCTGCTTGAACTTGTTGTAATTCGGCAGGCCCGCTTCGTACTCGGCCACCCAGTTCTTGGTGAAGGTGCCGTTCTGGATATCGGTCAGCACGTCCTTCATGCGCGCCTTGGTGCCGGCGTCGATCACGCGCGGGCCGCTGACGTAGTCGCCGTACTGCGCGGTTTCGGAGATGAATTCCAGCATGCGGGTGATGCCGCCTTCGTAGAACAGGTCCACGATCAGCTTCAGTTCGTGCAGGACTTCGTAGTAGGCGATTTCCGGCTGGTAGCCGGCTTCGACCAGGGTTTCGAAACCGGCCTGCACCAGGGCCGAGGCGCCACCGCACAGCACGGCCTGCTCGCCGAACAGATCGGTTTCAGTCTCTTCCTTGAAGGTGGTCTGGATCAGGTTGGCGCGCGCGCCGCCCAGGCCACCGGCGTAGGCCAGGGCGTACTCGGCGGCCTTGCCGCTCTTGTCCTGGTAGACCGCCCAGATGCACGGCACACCGCGGCCGATCTCATACTCGCGACGGACCAGTGCACCCGGGCCCTTCGGCGCGACCAGTACCACGTCCAGATCCTCGCGCGGTTTGATCATGTCGAAATGCACGTTCAGGCCGTGCGCGAACAGCAGCACCGCGCCCTGTTTCATGTTCGGCGCGAGCACGTCTTCGTAGAGCTTCTTCTGCACCATGTCCGGGGTCAGCACGGCGACCAGATCGGCATCCTTCACCGCCTCGGCGGGGGCTTTGACGGTGAAGCCGTCGGCCTGTGCCTTGACCTCGGTCGGACCGCCCGGGCGCAGCCCGACGACGACATCGAAACCGGATTCACGCAGATTCAGCGCGTGCGCGCGGCCCTGGCTGCCGTAGCCGACAACAGCGATCTTGATCTGGGGCAGGTCGTTGGTGCTCATGGGGGAGGTCCTTTGGAGGCAAGAAAAAAGAGGGCCGACGGTCAGCGACGCGTCGGCCCATCAGGGGAAGGGGTGGCACCGGCCTGGCCGCGACCACACGCGAACGCACCCGCCGTGGGGGCGGTAGGCGTCGGCTGGCTCGAGGTGGGCTGGCGGGTCATGGTGGAAGGCAACTCGGAGGGGAGGTGGGAAATCAAAGGGTTCTGAAACGAAAAAACCCGCACCTGGTCGGGTGCGGGTTTTGATGGATACCTGGCAGTCTTGCTTACACGCCGGTCCGTCCCGCACCTGTTGGTTGGGTAATAAGTACGAGGACGAGAAGCGAATGGATGGAGGCCGCGCCGTGGTCGGCGTGCTCGATGGATTCGCGGGTGGCTGTGCGCTGCAACATGAGATCGAGAAAACCACACGGCTTTTGGCGGTGTCAACCCTGGAAACACAATTCCCATCGGTTTCGCCTGCATCCACCGCAAGGCCCCGCCGTACAAGGATGGTTGCGGCTGAAAGCGTTCCGATGAACTGGAATTCAGCATTTTGCAGGGCCTGATTGCGCGGATTCGCGGCGGATTTGTGGGAGGTGCATGACCATAGTGGGATGTGCTCCGGCGGCATCTGCCGCCACCATCAGCTCGCTACCACCCTCAGGAACCACCCCGTGTCCTCACGCCTTGCCCGCGGCCTGCTCGCCGCCGCCGTCCTGTGTGCCCTGCCTGCGGCCGCCATCGCTGCCGACCGGATCACCGGCCACACCTTCGCCACCCGCTCGGAGGTGATCGCCCCGCACGCGATGGCCGCCACCTCCCAGCCCCTGGCCACCCAGATCGCCCTGGACGTGATGAAGTCCGGTGGTTCGGCGGTGGATGCCGCGATCGCGGCCAATGCCGCTCTCGGTTTGATGGAACCCACCGGCAACGGCGTCGGCGGTGATCTGTTCGCGATCGTATGGGACCCCAAAAGCGGGAAGCTGTATGGGTACAACGGCTCGGGTCGCTCGCCGAAGTCGCTGACCCTGGCCGAGTTCCAGCGCCGGGGCCTGAAGGAGATTCCGGCCACCGGTCCGCTGCCGGTCTCGGTACCCGGCGCGGTGGATGGCTGGTTCGCCCTGCATGACCGTTTCGGCCGCAAGCCGATGGCCGACAACCTCGCGCCCGCCATCCGCTACGCCCGCGAAGGCCACCCGGTCGCCGAGGTGATCGCCTACTACTGGGACCGCTCGGTGCCGCGACTGTCCAAGTACCCTGGCTTCACCGAGCAGTTCACGATCAACGGCCATGCCCCGCGCAAGGGCGAGATGTGGAAGAACCCGAACCTGGCCCACACGCTGGAGCAGATCGCCCAGGGCGGCCGCGATGCCTTCTACAAAGGCGAGATCGCCCGCACCATCGGCACCTACTTCAAGGCCAATGGCGGCTACCTGAGCTATGACGACATGGCCAGCCATCACGGCGAGTGGGTGGAGCCGGTCAGCAGCAACTACCGCGGCTATGACGTGTGGGAGCTGCCGCCGAACAGCCAGGGCATCGCCGCGCTGCAGATCCTCAACGTGCTGGAAGGCTACGATTTCTCCAACATCCCCTTCGGCTCGCCCGAACACGTGCACCTGTTCGTGGAAGCCAAGAAGCTGGCCTTCGCCGACCGCGCGCGCTTCTACACCGATCCGGCGTTCCACCCGGCCCCGGTCGACCGGTTGATTTCCAAAGGCTACGCCGCTGAGCGCCGCAAGCTGATCTCGATGGACAAGGCGCTGAGTGAAGTGCAGCCGGGTACGCCGAAGCAGCTGCAGGAAGGTGACACGATCTACATGACCGTCGCTGATGCCGACGGCATGATGGTCTCGCTGATCCAGTCCAACTACCGCGGCATGGGCAGCGGCATGGCGCCTCCGGGCCTGGGATTCATCCTGCAGGACCGTGGCGAGATGTTCGTGCTGCAGAAGGATCACCCGAACGGCTATGCGCCGGGCAAGCGTCCGTTCCAGACCATCATCCCGGGCTTCGTCACCAAGGACGGCAAGCCGTGGATGAGCTTCGGCGTGATGGGGGGCGCGATGCAGCCGCAGGGCCATGCCCAGATCGTGATGAACATGGTCGATTTCGGAATGAATCTGCAGGAAGCCGGGGATGCGCCGCGCATCCAGCACGAGGGCTCGACCGAGCCGACCGGGCAGGCCACCGCGATGAGCGACGGCGGCGAAGTCAACCTGGAAACCGGCTTCCCGTACGAAACAGTGCGCGCGTTGATGCGCAAGGGCCACCGGGTGGTGTTCGCGGATGGTCCCTACGGTGGGTACCAGGCGATCCTGCGTGATCCGGAGACCGGGGTGTACTACGGCGCGTCGGAAAGCCGCAAGGATGGGCAGGCGGCGGGGTACTGATTCCCTCGTGCTTCGTAGCGCCGACCGTTGGTCGGCAGAGTCGCAGGGCAGAGCGTCAAGCAGGGCGTAAAGCAGGGCGCTTTGGGGCTGCGGGTAGTGGGCCGCCCTGGGTGGGTTGGCGGGACCCGCCGTGAATCCATCCATGGAGGCTCATGTCGCCGCATCCATGCGGCTCATGGTCCCGCCAACCCACCCACGCCGACCCACCCACAGTGGGTCGGTGCGCATGGCAAAAGCGAACACGGCCGAAGCGGTAGAGCCACGCCATGCGTGGCTGCTTTGCCTCAACCAGGAGCCAAGGCGTCAGGTGCACGCTGCTGCGCCGAGCTTGGCCCGGCGGCTCTCCCCAGAACCACCTTGAAACTGTGAGCGGGACGGGGCGGGTGGGTTGTCGGCACCATGAGCGCCATGGATGGCGCGACATGAGCCTCCAAGGACGGATTCACGGCGTGTCCCGCCAACCCACCCGCCCCGGCCCGCCCACCGATAGCCCGGGAGCGTGCCGCTCTAAGCGACCAACCCAGCCACCCTAAGGCGCCCGAGCCGCCTCATCGCGTGTCTCTTCCTGCGCCGCGATCTCCCGCTCGATCCACTCGTCCATCAACCGCCGCGCGCGCTGCGCACGGCGCCGCTGCAGCGCATGCTCCATATCCAGTACCCGGTACAACGACCACATCACCGCCAGCATCAACAACGCAAACGGCAGTGCCGCGATCGTGATCATCCCCTGCAGCGCATTGAGGCCGCCGGCCAACAGCAGCACGCCCGCGATCAACGCAATCGCCACGCCCCACACCATCCGGCGCGCCAGCGGCGGATCGCCGGCCTCCTCCGTCGACATCGTCGCCAGCACCAGCACCGCCGAATCGGCCGAGGTCACGAAGAAGATCATCAACAGCACCAGCGCGATCACCGACAACACCGTCGGCATCGGCAGGCTGTCGAACATCGTGAACAGCACCGTCTCGTAGCCATTGCCCAGCGCCTGGGCCAGATCCACGTGGCCGAAGATCTGCGACCACAGCGCCGTGCCACCGAATACCGAGAACCACAGGAAGCCCAGCACGCTCGGTGCGATCACCACGCCCAGCACGAACTCGCGGATGCTGCGCCCACGCGAGACGCGCGCGATGAACGAACCCACGAACGGCGCCCACGCGATCCACCACGCCCAGTAGAAGATCGTCCAGTCCGCCACCCACGTGCTGCCCGAGAACGGGGACATCCGCAGGCTCATCGTCACCAGCGAATTGAGGTAGGAGCCGATCGTGGTGGTGAACGTATCGAAGATGAAGCCGGTCGGCCCCAGCACCAGGATCAGCGCCAGCAGCAATGCCGCCAGGCCGAGGTTGAAGTTCGAGAGCCATTTGATGCCGCGGTGCACGCCACTGGTGGTGGAGGCCATGTACAGCACGAACGCCACCGCGATGATGGTCAACTGCACGGGTACCGAGGCCTGGATACCGAACACGCGCTCAAGGCCGGCCGCGATCTGGATCGTGCCGAAGCCCAGCGTCGTGGCCACACCGATCGCCGTGGCGACCACGGCGGCGACGTTGACCACGGTACCCATCCAGCCGCGGTGATGCGCGCCGATGATCGGCTGCAGCAGATCGCTGATCAGCCCGCGGCCGTTGCGGTTGAACTGGAACCAGGCCATCGCCAGGCCGATCAGCGCGTAGATCGCCCAGGGATGCAGGCCCCAATGGAAGAACGCATAGCGCATCGATGCGCGCGCCGCTTCCATGCTTTGCGGGGCCAGTCCCTCGGGCGGCTTCACGAAGTGCGAGATCGGTTCGGCCGCGCCCCAGAAGACCAGGCCGATGCCCATGCCGGCGGCGAACAACATCGACATCCAGCTCGCATTGGAAAAATCAGGCTCGGCATCCTCGCCGCCGATGCGCAGCGAACCGAAGCGGCCGAAGGCCAGGTACATCAGGAACGACAGCGTGATGAACACCACCAGCAGATACAGCCAGCCAGTACTGCGGATGATGGTGGACAGGCCGCTCTGGACGACCTCGTTGAAGGGGCCCGGCGCGAGGCCGGCGATCAGCACCAGCAGTGCGACCAGTGCGATGGAAATGCGGAACACCATGCAGGCGTGTCTCCGATCAGTAGGGGCGAGCCGAGGCTTGCAATCTCCAGCGGCACAACGGCAACAACTGGGGCGGATCAAGCCGGTCGAGGCCGGTCAGTACGGACGTCAATGGCGTCGAGCAGAGCGCGGTGTGCGCACGATCGGGAGGCTACCCCCTGACCGCACCGCATACCGCGCTGCAGCATGGTAGTGCATGGGGTGTCGGCGCTCTGTTCACATGCAAAGGCCCATCACGTCAGTGTGCGGCTCGGTCGTGCGCCCGTGGGCGCCGCTTTGTGCTCTAATTCGCCCCGAAGCGGGGGTACCGCGGCCCAGTGGCCAAGGTTGAGACAGTCCCTTCGAACCTGATCCGGTTGATACCGGCGTAGGGAAGCTTCGCATCTGCAGATGCATTGCGCCGTAGGGCCACCGCGCCCGGAGACCGCCCGCAATCCGTCCGTCGAGCGCCGCCGTTTCGTCCCTCCCATGCGAATCCCTCGCATAGAACCGCACAGTCCCTGTGCGGGGATTGAACCTAGGACGATGCCTCGATGAACGCACAGCTCTCCGCCCTGCAGCAACAGGCCCAGCAACTCTCCGAATCGGTCACGCGGCCGATTCCCGGCTCGCACAAGATCCACGTGCAGGGCTCGCGCAGCGACCTCCAGGTGCCGATGCGCGAGATCACGCTGACCCGCACGCCCACCTTGTTCGGTGGCGAAGAGAACGCGCCGGTCACGGTGTACGACACCTCCGGCCCCTACACCGATCCGGCTGTCGCCATCGACCTTTCCGTCGGCCTGCCTGCGCTGCGCGCGGCCTGGGTGGCCGAGCGCGGCGATACCGAGGTGCTGGACGGCCTGAGCTCGGCATTCGGCCGCTCGCGCGAAACCGATGCCCGTCTGGACGCGGTGCGCTTCCCCGCGCGGTTGCAGCCTCGCCGTGCGCGGGCCGGCGCCAATGTCACCCAGATGCACTACGCACGCCGCGGCATCATCACGCCGGAGATGGAGTTCGTGGCGATCCGCGAGAACCAGCGGCTCGATGCGATCCGCGACGCCGCACTGCTGCAGCAGCATCCCGGCGAGTCCTTCGGTGCCTCGATCCCCAGGATCATCACCCCCGAGTTCGTCCGCGATGAGATTGCGCGTGGCCGTGCCGTGCTACCCAACAACATCAACCACCCGGAAAGCGAGCCGATGATCATCGGCCGCAACTTCCTGACCAAGATCAACGCCAACATCGGCAACAGCGCGGTGTCCTCGGGCATTGCCGAGGAGGTGGAAAAGCTGGTCTGGGCGATCCGCTGGGGCGGCGATACCGTGATGGACCTGTCCACCGGCAAGCACATCCATGAAACCCGCGAGTGGATCCTGCGCAACTCGCCGGTGGCGATCGGCACCGTGCCGATCTACCAGGCCCTGGAGAAGGTCGATGGCCGCGCCGAAGAACTGAACTGGGCGATCTTCCGCGACACGCTGATCGAGCAGGCCGAGCAGGGCGTGGACTACTTCACCATCCACGCCGGCGTGCTGCTGCGCTACGTGCCGCTGACCGCCAAGCGCGTGACCGGCATCGTCTCGCGCGGTGGCTCGATCATGGCCAAGTGGTGCCTGGCGCATCACAAGGAGAACTTCCTCTACACGCACTTCGAGGACATCTGCGAGATCATGAAGGCCTACGACGTGACCTTCTCGCTGGGTGACGGCCTGCGCCCGGGCTGTATCGCCGATGCCAACGATGCCGCGCAGTTCGGCGAGCTGGAGACGCTGGGCGAGCTGACGAAGATCGCGTGGAAGCATGACGTGCAGACCATGATCGAAGGCCCCGGCCACGTGCCGATGCAGCTGATCAAGGAGAACATGGACAAACAGCTGCGCGAGTGCGGTGAAGCCCCGTTCTATACGCTCGGCCCACTGACCACCGATATCGCGCCGGGCTACGACCACATCACCAGTGCGATCGGTGCGGCCATGATCGGCTGGTACGGCACCGCGATGCTCTGCTATGTCACCCCGAAGGAACACCTGGGCCTGCCCAACCGCCAGGACGTACGCGACGGCATCATGGCCTACCGCATTGCCGCGCACGCCTCGGACCTGGCCAAGGGCCACCCCGGCGCGCAGGTCCGCGATAACGCGCTGAGCAAGGCGCGTTTCGAATTCCGCTGGGAAGACCAGTTCCATCTCGGGCTGGATCCGGAAAAGGCCAAGGAATTCCATGACGAGACGCTGCCCAAGGACGCGCACAAGCTCGCCCACTTCTGCTCGATGTGCGGCCCGCACTTCTGTTCGATGAAGATCACCCAGGATGTGCGCGATTACGCCGCCGGGCAGGGGCTGGAGGCGCACACGGCGCTGGAGGCCGGCATGGCCGAGAAGTCCGCCCAGTTCCGCGAGCTCGGGGCGCAGGTGTATCGCCAGGAGTGAGGCAGCGGCCGTGGCGGCGCACAACGCCACGGCCATCATCCGCCGCCTGCGTGATTCCCGCTAAGCTCGGCGCGACCAGGCAGGGATGGGGACGACGATGGCGATAGCACGCAGCACCAAATGGCTGGCCATCGCGCGCCGGCATCCCTCGGCCTGGTTGTTGGCCGTGCAGCTGCTCGGGGTGCTGCTGTATCCGGCAATGGACGAGGCTGGCGCCAGCCGCGCCCTGTTCGGGGCGTTCGGCATCGCCGTGCTTGGCCTGGCGTTGTGGGTGGTACGACGCAGCCCGCTCGGCATGTGGGTGGCGCTGGTGCTGGCCATTCCTTCGGTGGTGTTTTCCATCTCAGGCGCTCTGTTGGAGCGCCCGGCGCTGGTCACCACCGCGCAGCTGCTGGAATGCCTGCTGTATTTCTATACGGCGGGCAGCCTGATCGCCTACATGCTCCAGGACCACAAGGTGACCCGCGATGAGCTGTTCGCGGCGGGCGCCACCTTCACGCTGTTGGCGTGGGCCTTCGCCTTCGCTTTCGCGGTATGCCAGCAGTGGTACCCGGGCAGTTTCGTGGCGGCCAGCGAGAGCGAACTGCGCACCTGGATGGAGCTGCTTTATCTGAGCTTCAGCTTGCTGTCCGGGGTCGGTTTGAGCGATGTGGTGCCCATCCATTCCCAGGCGCGCGCGCTGGTGATGCTGGAGCAGTTCGCAGGCGTGATGTACGTGGCGTTGGTGGTCTCGCGGCTGGTGGGACTCACCATGCTGACCCGTGCACGAAACTGAATCCAACATAAAAAATTCGCGCCAGAAGGCGCGAATGTTGACGCGTTTTATGTGAATTCATCGGCGAGAGAGAGCCTGTTGTCGGCCGCACGCACAGGCGCGGTTAACCGGCATAGGCTAGTATTCGCGCGCCTCGGTGTTTTTGCGGTTTGCGCCGATGGCGTGTGCGGAATCTGGCGGTTCGTCCTCGTGTATCGATTGTGACGTTCGCGTGAATTCCAGTGGTTTTTTGCATTTTCCTCGTGTCCTGGATGATCAGCAACGACAGTGAGCGCCCCTCCGCCGATGTGATTCGAATCGGCGACTTCCTCGTTACTCTCTCCTCGCGGGAAGTGATGAGCGAAGGCCTGCGTCGCCCACGTCGACTGACACCCAAAGCATTGGGTGTTCTCAAGGCGCTGCTGCGTTCTCCAGGGGCGGTGGTTACCCGTGATGAACTGTTTGCGGAGGTCTGGCCGGATACGCTGCCGACCAACGACGTGCTGACCCAGGCGGTCACCCAGCTGCGCAAGGCCTTCGCCACTGATGACGATGCGGCCGAACCCTATATCGAAACCATTGCCAAGACCGGTTACCGCCTGCTGATGCCGGTCAGCGTGGTCGACGATGCCGCACCTGTGCTGCTGCTCGAGCCCGCGCTGCCGTCGGCCTCCACGCCTGTGCTCGCCGCCGCGCACGTACCGGCGGCACTGCCGCATGCACCGCCCCCGCAGGACCCGATCAAACGTCGTCGGCGGCGCATCCGCCGCTACGCGGTCATGGTCGTCGGGCTGGTGATGGTGGTGGCGCTGCTGGTGATGGCCGCCATGCTGATGCAACGCGATCCGCCGGCCTCAGCGGTCGAGGCCGCGGTGGAGGACGGCACGCGGGTGATCGGTAGTCCTCAACGCCCGTATCGCCTGATTACCGCCACGGCAGGATTTGAAACGTATCCCACGCTGTCCCCGGATGGATCGCAGATCGCCTATGAAGCCGATGTGCCCAGCCGACCGGGCAGTGTCATCAAGGTGCAGACCTCCGGTAATGCACCAGCACGCGTGCTGGTCGAGCCGCCCACGGGCATGTCCGACCGCTTCCCGAGCTGGTCGCCCAATGGCCGTGAGATCGCGTTCGCCCGGTTCGGCCCGGCCGAAAGCTGCGAGGTGTTGATCGCCAGTGCGACGGGTGGGGCGGTGCGCCATGTGACCCGTTGCGACGGCACTGAGCTGCTCAGTTTCGACTGGACCCCGGACGGTCGCGGCCTGGTCTTCGGCTCGCTGTCCGGACGGTATGCGCAGCGCGGCATCCGCACCCTGGATATCGCCAGCGGCCGCTGGCAGCCGCTCGACTACGACATTGGCAGCGACAACTTCGAATATGCACCGCGGTACTCACCGGATGGGCGCTGGATCGTGTTCGTGCGCAATCCGCAGATCGGCGATCTGTGGCGCATGCCGGCCGAGGGGGGCAGTCCGGAGCAGCTGACCGATGATTCGGCGGAGATCCGTGGCTGGGCCTGGCGCGGCGACAGTCGCCACATCGTGTTCGGCCGCCGGGTCGACAGCGAATCGCGGCTGTATGAGCTCGATACCGATACGCGCGTTCTGCGCGACGTTGGTCTTGACGATGCGCAGTCCCCCACCGTTTCCCGGGCGAACGACATGCTCGCCTTCGTACATCGGCGCCCCCAGTTCGGCTTGTTCCGTGTGCCGGTGGAGGCAGCCGGGCTGGGCGTGCCGCAGCGGCTGTTCCCCTCGGGAGGCCGTGACTCGCAGCCCATGGTCTCTCCGGACGGTCAGCAGATCGTGTTTTCTTCGGACCGTTCGGGCAGCTATGCGCTGTGGTGGGCGGATCTGCAGCGACCTGAGTCGTTGCGTCCGATCGAGGGCCTCAGGCCCGAAGCGCGCCAGGCCTCGGACTGGTCGCATGACGGCAAGCGGGTGCTGGTGTTGGGGCGCGATGAGCATGCCAACCCCGGGATCTATGAGGTCTCCCCGCGCGATGAGCAGACATTGCGTCTGCCGGTTCCGGTGCGCCAGCCATTGCAGGCGCTGTACGGCAAGGATCCGCTGCAGGTGCTGGTGGTGGAACGCGACCGTGATGAGCGGATGCGTCTGTCGCTGTTCGATCGCAGCCTGACCCCGTGGCGACTGATCAGCAGCATCGAGGGCGTTTCCCAGGCGCGTTATGACGTCGCCGGCGAGCGCGTATTGTTCACCCGGCTCTCGGCAGGGGGGCTTTGGCAGGCCGACGCTGCGCTGAGTTCACAGAGCATCCGCCAGATCAGCGAAGACCGCCCCACGCGCTGGCGGTATCGCACCTGGACCGTGTCCGCGCAGGGGGGGATCGACTATCTTTCCAATCGCTCTGATTGCGCCACGGTGTTCACCCGGATCGCACAGCCGATCGCCGATCAGGAGCATTGCCTGGATGCAGACCGCCTCAGCGCCAGCAATGGATTCAGCGCAGGACCCGGCGGGGAGGCGCTGTATGTCGCGCTGGCGGTGGCCGATGGCACTGACATCGGCGTGATGTCGCTCCCCGAGCGCGTACCGTCGCTGTTTCCGGGGTTCGTCAAGTCTATGATTTTAAAAACAAAAAACCCTTCGTAACTTCTTCGTGGCGTCCTCGTCTCGAATTCGTATCAATCTCGCCAGGACTTCCTGAGGCAGCGGCCTGATTTGGCAAGACTGCAGGCCAGCAAAGGCAAACTCTTGGTGAAGTCATGCGTCAGCTCTCCCTGGCCGATCGCGGTCAATCGCTCTCCCTGGACAAGGTCGTTGACGACGGTCCGTTGCCCACCTGTCTGGGTGTGGCCCGGTTGGGCAGTCTGCAGAGTCCCGGGACGACCTTCACCGTGTGGATCCAGTTGCGGGGCAGTGCGTGGGTCGAGTCCAAGGAAGGGCGGTTCCGCTTGCGCCAGCGTGAGTGGATCGCCTTCGAGAAGGAATCCCGCCCCATGGTCCAGGCCGGCCGCGACGGCCTGTGCATCGGGCTGAGCCTGGCGCCGGACGCGCTGCGCGCGCTGGGTGAGCTCACCGACTGCAGTCTCTACGCGGGCCGCGGCAGCATGAGCCGCAGCGACGCCCGCGTCGCCCTGCGGCTGTGGCGTGACGTCCTGGCCACTGGCCATCCTACCCAGGCCCTGCGCCCGGTGCTGCTGCATCTGGCCGCCCTGCAGCAGGGCATGGCGACGGGCGTACAGCGCTGCCCGGGGCGTTCGCGCAGCCGCAAGCGCCAGGTCTTCGGACGCATGCAGCGCGCCCGTCTGTACCTTGAGGGCAACAGCCACCGCGTCGTGCGCATTGGTGAGCTGGCCGAACTGACCAATTTCTCCAGCTGGTACCTGTCAAAGACGTTCCAGAGCCTGTACGCGGAAAGCCCGCAATCGCTTTCCGCGCGCCTGCGCCTGGAGCGCGCCGCCGATCTGCTGCGCGACACGGACATGATGGTGGGCGAGGTGGCGGCAGCGAGTGGATTTGACAACTGCTGCAGCTTCGCACGGGCGTTTCGAGCCCGCTTCGGACTGTCCGCGTCACGCTATCGTGAGGCCGGTGCGAATCTCTCGCCAGATTCGGCAAAGTCTTCGGTTGTCTCACGCAAATAATTCACTGCAACGCAATCGTAACTTTCCGAGGCGTTTTTAACACGCTACTAACGTACCTCGGAGAGATAAATGAATTTTCGTACTCCCGCAGTGCGGCTGGGCCTTCTGCCCGCCGGCATTGCGCTTGCCCTGACGCCGGCCTTTGCTTCGGCGCAGGAAGCAAGCGGCACGACCGACCTGGACCGCATCCAGGTCACCGGCTCGCGTATCCGTCAGGCCAGCACCGAGACCGCCCAGCCGGTGATCGCGCTGCAGCGCGCCGACATCGAGAAGCAGGGCTTCACCAGCGTCGCCGACATCGTCCAGAACCTGTCGGCCACCGGCTCGCCGGCCATCAGCCGCGCCGATGCGCTGTCCTCGGGTGAAGAAGTTGGCGGCCAGTACGTCGACCTGCGCAACCTCGGCCCGGAGCGCACGCTGGTGCTGCTCGACGGCAAGCGCATGGGCGTCAGCTCCGGCGGTTACACCGACCTCGCCTCGATCCCGACCTCGGTCGTGGAGCGCATCGAAGTCCTGACCGATGGCGCTTCGGCGATCTACGGTTCCGACGCGATCGCCGGCGTGGTGAACATCATCACCCGCAAGAACTTCGACGGTCTGGAAGCCAGCGTCTACAAGGGCCAGTACGGCCAGGGCGACGGCGACAAGACCACCTACAACTTCGTGTACGGCCAGACCGGCGATCGCGGTTCGATCACCCTTGGCGCCGAGTACAGCGAGGAAAAGCCGGTTCTGGCCAAGAACCGTCGCTACAGCGCCTCGGCCAACGGTTACCGCCATCCGGTCCCGACCGATGAGGACACCAACGGCTGGAGCGCGATCACCGAGAAGGGCGTGCTGGTTACCGATGATGGCAACTACGTCCTGAACCCGGGCGGCGCCTCGAACAACTTCGGCGATTACCACGATCTGGGCAACGCCGATCTGTCCAACCCGTCGCAGCAGATGTTCCTGTCGACCGGCATCAAGCGTCGTTCGGTCTTCTCCAACGGCCAGTTCGATTTCACCGACAACATCCGCGGTACCGCCAGCGTTCTGTACACCGAACGCGAAGCGCTCCAGCAGATCGCCGGCTACCCGTACCGTTCGGCTGCCTACGACACCCAGATGGACGCCAACAGCGTCTTCAACCCGCTCGATACCGACGTTGATTTCATGCGTCGTACGTGGGAAGTGCCGCGTCAGACCAAGTCCGAGCTCAACACCTTCCGCTTCAGCGGCGGTCTGGAAGGCTCGTTCGAGTTCGCCGACAAGTACTTCGACTGGGATGTGGGCTACGTCTACAACCGGAACAAGGGCGTCAAGACCGGCACCGGCAATCTGTTCATTCCGAACGTGAAGAATGCCGTCGGCCCGTCGTACCTGGATGCCAACGGTATTGCCCAGTGCGGTACCGCCGCGGCTCCGATCGCCGGCTGCACCCCGTGGAACCCGCTGCTGCCGTACGGCTCCACCGCCGACGGTTCGCTGTCCAACCCGGATCTGCAGAAGTACCTGTTCCTGCCGACCCACGACACCTCGCTGACCACCAGCAAGGTCTACAGCGCCAACCTGAGCGGCGCCATCGTGACCCTGCCGGCCGGCGACCTGTCCTTCGCGACCGGCTACGAGCACCGCGAAGAAGAAGCCGAGTACAACCCGGATGCGCTGCTGCAGTCGGGCCTGAGCACCGACCTGGCCGGTGCGCCGACCGCCGGTGGCTACAAGCTGGACGAGTTCTACCTGGAACTGAACGTGCCGATCCTCGCCGATCTGCCGTTCGCCAAGGAACTGTCGGTCGACATGGCCGGCCGTTACTCGGACTACAACACCTTCGGTGACACGTTCAACTCCAAGTTCGGCCTGAAGTGGAAGCCGATCGACGACCTGCTGGTCCGTGGCACCTATGCCACCGGCTTCCGTGCGCCGACCGTCGCCAACCTGTACGGTGGCACTTCGCAGAGCTTCGACAAGTACACCGACCCGTGCGACACCGCCTTCGGTGCAGCCGTGCGCAACCCCGACGTCGCTGCCCGTTGCGGCGGCGCGGTGCCGGCCAACTTCCGTCAGGAAGCGTCGGGTGGCATTGATGCCACCGGCCCGGGTGCACAGTCGAACTACCCGTACCTGTCCGGTTCCAATGATGGCCTGCTGCCGGAAACCTCCAAGACCTGGACCGTCGGCCTGGTCTACAGCCCGAACTTCGTGCAGGGCCTGGATGTCAGCCTGGACTGGTGGAAGATCCGCATCGACAACGTCATCGCGGCGGAGTCGGTCACCTCGATCCTCAACCAGTGCTACGTGCTGAACAACGCCAACGCCTGTGACCGTGTCACCCGTGACACCGACTCCGGTCAGGTCGTCGACGTGACCCGTACGCTGATCAACGGCGGCTACCAGGAAACCGCAGGTTACGACCTGGGTATCCGTTACCGTCTGCCGGAACTGTCCTTCGGCAATGTCGTCATCGACTGGAAGACCACCTATGTGGACTACCTCGAGTACAAGCGCGACAACGAAGCTGAAACCGCTGTCGAGCAGCACACTGGCTGGGGCACCGGCGATTGGGGCGGCAACTTCCGCGTGCGTTCCAACCTGAACATCGATTGGAGCCTGGGCAACTTCGGCGTCAACTGGGGCATGCGTTACTACTCCGGCCTGAAGGAAGAGTGCGCCTACGATCGCGAAGGCGGCCCGGAGTGCAACAACCCGAGCTACTCGTCGGCCTATACGCTGGCGATCCCGGTGCGCAACACCGGTTCGAACACGTTCCATGACCTGCAGGTGCGTTACACCACCCCGTGGGATGCCACCATCTCGGCGGGCGCGAACAACGTGTTCAACCACGAAGGCCCGGTGATGTACAGCCAGCCGAACTCGAGCTTCTCCTACTACGGCGGCTTCGACATCGGTCGGTTCTACTACCTGAAGTACACCCAGCGCTTCTGATCCATCGAAGCAATGGCGTAAAAAGAAAGGAGGGCGGGCCGCAAGGTCCGCCCTCCTTGCGTTGTGGGGTAAGGAAAGTCTGAGTTTCAGCGAAAGGTGATCCGCCTCACGTTTCGGGCGTAAATTCAGTTGATACCGTCAATCGGTCCAATCGTGGACGATTGAGAGATCGATATGAAAATGACGCTCGCTCAGAAGATTTCCGCTGTACTGCTTGCCTCCCTGGCGACCGCGGCCAGTGCATCGCCCGGCTTGATCGTCTGCGCAGGAGGGCGTTACTGCCAAGAGGTCCGCATCGAATGCCTCGCCGACGGTGGCTCCGCCGCCATGTGCGAGCGCCTGTGGCGCTTGTGCGTGCTGGACGCCTGTCCGCAGCGCTGAAACGACGATGGCGCGCCACAGGGCGCGCCATCCTTTGAGAACGCTTTACCCCGCACTCAGGCGTCGCTGGCGACCAGCCCCATCAGTGCGTTGGCGTGATCGCGCCACTGCGGGAGCTTGTTGAGCACGCCGGCCCGCTGCAGATACTCCTCGTCCACCGGATCGCCATTGATCAGCGCCAGTGCTACATGCACCGCACCGGTCACCCAGAAACTGCGGGTGTTCGAGCGCTGCGGCTGCAGGTGGAAGGCCACCGCCTCGATGATCGGCATCGGCAGGCCCCACAGCCCCAGCAGGTAGGCGCCTGCCTCGGCGTGACCCGGGCGATTCTCTGCCGGGTCTTCGGCGGTGCGTTCGTTGCGTACGCCCGGCAGCAGCAGGCCGATGTCGGCCAGCAGGGCCGCGGTGGCGCCCAGTTCGGCGCTGGACTCCGGCAGCAGCTTGGCGGCCAGGCGGGAGGCCAGCAGCGCACGCTGTTGCAGCGAGTTGCGCTCGGCACCGGACAGCGGCTGCGCGGAAAACACTTCGCTGGCCAGGACCAGATCACGCAGGGTCGACAGCCCCAGGCGGGTCACGGCGGTGCGCAGGTCGGAAATGATCCGGCCACTGTTGAAGAATGCCGAGTTGGACAGCTGCAGCACCTTGGCTGCGATGGCCGGGTCGGCCGCGACCAGCTTGGCCACGTCGGCGGTGTTGGTATCGTCGTCGTGCTCAAGCGCCTGGGTCAGGGTCAGGTACAGATGCGGCGGGGAGGGCAGCTTCTCGATCCGGCCGATGGCGCTGCGCAGGCGCGCGCTGTCCAGCAGTTCGCGCAGCTCTTCCAGGCTGGTCAGGGCTTCGAGCAGGACCTCCGGGGCCAGCGGCATCGGCAGGAAGCGATGGGCCACGCCGATCAGGCGCGCCGGCGGCGGGCGGTTGCCATGCTCGGCATCCACCAGCGCGATCCGGATGGTTTCAGGGCGCAGCGTGCGGATCTGGCCGAGCAGTGTCGTAGCGTTGAGATCGGGCAACTGCGGGCACACGATCACCGCATCCACCGGCGAGCCGGCAACGATGCCCATGGCGCTCTGGCCATCGGTCGCGGTCAGCGGTTGCCACTCTTCCCCAAGATCGGCAATGAATTCCAACAGCTCAGCCGACAGGCTGGCTTCGTCCCCAACAAGCAGAATGCGCACGACACGGTCCCCTGGCTGACCACGGTGAAACGCACCGTGGACGGTGTGAAGAGACGCAATGTACCCAATCCGGCACGAATAGTGATGTGCCGCATTGAAAAAACGTGATGCGCATCGCTCCGGCAACGGTGTGCCGGAGCGACGCCGGTCAGTCTCAGGCGATGTTGCCGAGGTAGCGCTGGTGCGCTTCGACCAGGATCTTCTTGGCTTCGGCGGCGCCGCCCCAGCCATCGAGCTTGACCCACTTGCCCTTTTCCAGGTCCTTGTAGTGCTCGAAGAAGTGGCCGATGCGCTCCAGCCAGTGGCTGGACACCTGCTCGATGTCCTCGACGTGGGCATAGCCACTGAACACCTTGGAGATCGGCACGGCCAGGATCTTCTCGTCGCTGCCGGCTTCATCGCTCATCTTGAGCACGCCGACCGGACGGCAACGCACCACCGAGCCCGGGACCAGCGGCAGCGGCAGCACCACCAGCACGTCGGCCGGATCGCCATCACCGCACAGGGTGCTCGGCACGTAGCCGTAGTTGCACGGGTAGCGCATCGGGGTGGAGAGGATGCGGTCGACGAAGATCGCGCCGGTTTCCTTGTCCACTTCGTACTTCACCGGCTCGGAATCCTTCGGGATTTCGATGATGACGTTGATTTCTTCCGGCGGGTTCTTGCCCGGCGAAACGAGTTCCAGACCCATGGGTGTGCTCCAGCTGAGAGGGGGTACGGCGCAAAGTCCGCCATTTTAGGCCCATTGGCGGCCAGCGTGCAGCGCGACGGCGGCGCGGGTGGGGCGGTGCACCCGACAGGGGGCGTCCGCTGGGTGGGGGCTTGGCCACATCGGCCTGCCGGGAACCCCGACCGTTCATCGGGATGGCGCCTGATGTCGGGAACCAGAGCGCATGAGGATCATGCAGCTCTACCCGCCAGGAGCATGCCGATGACACTGACCCGCCTGATGGCCCGCACGCTGCTCCCCTTCTCGCTGGTGGCCAGCGCGGGTGTCCAGCCCGCCGATGCCCACCCGGGAAGGTATGTCGACCTGGTCGACTACCCGGACAAAGAGGCCAACTGGGACCGGTTCTACGCGCTGCAGGACCACCTGGGCGCCGAGTTCCATGACCTGTGCGGGGATACCTACTGCGAAGGGGCGTACAGCAACCACGTGCTGCTGCAGTTCCGATGCTCGGTGTGGCGGGCGACGGGGACGGTACACGCGTGCGCGCTGGTCGTCGGCGCCGGCAACCTCGATGTGGACACCCCGACGGGCCGGGTTCTGCCTGACAGCCGTGCCTGGGTCTGCGCCGCCCCATTGGGCGCCGATACGCCGGTGGAGATGCTGCAGGCAGCGCTTGAGCGCCGGGGGGCCTTGCTCCGGCCCTTGCCAGGCTCGTTCTTCTCGCTGCATGACGCCTTGTCTGATTGCCTGAACTGATCGCCCGGCATTGGATGCCATCTACAGGAGAACACTCATGCGTACCGCTATCGCCGGTGTAGTGCTGTTGGTTACTGCCTGGGGCGCTGCTGCCGTGGAGGCCAACGGCGGACGCGCGTATGTCGATGCGCGGCTGTATCCGAACCAGACGGCGGGCTGGGAGCGCTTCCGGGCGGCGGAGGCACGCCTGGTGCGCGGCTTCGATCAGGTCTGTGGCGATACCTTCTGCGAGGGGGAATACCACAACCTGCAGGCGCTTCGTTTCCGCTGCTCGGTGGACGCGGCTACCGGCCACGTCGGCGAGTGTCTGTGGACGTTTACGGGCAGTACGGCCCGTGTAGACATGGCGAGCGGCCGGATACAGGTGGATGCGCAGACCTGGGCGTGCCGGTTGCCGTTGGCTGGCAACACGCCGTTGTCCGATCTGCTGGGTACGCTGGAAGGCGAGGATCCACTCCATGCGCCGTTGCCTGGTACCCGCGACAGCGTTTATGAGGGTCTGACCGTCTGTCTGTGAGCCAGGGGCTGTCGCCATGACGGCTGCGCCAAACGTGACTGATTCTCATTTGCGGAGTAACATGCCGCGCCTTACGGGTTGCCGTGTCCCTGCGGTCCCGCTTCGTGCATCGGCCCATGTCCACCAACGCCACTACCCTGACCGAGCTGTTGATCCGCGAACGCCCGGCGCTGCTGCGTCTGGTGCAGCGCATTCTGGGCAGCGACAGCGGCGCAGAGGATGTGATCCAGTCCATCTGGTTCAAGGCCCGGGGCGTGGACAGCGGGCAACCGATCAGCAACCCGCGTGCCTATCTGTACCGGCTGGCCGCCAACCTGGCGACCGATCATGGCCGTGAGCGCACGCGCCGCACGCGCCTGTTGGCCGAGCACTACCTGTGGGGCCCGGAGGAGGCGCTCTCGACCGAAGAGCAGGCGATGGCGCAGGACGAACTGCAGCGCGTGCTGGACGCGGCCGAGCACCTGCCCGAGCCGACCCGCACCATCTTCCGCCTCAACCGCCTGCAGGGCATGACCCAGGTGGACGTCGCCAAACGCCAGGGCGTGTCCGTGACGACCGTGGAAAACCACGTGCGCACTGCACTGCAGCGATTGGCCTGGGCGCGCACCGGGCGCTGAGCGGCACCCGCTGGGCTTGGGGAAGCCCGTTTCCCATCCGTCTTGATCATAATGCCGTCCCTTCCGGCCTCTTCTTCGTCCGCGCGTGATCGCGCGATCCACCGCCAGCCATGAGCCCGCCCCAACAGCCTCCGATGTCCCGACCTTTGCCGCCATCCGACCCTGCTGCCGTCCAGGCCCGTGCCTGGATTGCCTGGCTGGCGTCCGGCGCGGTCGAGCCGGTGCAGATGCAGGCCTTCGAGCAGTGGCTGGCCGAGCCGGACAATCGCCGCACCTTCGAATACGAGCGCCAGCTGTGGCGCAGCCTCGGGCCGCGACCGGTACCCGCCGCGGCGGCAACACGGTCACGGCGTCGGCCCCCGGGGCGCCGGGGGGGGGCGGCCCCCCCCCCGGGGGGGGCGCCGGCGGGGGGGGGCCCCCCGGCGGGGCTGAGGCGGCACGCCCCAAACCCCC
>NZ_JBDJMT010000021.1:0-59467 GCF_039674045.1 Stenotrophomonas sp. TWI602
CCTCATGATCCAACGGTGCTGCGGAGCCGGCCAGCGGCCGGCACTACCAGGATGCGAGGAGCCGGCCAGCGGCCGGCACTACCAGGATGCGAGGAGCCGGCCAGCGGCCGGCACTACCAGGACGCGAGGAGCCGGCCAGCGGCCGGCACTACCAGGATGCGAGGAGCCGGCCAGCGGCCGGCACTACCGGGATGCGAGGAGCCGGCATTGCCGGGATTCGTGCGCCGACCAACGGTCGACGCCTACCGATGGATCGCGGCGCCCTCAGCGCCTGGCCGGTGCGTCCCCGGCGACGTAATACGCCGCCGTGCTGCGCGGCAGCGGAGCACGCCCCCGGATCCGGTCGGCGATCTTCTCGGCGATCATGATCGTGGTGGCGTTGAGGTTGCCGGTGATGATGCGCGGCATGATCGAGGCATCCACCACACGCAGGCTCTCCATCCCGTGCACACGGCCCTGGCCGTCCACCACGCTCATCGCATCGGTGCCCATCGCGCACGAGCAGGAGGGGTGGTAGGCGGTCTCGGCATGCGCGCGCACGAAGGCATCCAGTTCCGCATCGGTCTGGCACTCGGCGCTCGGACTGATCTCGCGGCCGCGGTACTCGTCCAGCGCGGGCTGGGCGATGATCTCGCGGGTGATGCGGATCGCATCGCGGAATTCCTGCCAGTCCTGATCGGTGGACTGGTAGTTGAACAGGATCGAGGGGTGCTCACGCGGGTCCAGCGACTTGGCATGCACATGGCCGCGGCTGGGCGTGCGCATCGACCCCACATGCGCCTGGAAGCCGTGCTCCTTGACCGCGTTGGTGCCGTTGTAATTGATCGCCACCGGCAGGAAGTGGTACTGGATGTTGGGCCAGTCGAAGTCCTCGCGGGTGCGGATGAAGCCACCGGCCTCGAACTGGTTGCTGGCACCGATGCCGGTGCCGGCGAACAGCCATTCCGCACCGATCGCCGGCTGGTTCCACCACTGCAGCGCCGGGTACAGCGAGACCGGCTTTTTGCAGGCGTACTGCATGTACACCTCGAGGTGATCCTGCAGGTTTTCGCCGACGCCGGGCAGGTCGTGCACCAGCGGTACGCCAAGTGCGGCCAGCAACGCCGGCGCGCCCACCCCAGAGCGCTGCAGGATCTGCGGCGAGGCGATCGCCCCGGCGCACAGCAGCACCTCGCGGCGGGCGGTAGCGTCGATCGGCTCGGCGCTGTTGCCAGCCAGGTAGCGCACGCCCACCGCGCGCTTGCCGGCGAACAGGATGCGGTCGGTGGTGGCGTGCACCACGATCTCCAGTCCCTCACGGTCCTTGGCCATGTCCAGGTAACCGCGCGCGGTACTGGAACGGCGCCCGCGCGGGGTCACCGTGCGGTCCATCGGGCCGAAGCCTTCCTGCTGGTAGCCGTTGAGGTCATCGGTACGTGGGTAGCCGGCCTGCACGCCGGCCTCGACCATCGCGTGGAACAGCACGTTGTTGCCGTTCTTCGGCGTGGCCACGCTGACCGGCCCGTCGCCGCCGTGGTAATCGTTGGCCCCGATGTCGCGCGTTTCCGCCTTGCGGAAGTAGGGCAGCACGTCGTGGTAACTCCAGTCCTCGAGGCCGTCGAAGCTGGCCCACTGGTCGAAGTCCATCGCGTTGCCGCGGATGTAGCACATGCCGTTGATCAGCGAGGAACCGCCCAGCCCCTTGCCGCGGCCGCACTCCATGCGCCGGTTGTCCATGTAGGGTTCCGGCTCGGTTTCATACGCCCAGTTGTAGCGGCGGCCCTGCAGCGGATAAGCCAGTGCGGCCGGCATCTGGGTGCGGAAATCCATCCGGTAATCCGGCCCGCCGGCTTCCAGCAGCAGCACGCTGACGCCGGCGTCTTCGGTCAGGCGCGCGGCCAGCGTGTTGCCGGCCGACCCGGCGCCGATGATGATGTAGTCGTACTCGCGCTTCATCGCGGTGTCTCCTGGTAAGGCCGGTTCAGAACACCGACGCGTAGCGGTCCAGTTCAATCTGGATGGATTTGGTGCGGGTGTAGGCACGCAGCGTGGCCAGTCCGTTTTCGCGGCCGACACCGGACTGCTTGTAGCCGCCCACCGGCATCTGCGCCGGCGATTCGCCCCAGCTGTTGACCCAGCAGATGCCGGCCTCGAGCTGATGGATCAGGCGATGCGCGCGCGCCAGGTCCGGCGTGACCACGCCGGCGGCGAGACCGTAATCGGTGTCGTTGGCGCGGCGCACGGCCTCGTCTTCGTCGTCGTACGCCAACAGGCTCATCACCGGCCCGAAGATTTCCTCGCGTACGATGCGCATGTCATCGCGGCAATCGCTGAAGATGGTCGGTGCCACATAGCAGCCCTTGCCCAGCGCGCCGTCGGTCAGCCGTTCGCCGCCGCAGACCAGCCGTGCACCCTCGGCCTTGCCGCTGCCGATGTGCTCAAGCACGCGCTGCATGTGCGCGGCGCTGACCAGCGGGCCGAAGTTGGTGTCCTTGGCCAGCGGGTCACCAATGCGGATGCGCTTGACCCGTTCCAGCAGTTTGGCTTCGAACGCGGCCAGGGTGCTGCGCGGCACGAACACGCGGGTGCCGTTGGTGCATACCTGACCGGAGCTGTAAAAGTTGGCCATCATCGCCACGTCGGCGGCCAGGTCCAGATCGGCGTCGGCGCAGATGATCAGCGGCGACTTGCCCCCCAGCTCCATGGTGACGTCTTTGAGCGTGGAGCTGGAGGCACTGGCCATCACCTTGCGGCCGGTGGCGGTGCCGCCGGTGAAGGAGATCTTCTCGATCAGCGGATGCTCGGTCAATGCCGAGCCGACGCCGGCGCCATCGCCAGGCAGCACGTTGAACACGCCATCGGGCAGGCCGGCCTCGGTGAAGATTTCCGCCAGCTTCAGCGCGGTCAGCGGCGTCACTTCGCTGGGCTTGAAGATCATCGCGTTGCCGGCGGCCAGCGCCGGGGCAGCCTTCCACAGCGCGATCTGGATCGGGTAGTTCCAGGCACCGATCGCGCCGACCACGCCAAGGGGCTCCTGCCGGGTGTAGAAGAAGCTGCTCTCACGCAGCGGCACCTGGCTGCCTTCCAGCCCGTGCATGACGCCGGCGTAGTACTCCAGCACGTCCGCACCGGTGACCACGTCCACGCTGAGCGTTTCGCTCAGGGCCTTGCCGGTGTTGCGCGATTCCAGCTCGGCCAGTGCATCGTTGCGCTCGCGCAGCAGCGCGACCGCCCGCAGCAGGATGCGCGAGCGCTCCACGGTGGTCAGCGCGGCCCATGCTTTCTGGCCGGCTTGGGCGCTCTCCACGGCAGCGTCGAGATCGTCGCTGTTGGCGCTGTGGACGTTGGCGAGCAACTCGCCGTTGGCCGGATTGATGACCTGGAAGGTCTGTCCGCCCTGGGAGGGAACGTGGCGGCCGCCGATGTACAGCAGCTGGTCGGGGAGGGTAGGCATGTCGGTGACTCCTTTGCAGCGGGAGATCAGTGCGTCAACGCGTGAGATGCAGGAACTGCAGGTGACGCTCGTACTGATCGATGATGTCGTTGATGATCTGCTGGCGGCTGTAGCCGAACAGCTCGTAGTCCTGTCCACCTTCATAAAGATGCACTTCGGCGCGGTAGTAACGCTGGTTGCGGAAGCGCTGCGCGGCGAACGAAGGCGTGAGGTAGCCGCGCATGATCACCTGGTAGGTGAACACCTGTTGTTCGCCATGGTCCACCAGCAGCTCCATGTGACCCGGCTCGAACTTCGTCTGCACATCCAGGCCCTGTTCGAGCAGCTGCGCCGCGACGGCTTCGATCGCCGGCTTCACATCGGTATCCATGAACCGGTACACCTCGTCGCGGACCGGGAAATGCACCGCCTGGGTGATGCGCTGGCGCCAGCCGCGCTGGTGTCGCGATTGCCCGATCAATGGGATCGGCGAGTACTGCGAGGCTTTCTTGCGCTGCGACTCTTCGCCCAGCGCGCGGGTCAGGCCCCACAGCATCAGCAGCAACACCACCGAGAACGGCAGCGAGGCCAGCACCACCGCGGATTTGAGTGCATCCATGCTGCCGGCCAGCAGCAGTCCGGCGGTGACCAGGCCGGTCATCACGCCCCAGAACACGCGCAGCCAGCGCGGGCCGTCGTCTTCCGGATTGCCGCCCTGCGAGGACAGCGTGGACAGCACCACCGTGCCGGAATCGGCCGAGGTGACGAAGAAGATGAAGCTGACGATCACCGTGACCGCGATGACGGCGCGGCTCCACGGATAGCTCTCCAGCAGCGCGTACAGCACGGTCGGCGGGTTCTCCACCGCCATCTGCGCCAGGTGTACCTGGTCGTGATGCAGGATCTGGTCCAGCGCGCTGTTGCCGAAGATCGACAGCCAGGCCAGGGTGAAGCCCAGCGGGATCAGCAGCACGCCGAGCACGAATTCGCGGATGGTGCGGCCGCGCGAGATGCGCGCGATGAACAGGCCCACGAACGGCGCCCAGCCGATCCACCAGGCCCAGTAGAACACCGTCCAGTTGCCCAGCCAGTCCGGGCGCCCGCCGTAGGCGTACACATCGAAACTCTTGCCGACCACGTTGCCCAGGTAGTCGCCCATGTTCTGCATGAAGGCATTGAGCAGGTACTGGGTGGGGCCGGCGAACAGCATGAACAGCAGCAGCGAGATCGCCAGCAGCATGTTGATGTTGGACATCCAGCGCACGCCTTTCTCCACGCCGGACACGGCCACGGTGATCGCCGCGCCCATCATCAGCACGATCAGCCCGACCTGCACCCAGGCCGCGTGCGGCACCGGGAACAAGGTGTTCAGGCCGGCGTTGAGATGCAGCACGCCAAAGCCCATGTCCGCGCCGAGGCCGAACACGGTGGCCACGATGCCCAGGGCATCCACGGTGTAGCCGATCGGCCCGTTGATGCGCTTGCCGATCAACGGATACAGCGCCGAGCGCAGCGCCAGTGGCAGGTTGTGGCGGTAGGCGAAGTAGGCCAGCGCCATCGCGGCCAGCGCGAACACGCCCCAGCCATGCAGGCCCCAGTGCAGGAACAGCAGCTGCATGGCCTGGCGCGCGCTGGCCTCGCCACTGCCGGTGCCGCCCTGCGGCGGCAACAGGTAATGGGTCAGTGGCTCGGAGACGCAGAAGAAGAACAGGGTGATGCTGATGCCGGCGGCGAACAGCATGCCGGCCCAGGACAGATAGCTGAACTCCGGCTCGTCATGGTCCGCGCCGAGTTTGACGTTGCCATAGCCGGACAACGCCACGCCGACCACGAACACCAGGTACACGGTCATCGCCAGCAGGTAATACCAGCCGACATTGCGCGAGGCCCAGGTCTGGGCATCGAGCAGCATCACGCCGGCATCGATGGGAAACACGGTGACCAGAATGGCGAATGCCGCCACGATCGTGGCGGCAAGCAGGAACACGGGTCGAAGCGTGCGCACCTCGGGCAGAGGCGGCTCCACGGTACTCATGGGGTGGGGGATACTCCCGGTGCCGGAGCGGCAGACGGCGGGATTTATCGCACAGGCGCTGTGGACAGCCTGTTTACACGCTCACGATGCCCGCCGCGCAAGGGCGGCGGGTGCACAGGGGTCAGCGCAGCGCGCTGCTCGGCACATCGATCGACATCGCCAGTGCGAGGTGATCGGAGAACGCGGCCGGCACGGCTTCGGCACTGCGTTGCTGCAGGCCGTCGCTGAGCAGGATGTGGTCGATCGCCCTGTCCGGGCGCCAGCTGGGGAAGGTCGGCACCACGCAGCCCGGCGGCTGCAGCGTCGTCTTCTGGTACAGCACCTGCATTTCGGGCCGTTCGGCCAGGCAGTTGAAATCGCCCATCAGCACGGCGTTGGGGTGGTCGGAGAGCAGATCGGCAATGAAGGCCAATTGCGACATGCGCGAATTGGTCCCCAAGGACAGATGCGCCACCGCCACCGCCAGGCCCTGGCTGCCTTCACCGAACTTGGCCAGCAGCACGCCGCGCCCGCCGATCCGGCCGGGCAGGGCGTGGTCCTGGACCTCGACCGGCTCGAGTTTGCTGAGCAGGCCGTTGGCGCTGGAGGCCACCCCACCCATCCGGCGGTTGGGCTGGTGGCTCCAGTAATTGAAGCCGGCGCGCTCGGCCAGATAGTGGGTCTGGTTGGTGAAGCCTGAGCGCAGGCTGCCGGGATCGGCCTCCTGCAGGCCGACGATGTCGTGTTCGCGGGCCATCTGCGCGATGGCATCCAGGCTGGTTCGCTTACGCCCGGCCGGCAGTGCATGCGACCAGCTGCGGGTCACGTAGTCACTGTAGCGGCGGGTGCTCGAACCGGCCTGGATATTGGCCGTCAGCAGGCGCAGGGTCCGCGTGTGGGGGGAGGTCACGACGGTTCGCTATCGCTGGATCAGTTGGCCTTGCCGGCGCGTTCGCGCGCGATCAGGTGATCGGCGATGCGCAGCATGTCCGGGAAGCCCTTGCCCTTGACCAGGTACTTGCCGTTGACGATCACCGACGGGGTGCCGGAGATCTTGCTGCGCTGGGCGAACTGCTTGGCCGAGTTGGTCTTGGCGTTGACGGCGAAGCTGCCCATCATCGCGGCGAACTGCTTCGGGTCGGCGCCGTGCTTGCCGTAGAAGTTGGCGATGTCGTCGACCGAATCACGGCCGCGCTCGCCCTTCAGGCTCTGCTCGGCATGGATCGCGGCGTACATGGCTTCGTGGGTCTTTTCCTGCAGGCCCATGGCCTGCGCGGCGTAGAACGCACGGCCGTAGTCATCCCAGGTGCCGCCGAACATGGCCGGCACGTAGACGAAATTGACATCGCTCGGCAGACCCGCCTTCCACGGCCCGATCAGCGGCTGGAACGCGGCGCAGGCCGGGCACACGTAACCGAAGATTTCGGCGACTTCGATCTTGCCGGTGGCCGGCTGGAACGGCTGGCCATTCTCGATCACCACATAGTCGGTGCCGGCAACCGGCTCCGGGCCGGTCGGGCGCGACGAGGCCGGCGCCGGCGCCGGGGTGGTGGCTTCGGCAGCGGCGGTCTCGGCGGCGGCGGTTTCACCGCTGGCGGCCGGGGCCTGCTCGCTCGGGGGGGCCGTTTCGGTGGCCGGGGTGCTGCTCGGCGCGGCCGGTTCGGCCGGGGCGGTGGTGTTGGCGGTACCGTCCTGCGCCTTGCAGGCAGCCAGGATCGGCAGCAGGGCCATGAGCGTAATGGCGAAACGGGTCTTCATCGAAGCATCTCCAGCGGATGAGCATGGTGGGGCCGATGCTGGAAGCACCGGCCAGGGAAGCATGATGACACGCGGAAACGAGCGTCCCGCGTGCACGGTGCGTGATGGTTCAGCGAGCGCTGTTAGAGCGCCTTGCCGCTGCGCGCACGGGCGATCAGGGCATCTGCATTGCGCAGCATCGACTCGAACGAGTCGCCCTTGACCAGGTACACGCCATTGACGATCAGCGTCGGCGTGCCGGGCACCTTGGTGCGCAGGGCGAAGGCACGGGCGGCCTTGACCTTGGCATCCACGGCGTCGCTCTTGAGCGCGGTGATGTACTGCGCCGGGGCCACGCCAAAGCCCTGGTAGAACGCGGCCAGTTCATCCGGCGAGACGTTCTGCATCGGCAGCGAGCCCTTCTCATGCAGGGCATCGAACATGGCGCGGTGGCTGCGCTTGGCCACGCCCAGCTGGTCGGCGGCGTAGTAGGCGCGGGCAAACGAATCCCACACGCCCCCGAAAGCGGCCGGCACCGGGGTGAAGCGGACGTCCTTGGGCAGCTTGGCGGCCCAGGCTTCCAGCTGCGGCTCGAAGTGCGCGCAGTGCGGGCAGGTGTAGCCGAACATCTCCACGACTTCGATCTTGCCGGCCAGCGGCGCGAACGGACCGGCATCGGCGATGCGTTCGTAATCCTTGCCCTCCACCAGCGGGGCCGGGGTGGCAGCGAGGGTGGTCAACGGGCTCAGGGCCAGCAGCAACAACATCAGGCGGGGCATCAACGTCATCTACATCCATCTCCATACAGAAAAAACGACGCCGGCCCAGTCGCCGGCGTGCCAGTGAACATACCCCGCCGGCCGGGGCGTCCGCATCCGTCATCCGACCAGGGGGATGCGCTGCGGGGTGGGCGGTCGTCAGGGAGCCTGCGCGCCTCCGGCGACCGGGGGGGCGGCTGCGGCGACGTCATCGGCCCGGTTGTGCAGGCCCTGCAGGTAGCTGGCCAGGGCCTGGATTTCCTGCTCGGTCAACGACTTGGCGATCGAGGCCATGATCTGGAAGTGGGCCTTGTCCGTTTCCTGGGTCGTCCCGGCCTGGTACTCCTGCAGGCGGCGCGCGACATACGCTGCGTGCTGGCCACTGATATGCGGGTAGGCCGGGCCCGGGTTGCCGGCGCCGGTGGGGCCGTGGCACGCCATGCAGGCCGGGATGCCGCGCTCGGCATCGCCGCCGCGATACAGCTGCTGGCCGATCTCATAGAACTTCTTGCCCGCGTACGGGCCCTCGGTCACCGCGCCATCGTCGGCGATGCCGGCCGTGGCCTTCTGCGTGGCGAAGTAGGCACCGATGTCGCGCATGTCCTGCGGGGTGAGGTCCTGCACGAACGGCACCATCGCCGCCGAAGCCCCGGAGGTGCGCTGCCCATTGGCGATCAGGGCCATCTGCTGGGCGCTGTAGCGCTCGCTCTGGCCGGCGATGCTCGGGTACATCTCCACCGTGGAATTGCCATCGGCCGAGTGACAGGCCGCGCAGGCGGCCGCCTTGGTCTGCCCGGCCTTGGGATCGCCCCAGGTGGTTTTGCTGAAATCGACCTCCAGCGAGGCGGTCTTGATCGGCCCGTTGTCCGGCAGGGGCGTGATCGAGGTCTGGGCAACGGCAACGGCGGCGAGCAGCGATACAGCAAGTGCGGAAACGGCAAGAACGCGAGCATGGCGCATGCGGAAGCTCCGTGTGGACCGGCCTGGCGGTTGCGGGACCGCAACCACGGGGATCGCCCGATTATCAACGCCGTTTCACGCCACGGTCAACGCAGGGTGCAGCAAAACCGAGCGCGGGCAGCGCGGATCGGGCCCGGACATGCGATCCTATGCCCATGTCATTGCTCCTCGAACGCGCCCAATACCTGCTTTCGGCCCACAACACCCGGCAATTGCCGGAAGACGTGGGCGCGGAAGTCGCCTTTGCCGGTCGCTCAAATGCTGGCAAGTCCAGTGCCCTCAACGCCCTGACCCGCCAGAACAGCCTGGCCCGGGTCTCCAAGACCCCCGGCCGCACCCAGCAGCTGGTGTTCTTCGAGGTCACCCCGGAGGCCAAGCTGGTCGATCTGCCCGGCTACGGCTACGCCAAGGTCCCGCTGGATCTGCAGGCGCACTGGCAGGCGTTCATCGACCAGTACTTCCGTACCCGCGAGGCCCTGCGTGGCCTGGTGGTGGTGATGGACATCCGTCACCCGCTGAAGGACTACGACCGCCAGATGCTCGCCTATGCGGTGCAGCGCGGCCTGCCGGCGCACGCGCTGCTGACCAAGGCCGACAAGCTCGGCCGTGGCCAGCAGGGCATCGCCCTGCAGAAGGTGCGCAAGGAACTGCAGTCCTCCTTCGGCGATACCGTCAGCGTGCAGACATTCTCCGGTCCCGCCCGCCAGGGCGTGGATGAAGCCCGCGGCATCATCGGCGGCTGGCTGGGCCTGAACAAGCCGGCGCCCGAAGCGGCCTGATCCGGGCGTTGCCGCGGTCCAACGGGCCGCGCGGCGCCGGGTAGTGCCGGCCGCTGGCCGGCTGCGCTTTCCATCAGATGTATCGGGAGCCGGCCAGCGGCCGGCACTACCCGAATGCGCCTGACGCCCGGTGTACGGCGCAGTCGTGTCCCCTCATTTCGCCGGTAACGGCGAGAATTCGCCCGGCACCCAGGCGAACGCCTCTCCTTCGCGCCGCACATGCCCCAGCCCCGGGAACGGCAGGTGCGCGCCGGCTACCCACCAGCCCTGATCGGCTGCCTGCGCCATCATCCGGCGCCGGCTGGCGATCGCGGCCACGCGGTCGCTGTCCGCTTCAAACGACGCCTGAGGCTGCGCGAACTGCACCGCGTGGAAGTGCACGATGTCGCCCCATACCAGCAGTTGCTGGCCGGCGCCGCCATCGATCCGGTAAGACACGTGGCCGACCGTATGACCGTGGCTGTCCAAGGCGGTGATGCCCGCCGGCAGTGTGTCCCCAGGTGCAAAACGCTTCAGTTTCCCGCCCGCTTCATACGGCGCCACCGCCTTGCGCGCCAAGGCGAAGGCAAAGCGCACACCCTGCGGCGCGGTTGCCTCGCTGGCCGGATCCAGCCAGAACGCGGCATCGGCCGCCGACAGCCACACCGTGGCATTCGGGTAGGCAATCCTGTCCTGCGCATCGAGCAGGCCGCACAGGTGATCCGGGTGCGCGTGGGTCAGCACCACCTCATCCACCTCGGCCGGGTCGTAGCCGGCCTTGCGCAGGTTGCCAAGCACCTGGCCCAGGCCGGGGCCGAAGCACTGCGCGGTGCCGGTGTCGACCAGGGTCAGGTGATCGCCCTGCTGCACCAGGTACGCATTGACTGCCGTCTGCAGGCCCTTGCCATCTTCGGGCACATAGCGGTGATCGAGCAGGCGGGTGACTGCCCCGGGGGCGATCCCGACCAGTTCCTGCCGGCCCAGTGCGACCGTGCCGTCGAACAGCGCCGTGACCTGCAGTGTGCCGATCGTCTGGTGATAGACGCCGGGGACCTGCTCGCGCGGGGTGTGCGTGGTGGTGGCCCATGTGGGGCTGGCGACAACGGCCAGCAACACGGCGCTGGCGAGCGTGCGAACGCGGGGGAAAGGCATGGCAGGTTCCGGACAGGGCGGCGGCGCCGCGGTGCCTCCATGCTGCGCGCCTGGTCGGCTGCGTTCCGCTCAGAATGCCGCGCGATCCGCTCGCGCTCAGCTGTTGCCTATCGCCGCCGGTTCCAGCCCATAGCGTTCGGCGAAGCGCTTGTTGAAGCTGCCCAGCGAACGGTAGCCCACGCGCGCGGCCACGGTCTTCAACGGCAGCCGGGTGGTGTAGAGCAGGCTCATGGCATGCGCGAGCCGCGCATCGGTGATCAGTTCGCGCACGCTGGAGTGCTCGCTGGCCAGGCGCCGCCGCAGCGTGGCACCGCTGAGGCCGAGCTGCGCTTCGAAATCGCGTGACTGCCAATCGCGCTCGGGCTGGGCAGCGATCAGATCGCGGATGCGTTCCCCCAGGCTGGGTTCGGGGGGAACCAGCAGGCTGCCGTGCCCGCGCCGGCAGAACGCCACGGCAAGCGATGCCAGGGCCAAGCGTGCTTCGGTGTATTGGCCGTGTTCCAGTGCCTGCCTCCACTGCAGCAGGGTCGCCGCATGCTCGACCAGTGGCAGCCTGGCCAGTGCATCACCGGCCTGCGGCAGCGGCTCGTTCCACAGCGCCCGGGCGGCAGTGAGCGCCTCGGCACACATCGGCACGATCGCACTGAGATAGAGGCCGCTATGCGGATCGGGAATGTTGACCACATCGATGCGGCAGCGCCGGGTGATGAGGAACAGATCGCCCGGTGCGAATTCCAGCGATTGCTGCGCGGTACGCACCTGCTTGCGCCCCTGCAGCAGGATCGCGAACTGCGGCTGCGGAATCTCCACGGAGGAGGCGCCATGCTCGCGGCGCGCGGTGATGCAGGCGTAGCCATCGGCGCGCTGGCAGTCAGCCAGGCTGGCCATTGTCGCCAGCAGCGAGGAGGTCGTATCGATCGACGCGGACACCGCTCAGCCCGCCACGTTGAACAGTCGGCCGACCAGCGCGGCCGCGGCCATCGCGATCGCACCCCAGAAGGTGACGCGCACCGCACCGCGCAGACGTGGGGCACCGCCGGCATGGGCGGCCAGGGTGCCGGTCAGGCACAGCCCCAGCAGCGTCACCGCGGTGGTGGCCTGGCCGACGACAGCATGCGGCGCGAGCAGGGCGGTCAGCACCGGCAACGCGGCGCCACTGACGAAGGCGCCGGCGGAGGCCATGGCCGCCTGCATCGGGCGCGCCCGCAGCTCCTCGGTGATGCCCAGCTCATCGCGGGCATGTGCCCCCAGCGCGTCGTGCGCGGTGAGCTGGGTGGCCACCTCATGCGCCAGGTCGGGGCTCAGCCCGCGATGGCGGTAGATCGCGGCCAGCTCTTCCAGCTCGCTGTGCGGGTCTTCGTGCAGCTCGCGCTTTTCCACCGCCAGGTCGGCCAGCTCGGTATCGGCCTGCGACTGCACCGAAACATACTCGCCAGCCGCCATCGACATCGCACCGGCCACGGTCCCGGCGATGCCGGTGGCCAGGATCGTGGCGGCCGAGGCGCCGCTCGCCGCGATGCCGACCACCAGGCCGGCTACCGAGACAATGCCGTCATTGGCGCCGAGCACCGCGGCACGCAGCCAGCCGACACGGTCGGAGCGATGTACTTCCGGATGTCGGGATCGGCTCATCGAATCAGTGTAGGGGCTGGCGGCGGCCAACAGCGGAATGACTCGCAGCCGCGGCGGGGCCGGCGCAGCGTCAAGCCCATGCCAGTAGGATGCTGAAAACCGTCACGGTGACACGACGGCAGGGGACGCCACGATATAGTGCGCCCTTGCGATGCGGGGGCGTGAACCCCACATCCCCGCCCTGACCAGAATTCTGCGAGCCTCCCCTTGTCGAGCCCCAGCCACGTCGCCGAGACGCCGATCACCGACCGTAATGAACTGGTCGCCACGTTGGCCTCCGGCGAAAAGCCCCAGGCGCAGTGGCGCATCGGCACCGAGCACGAGAAGTTCGGCTTCCGCCTGGATGACCTGCGCCCGCCCACCTTCGACGGTGACCGCGGCATCGAAGCGCTGCTCAACGGCCTGACCCGCTTCGGCTGGGATCCGGTGCAGGAAGAGGGCCGCACGATAGCGCTGCTGCGCGACAACGCCTCGGTGACGCTGGAGCCGGCCGGCCAGCTGGAACTGTCCGGCGCGGCGGTGGAGACCATCCACCAGACCTGCGTGGAAACCGGCACCCATCTCAATGAAGTGGCGCAGGTCGCCGGCGAACTGCAGCTGGGCTTCCTCGGCATGGGCTTCCAGCCGAAGTGGGCCCGCGATGAAATGCCGTGGATGCCCAAGGGCCGCTACAAGATCATGCGCGAGTACATGCCCAAGGTCGGCACGCTCGGCCTGGACATGATGACCCGCACCTGCACGGTGCAGGTCAACCTGGACTACGCCACCGAAGCGGACATGGTGAAGAAGTTCCGCGTGTCGCTGGCGCTGCAGCCGATCGCCACCGCGCTGTTTGCCGATTCGCCGTTCACCGAAGGCGAGCCGAACGGCTACCAGAGCTACCGCTCGCACATCTGGACCGACACCGACAACGACCGCACCGGCATGCTCGACTTCGTGTTCGAAGACGGCTTCGGTTACGAGCGTTACGTGGATTACCTGCTCGATGTGCCGATGTACTTCTCTTACCGCGACGGCAAATACCATGATGCCAGCGGCCAGAGCTTCCGCGATTTCATGGTCGGCAAGCTGCCGGTGCTGCCGGGCCAGCTGCCCACGCTGCGCGACTGGTCCGATCACATGACCACCGCCTTCCCGGAAGTGCGCCTGAAGAAGTATCTGGAAATGCGCGGCGCCGATGCGGGCCCGTGGAGCCGCCTGTGTGCGCTGCCCGCGTTCTGGGTGGGGCTGCTGTACGACGATGCCGCATTGGATGCGGCCTGGGACCTGGTGCGTGATTTCAGCCTGGTCGAGCGCAATGTCCTGCGTGATGGCGTGCCGCGGCATGGGCTGAAGCTGCCGTTCCGCAACGGCACCGTGCTGGATCTGTCGCGCGAAGCGTTGAAGATCGCCGTGGCCGGCCTCAAGCGCCGCGCCGCGCGCAATGCCGATGGTCAGGACGAAAGCAAGTTCCTGGAGGTGCTGCAGGAGATCGTCGATTCCGGATTGACCCCGGCCGATCGCAAGCTGGCGCTGTTCCATGGCGAGTGGGGCGGCAACATCGATCCAGTGTTCAAGGAATTTGCGTACTGATCGCAAAACCACCGTGGAAGAACGGCGCTCGCCCGGTCCGGGTGAGCGCCGTTTTTCCACGTGACACCTTACGACCAAGGTCGGGAATTTTCGACGCCACCTGGACGTTGCGAACTCAGGGGAGGGCAGAGTCCGCCCGAGGCCTTACGGGAGAACGGCACGCTCTTTGCGTGGCCCCACGACAGGCAGACGTTTCAGTTCCAGATCATGTTGCTGCCGTCAGGCCCAGCCATCCAGTCAGGCAGGCCTTACCGCCGACAAGACAGCTTCAATTCCGACGTCTGTACAGATCTCGAGCGCGAGCTCCCGCGCTTCAGAGGCCGTCAGTCGCCCGGCCGTCTTCAATGCTTCGAATGAAAACTCCGGATCAACCGAAATCCTGTTCACCACTTCCTCCTGGATTCGGCGATGCAATTCGATAGCCGGACCTAGCCGAACCCTATCTTCCGCATGTATTGCACTTGAAACCTCGTGGCCGTCCAACGCCTCGTAGTAGTAAAAATTAGAGTACGTGTCGATGAAGCTCTGGGCGTTGACAGCGCCTAGTGCAAATTCTCTGACAAGCCTCGTCATCTGGATGAGTTCTGCCTCGCTATCCATGTTCCACGCACTCCTCACTCATTGCTTTACGGGAAGCCAAGGGGTTCCATCGGCATTGGTTACACCTGGCACATGGCCATGCGGCTGCTGCGCTCGGGGATCGGGATGGGTTGATGGTTTATGTCCTCCATCAATACGCACTCCAGTAGGCTGGCCGTCGGGGCCTTTCGCTTGAACGAAGCGGCCATCTGGAGATCCTTCAATTCTTCCGCCTGGAGGTGTCGGGATCGCGTTTCCCTTGGAATCGACATAGATGGTTCCAGAAGCCTTCTGCTGGCTGGCGACCTTTCGTCCTAGTTGCGCGGCCTCGTCACCGTGCTTCAACACTGCCTTTCCGGCGTCACCGGCCAATGGAATCAGACCAATTGCCGCCCCGGCAATGTTCGCAGGTGTTGGAGCTTGGATTGCCTCAACGATACCTTTGACGTCCCCCAGGACCGGCGTGAAGTCGGCAACCACTGGGAGAATCTGCTGGGCTTGCTCAGCTGTTACAGGATTGTAGAAATCCCTTGGTGCTCCCAACGCTTGACGCCCATCTGGGTCAGTAAAGCGATATGGGTTGCCGTTCGCATATCGGTATCGATTGAATTGCCCCACCGGCTGGTCATACGCCGTCACAGGGTCCACCGACAGGAACCTGCCCAACTGCGGATCCATGTATCGCTGCTGCATGTAGCTGAGCCCCGTGGCCGCATCGCTCACATGCCCCGTATATCCCGGTCCATCCGTGACCTGTCCGCTCACAACAGCGCCATAGGGCTCATAGTCGTAGCGTTTGATCACGTTGCCATTGGCATCAGATTCGGCAACGACCGAACCGAGTGCATCGGTATGGATATAGGTGACGGTCTGAGCGCGTGCAGATGGCACAAGGGTCATGCTGACCAGTAGCACACAGCAGAGCCATGCGCCCACGACACTCAGCTTCCGAAAGAAATTCTCCACTTCTCTGCGGAGAGCAAACGTGCTGCCAGCACTTCCACCGAATCTGCGCATCCTTCCAATCCCTGAAAGAGCCTTGAAGCAAGGCGTGCCATTGATAGCACAGCAATGAGAGGCCTGTGGCTGAACTGCTTCAGCAAGGCCAAAGGTGCCATGGCGGGTCGGATCGTGCGAGAAGCGCCAAGCGCCAAGGGAGTCGGGCCAGGGAGCAGTGGCGAGGCCAGTGGCGACGCGTCAGCGGAAGATGACAATGGGAAGATCGCATCTTGGCAACCGGCAGCTAGGTGTCACAGCTCCGATCGGAGAGGGGGCGCTCCTGGGGCACCGTCCTCGGCCAACTACGCCGAGGACGGTGAAGATCTCCAAATCCCATCATCCGTTCGGTGTCAAGACTGCTCCTCTCAGACGAACAGTATTGCGGTGTCTCCGGGATGTTTCACTTGAACCTGTGGAAGGATCAGGCCGCCTTTTCCAGCGTGCCCATGTCGATGACGAAGCGGTACCGCACATCGTTCTTCGCCATGCGCTCCCAGGCCTCGTTGACGGTCTTGATGTCGATCACTTCCACGTCGCTGACGATGTTGTGCTCGGCACAGAAGTCCATCATTTCCTGCGTCTCAGCCATGCCGCCGATCGCCGAGCCGGTGATGTGCTTGCGGCCGAACATCACCGAAGCGCCCATCAGCGGCGGATCCAGCTCGGTCAGCACGCCGACCAGGCACATGGTGGCATCGCGCTTGAGCAGGGACATGTACGGGTTGGTGTCGTGGCTGACCGGGATGGTGTTGAGCAGGAAGTCGAAGCTGCCCGCATGGGCCTTCATCTGCGCCGGATCACGCGAGACCAGCACTTCATCGGCGCCCAGGCGCTTGGCGTCGGCACCCTTTTCCGGGGTGGTGGTGATCATCACCACGGTGGCGCCCATCGCCTTGGCGAACTTCACGCCCATGTGGCCCAGGCCACCGAGGCCGATCACGCCGACCTTCTGGCCGGGGCCGACCTTCCAGTGGCGCAGCGGCGAATAGGTGGTGATGCCAGCGCACAGCAGCGGCGCGGCGGCCTTGAGGTCGAGCGTTTCGGACACCTTCACCACGAAGCGCTGCTCGACCACGATGTGGTCGGAGTAGCCGCCGAAGGTCGGCTGGCCGCTCTCGCGCTCGGTGCTGTTGTAGGTGAAGGTCGCGCCCTTCTCGCAGTACTGCTCCAGATCTTCATCGCAGGCCGCGCAGTGGCGGCAGGAATCGACCATGCAGCCGACGCCGGCGAAATCGCCGACCTTGAAGCCGGTGACGTTGGCGCCGACCTCGGTCACGCGGCCGATGATCTCGTGGCCGGGCACCATCGGGAACTTGGAACCACCCCAGTCGTCACGGGCCTGATGCAGATCGGAGTGGCAGATGCCACTGAAGAGAATCTCGATGCGCACGTCATCGGGACCGGCCGGGCGGCGTTCGAAGGAGAACGGCACCAGCGGCGCGGTCTGGTCGTGCACCGCATAACCATGGGCGAGGGACATGGGGGAATCCTTGGCAGGTTTGTAGAAAGGCGCTTTACAATACGCCCCGATCCCGTGCACAAAAAGTCAGGATATCGGCATGATTCATCAAGTGAAACGGGATAATCATGGCCACTGACAACCTGACCCATCTGGCCGCCTTCGCCGCCGTGGCCCGCCACCGCAGCTTCCGCAAGGCCGGGGCTGAGCTGGCGCTGTCCACCTCGGCGGTCAGTTATGCGATCCGCGCGCTGGAAGAGCGCCTGGGCGTGGGCCTGTTCCACCGCACCACCCGCAGCGTGGCCCTCACCGAAGCCGGTCAGCGCCTGCTGGAGCGCCTGCAACCCGCGCTTGGGCAGGTGCACGACGCACTGGAAGAAATGAACCACTTCCGTGCGGCACCGGCTGGCCTGTTGCGCATCAACGCCACGCGCGCCGCCGTCCAGACCCAGCTCGGCCCGCGGCTGGCGCGCTTTCTACAAGCCCACCCGGATGTGCGCCTGGAGCTGGCCCAGGATGACGGTCTGGTCGATATCGTCGCCGGCGGTTACGACGCCGGTGTGCGCCTGCACGAATCGGTCCCGGAAGACATGGTCGCGGTGCCGCTGGGACCGGCGCTGCGCGGCTTGATCGTGGGTGCGCCAGCATATCTGGCAGGGCGCGAGATACCGCGGCACCCCCGTGATCTGCATCACCATGAGTGTGTGCGGTTCCGCTTCGCCAGCGGCCATCTTTACAAGTGGCAGTTCGAACGCGATGGCCAGGCGCTGGAAATCGACGTGCCCGGGCGCCTCACGTTGGGTGACCAGAACACCATTCTGCAGGCGGTGGTGGACGGGCTGGGGCTGGCCTACGTGCTGGAGGATTCTGCGCGTCCGTATCTGGACGACGGCCGGCTGGTGGCGGTGCTGGAAGACTGGAGCGAGCCGTTCGCCGGCTTTGCGGTGTATTACCCGCGGCAGCGGCAGATGTCGTCCGCGCTGCGGGCGTTCATTGATCTGCTGCGGGGGTAACGGCCGCGGTTTACCTATGCTCCGGATGCTCGCTCTTCAAAGGCAGATGCCGCATTCTGCGCGTGCACCTCGCATCGGAGGAGATGTATCTGGCTTCGAGTGGTGCAGCTCCACGCCCTGTCCTCATCAACGGTGAAATGGATGCGTAACCGACGATTCGTGAACATTCTGGCGCTGGTCGGCGGTGCCGCCCTTGCGCTGTATGGGGTGCTGATCCTGATGATCGCAACGACGGGAGATGTTACGCAGGGCCGCACAGCACTGGCGTGTGGCGGTGCAGGACTGCTGCTTGTCGGGGCGCCATTGCTGGCCCTGCCATTCTCCAACCGAGTCTCAAAGACGCTCGCGTTGTTGGCGTTGGTCAGCTTCGCTGTGCTCGCAGGCTGGCTTGCGTTCTGGCCCCAGCCGGGCATCTCGCCTGATCCGCTCGTTCAGACCGCGGTAGTGGCATTTGCGGTGTTGGTTGCCGGCCGCATCCATCTGGCACGCCGCCGCCGACTCTCGGACCATCAGCCCTGATCAGTCCTGGCGCAGAACCTACTGCCGAAAGGGTTGGTTTTGCGGATGCTGTATACTCACCCCCAGTATAGTTAACTGGCCTTGCCCCGATGCCTCATTCCCCGCAGGAAAAAAAGCGCGTTCTCGCCCGGGTCCGTCGGATCCGTGGTCAGTGCGATGCGCTGGACCGCGCGCTGGAAGCCGGCGCCGAGTGCGGGCCGGTGCTGCAGCAGATCGCCGCGATCCGCGGTGCCGTCAACGGGCTGATGTCCGAAGTGATGGAAGCGCATCTGCGCGAAGAATTCGGGCAGCCGGCCCAATCCGATGCGCAGCGCGACGAGCGCGTGCGCGAGATGAGCATGCTGATCCGGTCCTACCTCAAATGAGTACGCGGACGACCGCGTGCTGCCACATTCTGTTCCCTGCCTTGGAGTGCTCCCCATGAAATCCCGTGCCGCTGTTGCCTTCGCCGCTGGCGAACCGCTGAAGATCGTCGAGATCGACGTCGCTCCGCCGCAGAAGGGCGAAGTGCTGGTCAAGATCACCCACACCGGCGTCTGCCACACCGATGCGTTCACCCTGTCCGGTGATGATCCGGAAGGCCTGTTCCCGGCCGTACTCGGCCATGAAGGCGCGGGCATCGTGGTCGAAGTGGGCGAGGGCGTCACCAGCGTCAAGCCGGGCGACCACGTGATTCCGCTGTACACCGCCGAGTGCGGCGAGTGCCTGTTCTGTACCTCGGGCAAGACCAACCTGTGCGTGGCCGTGCGCGCCACCCAGGGCAAGGGCGTGATGCCCGATGGCACCACCCGCTTCAGCTACAACGGCGAGCCGATCTACCACTACATGGGCTGCTCCACCTTCAGCGAGTACACCGTGGTGGCTGAAGTGTCGCTGGCCAAGATCAACCCGGAGGCCAACCCGGAACACGTGTGTCTGCTCGGCTGCGGCGTCACCACCGGCATCGGTGCGGTGCACAACACCGCCAAGGTGCAGGAAGGCGATTCGGTCGCGGTGTTCGGGCTGGGCGGCATCGGCCTGGCGGTCATCCAGGGTGCGCGCCAGGCCAAGGCCGGCCGCATCTTCGCGATCGATACCAACCCCTCCAAGTTCGAGTTGGCCAAGCAGTTCGGCGCGACCGACTGCATCAATCCCAAGGATCATGACAAGCCGATCCAGCAGGTGATCGTGGAGATGACCACCTGGGGCGTGGACCATACCTTCGAGTGCATCGGCAACGTCAACGTGATGCGTGCGGCGCTGGAATGCGCACACCGTGGCTGGGGCCAGTCGGTGGTGATCGGTGTAGCCGGCTCGGGCCAGGAAATCTCGACCCGTCCGTTCCAGTTGGTCACCGGGCGCTCCTGGAAGGGCACCGCCTTCGGTGGCGTCAAGGGCCGCAGCCAGCTGCCGGGCATGGTCGAAGACGCCATGAAGGGCGACATCGAGCTGGCCCCGTTCGTGACCCACACGATGGGCCTGGACGAGATCAACGACGCGTTCGATCTGATGCACGAAGGCAAGTCGATCCGCTCGGTCGTGCATTTCTGAGCCATTACGGGCGGCGCGCGGTCCGCGCCGCCCCTACGGAGAATCACCATGGAACGCATCGAACATCGCGCCGCGTCCGGCGGTTGGCAGGACGTGTACCGCCACACCTCGCAGGTGCTGGGCTGCGACATGAATGTCGCCGTGTATCTGCCGCCGCAGGCCGCCACGCAGAAGCTGCCCGTGCTGTACTGGCTCAGCGGGCTGACCTGCAACGAACAGAACTTCATCACCAAGGCCGGTGCGCAGCGTTACGCCGCCGAGCATGGCGTGATCCTGGTCGCGCCGGACACCAGCCCGCGCGGCGATGACGTCGCCGATGCCGAGGGCTATGACCTGGGCAAGGGCGCCGGCTTCTATCTCAATGCTACCGAGCAGCCGTGGGCGGCGCACTACCGCATGTACGACTACGTGGTGGAGGAGCTGCCAGCGTTGATCGAGGCGCATTTTCCGACAACGGGTGCGCGCAGCATCAGTGGCCACTCGATGGGCGGCCATGGCGCGCTGGTGATCGCGTTGAAGAACCCGGGTCGCTACAAAAGCGTCTCGGCGTTCTCGCCGATCGTCGCGCCGACCCGCGTGCCGTGGGGGCAGAAGGCCTTCACTGCCTACCTGGGTGAGGACCGCGCCAGTTGGGCGGCGTGGGATGCCAGCGAGCTGGTCGCCGCCGCGACCGAACGCCTGCCGTTGCTGGTGGACCAGGGCGGTGGTGATGAGTTCCTCGACACCCAGCTGCAGCCGCAGTGGTTGCAGGCGGCCTGCACGGCGGCCGGTCATCCGCTGACGCTGCGCCTGCAGCCCGGTTACGACCACAGCTATTACTTCATCAGCAGCTTCATCGGCGAGCACATCGCGCATCACGCCAAGGCGTTGCACGGGTGATGCCCGCCCAACGGCCACGCGGGAGCGTGGCCGTTGCGTCGCTCATTGGCGATCGTAGGAGAACTGGATGCCGGCAGTGCCGCCCGTCTGGATGAAAAGATCCATGAACGCCGGCACCGTGTCCTGGCGCTGCCAATCGCGCTGCAGCTCACAGAACAGCTGAGGCACGCTGATCATCCTGCCGCCGGCCTGTTCGATGCGGCGCAGTCCCGCGTCATGCGCGGCCAGGGAGGTGCCGCCAACGGCATCGACCACGACGTACACCTCGTAGCCCTCCTTCAAAGCATCCAGGGCGGGGAAGGTCAGACAGGCTTCGGTCCACAGGGCGGTCATGATCAGCTTGCGGCGCCCGGTGGCCTGCACCGCGTCGCGGAATGCGGTGTCTTCCCATGCATTGATGGTGGTGCGGTCGTAGGTGGGATGGTCGGCCAGCACCTTGCGCAGCTGCGGAATCGGCGGTTTGTTGAGGCCGCTGCGCACATTGACCGTGGAATGCACGATCGGCAGCCCGTAGGCGACGGCGGCCTTGGCGGTGCCGACGATGTTGTTGACCAGCAACTGCCGGTCCATCGAGGCGATCGAGTTCACCTGCACCGGCTGGTAGTCGATGATGATGAAGGCGGCGTTCTGCGGGGTCAGCAGGTGATCGGTGACAGGATCACGGATGGGTTCGCTTGCCATGGGAAATACTCCTGGGCATGGGGAGGCCGCTGGGCGGCCGGGGTATGGCGATGGCAACGACCATCGCCACGGAGGACAGGGGATGCGTCAATCGCGCTGCGAATCCAGCGTCGCCGGAATTACGCGTGAGCGATCTGGCCGAAGCGGCCGCTCTTGAAATCGGCGAAGGCCTGGCTGATGTCGTCCTGGCTGTTCATCACGAAGGGCCCGTAGCCCACGATCGGCTCATCGATCGGTTCGCCACTGAGCACCAGCACCGTGGCATCGCTGTTGGCCTCGATCTGCAGGGCGCTGCCATCGCGATCGAGCATCACCAGCTGCGCCTCGTGCACGGCCTGGCTGCCATTGACCTGCACGCTGCCGCGCAGCACGACCAGGGCGACATGGCGCCCCTCGGGCACCGGCAGGTGGGCGCTATGGCCCTGGAGCAGCCGCAGGTCCCACACATCCATCGGCGTGAAGGTGCGCGCGGGGCCACGCTGGCCGTCGAACTCACCGGCGATCACGCGCACGCGGCCCGCCTGGTCCGGCAACGGCACCGACGGAATCTGCGCGTTCAGCAGGGTCTGGTAGCCGGGCGCGGCCATCTTGTCCTTGGCCGGAAGATTCACCCAGAGCTGCACCATCTCCAGCGTGCCGCCGGTGCGGGTGAAGGCGTGGGAGTGGAACTCTTCATGCAGGATGCCGGAGGCGGCGGTCATCCACTGCACGTCGCCCGGGCCGATGGTGCCGCCCGCGCCGGTGGAATCGCGATGCTCCACTTCACCCTCATAGACGATGGTCACCGTCTCGAAGCCGCGGTGAGGATGCTGGCCAACGCCGCGTGGCTGCGCAGCGGGGGTGAACTTCATCGGGCCGGCATAGTCCAGCAGCAGGAAGGGGCTGACCTGCTGGCCGTGGCTGGAATAGGAGAACAGGGTCCGGGCCGGGAAGCCGTCGCCCACCCAGTGCGCCTTGGGGGCGCTGTAGATGCCGAGAATCTTCTTCATGTCGTACTCCTCCGGGGGCAGGCCCGTGTCTGATGGAAGAGATGATGTATTCAGGACGCTGGCGCCGGTAGTCAGCAGAATTTATCCTCATAGTCCTATTTGGTGAACGCTGGAGGCGGCCGTGCAGGATCTCAATGACCTCTACTATTTCGCCCAGGTGGTCGATCACGGCGGTTTCGCGCCGGCGGGGCGGGCGCTGGGGGTGCCCAAGTCGAAACTCAGCCGCCGGGTGGCGCTGCTTGAGGAGCGGCTGGGGGTGCGCTTGATCCAGCGTTCGACGCGGCACTTCTCGGTCACCGAGGTCGGCCAGACGTTCTACGCGCACTGCAAGGCGATGCTGGTGGAAGCCGAAGCCGCCCAGGAAGCGATCGAACTCACCCGCAGCGAGCCGCGCGGCATCGTCCGGGTGGCCTGCCCGGTCGCGCTGCTGGACACGCGTGTCGGCGAGATGATCGCGGCCTTCCTGGCGCAGTGCCCGGGGGTGGCGATACAGCTGGATGCCACCAACCGCCGGGTCGATCTGATTGCCGAGGGCATCGATATCGCGATCCGGGTGCGGCCACCGCCATTGCAGGACACCGAGCTGGTGATGCGGGTGCTGGCCGAGCGCAGCCAGTGCCTGGTCGCCAGCCCGGCGTTGATCGCGCGGCTGGGCCTGCCGCAGGTGCCGGCCGATCTCGCTGCGTTGCCGAGCATGGAGCTGGGCCTGCCGCAGAACGAGCACGTCTGGAATCTGTTCGGCCCGGACGGCACGCGCGCGGACATCCATCATCGGCCGCGCCTGGTCACCCGCGGCATGCTGACCCTGCGCGCGGCCGCGGTGGCCGGCGTGGGCGTGGTGCAGCTGCCGCGGATGATGGTGTGCGACCAGATTGCCGCTGGCACGCTGGTGCACGTGCTGCCCGCGTGGGCGCCACGGCGGGAGATCATCCACGCGGTATTCCCCTCACGGCGCGGACTGCTGCCCTCCGTACGCGCGCTGATCGATTTCCTGGCGGAACGTTTCCAGCAGCTCGAGGAAGAGTAGCCGACGCTGCCCGGCGCCCTGCCGCGCCCACGCCGTCAACGCGGGATGAATTGATCCCCAGGTGCCGGGCAACCTTGTATGTTGGTCGCAACGCCGCATCGGAATGGAAAGCCGCATGGTGGTCTGGCTGTCGCTGCTGTACCTGCTGTGCCATGGCATCGCGCTGGTGCTGATGCCCGCGCATGCGCTGCCGGTGTCCTATGTGTTCCTGATCGGAGCGCCCCTGCTGGCCGGGCTGGCCTGTGCGTGGCGGGGCCGCCGCAGCGCGTCGATCGTCGGCTGGGTCGCGATGGCGCTGGGCACGGGGCTGTGGGCGGCCGGCATGGCGCTGAACATGTATCAGGAGGTCGGCCGCGGCAATGCCGATGCGACGCCGGGGCTTGGCATGCTGTTGTACGTGCTGTACGGCGTGCCGCTCACATTTGCGATGGCCCATCCCCGGCAGGAGCCGTGGTATCTCAGTCTGATCGATGCGCTGCTCGCGCTGCTGCTGGGCTACCTGTTCTTCGTCTATACCTTCTCGTTCGCCACGCTCAGCGATGCGGGCGAGGACGGGATCGCACCCCTGCGGCTGATGTTCGATGTGGAGAACATTTTCATCGCCGGCTTTGCGCTGCTGCGCTGGCGGGCGAGCGAAGATCCTTCACGGCGCGTGTTCTTCCGCACGTTGTGCGTGTTCGCCTGGGTGTACCTGGGCGTTGCCGCGTACATCAACTACGTCGAGACGGAGGGCGGCTACGGCGGCCTGGTCGATCTGCTGATCGATGTCCCGTTCCTGTTGCTGGCGATCATGGCGCTGCGGCCTTCTCGACGCAGTGAAGTGCGTGTGCCGCGCGCGCTGGTGATGGCCGTGCGTGCCGGGAGCCCCTTGATCCTGGCCCTGTCGCTGGTGGTGGTGTCGGCATTGATGGTGCGTGAGCATCCCTATCTGGCCGTAGCCGGGTTTGCATTGGCTACCGTGGGGTCGGGCCTGCGCAGTGTGTTGATGCAGATGCGTTCGTTCGCGCGGCAGGACCAGCTCGATGCATTGTCGCGGATCGACAGCCTCACCGGCCTGGCCAACCGACGCCAGTTCGACCAGAGCCTGCGTGATGCGTGGGAGCAGGCGCGGCGAAGCGGGCAGGGGATCGCGTTGCTGATGGTCGATATCGACTGCTTCAAGGCGTTCAACGACCGCTTCGGGCACCCGGCCGGCGATCAATGCCTGCGCCTGGTCGCTGCAACGTTGGCGGGGTGCGCGGTGCGCAGCACGGATCTGGTTGCCCGTTATGGCGGTGAGGAATTCGCCGTGGTGGTGGCATCCACGCCGCTGGCAGGCGCTCCTGCACTGGCCGAGCGCATGCGCCGTGCAGTGGAGCAGCTGCAGTTGCCTTCCGCTGAGTCGGGACGACCGGTGACGATCAGCATCGGCGTCGGGACCGTGCCGAGGGTGTTGGACGCCGATCCTGCCGAGGTGCTGGCGGCGGCGGATGCCGCGCTGTACGCCGCCAAGCGGGGCGGGCGCAATCGGGTGGAAGCGGGCGGCGCACCGGGCTGAGCGCGATCACCGTTCGCCGCCGGGCCAAGGCACGGCCGCGGCCGATGGATGACGGCACGCCGGCGTTCGCTCAGGCATCGCCACCGCGCACTTCCACCAGCACCGGGCAGGGCGCATGGTCCACTGTCCATTGCCCGACCGAGCGGTCCAGCAGGCGTTCCAGCCGCGACAGGTGGCGATGGCCAATGACGATCAGGTCACAGCCGTGCTGGCGGGCATGGTCGCAGATCACCTGCGCCGGCTCGCCGGCCGGGTGGTGGCCGATGCCGTCGATACCGCGCTCGCGCAGGCTGTTCAGGGCGGTGGCAAGCAGCTGTTCGGCCTGGTGGACCTGGGCGTCGGCGGCCGGATACTCGGCGTGCTCGGCACGGGGTGCGTCGTCGGCCAGCGCGAAGGCGGGGTCCAGCACGCACAGCAGGTGCAACCGGGTGGAAGGCCCGGCCAGCGACCCGGCGAGGTCCAGTACCTGGGCGTGCTGTGGGCCGCCATCCAGGGCGACGAGGATCTTGGTGAACATCGGCAATCTCGGCAGAGGGGGCGCTAGGGTCGCGCACCGTTGGCGCTGGACCCATGCCGTGCGCCGCAGCGGAGCCGTGCGTTGGGCGCATCAATACCGGTTTTGGATTGCAGTAAAGTCACCGCCACACGTTGAAGGTGATACTGCCGTGACCATGCCCGATCTGAACCTGCTCATTGCCCTGGATGCCCTGATCGAGGAGGGCAGCGTCGTGGGCGCGGCGCGGCGGATGAACCTCAGTGCCCCGGCGATGAGCCGTACCCTGGGCCGCATCCGCGAGGCGATCGGCGATCCGGTGCTGGTCCGCGCCGGCCGTGGCCTGGCCCCGACCCCGCGCGCGCTGCAACTGCGTGAGCAGGTGCGCGGGGTGATCGAGCAGGCCCACCTGGTGTTCAATGCCGGCCGCGAGGTCGACATGCTGACGCTGGAGCGCACCTTCAGCATCCGCGCCAACGATGTGTTTGTCGGCACGTACGGTGGCCGCATGCGCGAGTTGTTCAAGGCGCAGGCGCCGTGCTCGGTGCTGCGGTTCGTGCCCGAGGGCGATGGGGACGACGATGCGATGGCGCAGGGCCGGATCGATCTGCACATCAGCGCTGTCAGCAAGCTGAGCGCCGATACCAAGGTGCAGAACCTGTTCAGTACCTCGTTCTTCGGTGCCGCCCACGAGGGCCACCCGATCTTCGCCGGCGAGATCACTGCCGAGCGCTTCGTGGCCTTCGACCACATCGCCGTATCGCGCCGTGGCCGGTGGTATGGCCCGATCGATGAGGACCTGGAAGCGCTGGGGCTGACCCGACGGGTCGCGCAGATCATGCCGACCTTCCACTCGGCGATCTTCGCCGCGGCCGATTCGGACCTGATCCTGCCGCAGATGCCCAGCGTGATGCTGGGCCGGCTGGAACGCCTCGGGGTACCGCTGCGCCTGTTTGAACTGCCGATTCCGGTCCGCAGCGCGATTGTCGTGCAGGCATGGCATCCCCGCCTGGACAGCGATCTGGCGCATCGCTGGCTGCGCCGCAGCATCAAGGCGATGTGCGACGCGGAGTCCACGCAGGCCTGACGCACTGCGACCCCGGCCGCCTGCACGGTCACCGGTGAGGCGTGCGTCTGATGCACGCCAGCGATGGCCGGCGCAGCATTTTTCGCAGCATCGGCGCTGCCTAGACTGCCGCTCCCCGTCGTGGAGTGGACCCATGTCCGTGTTGTTCCCGCTGCATCCCCCGTACCCGGGGGGTGTTCGATGACTGCTGTTGCCGCCCCGTTGCCGGCAGCAACTGCCGTGCCGGCTGCACCGCCCGCGCAGGCGGTGTTCGGCCTGCGTCTGGCCGTGGGCCTGTGCGGCGTGCTGCTGGCTGTGTTGATCTCGGGTATCAACGAAAACGTCACCAAGGTCGCGCTGGCCGACATCCGGGGCGCGATGGGGTTCAGTGCCGATGACGGCAGCTGGATCATCGCGCTGTACACGGCGATGTCGGTCAGCGCGATGGCGTTTGCGCCGTGGTGCGCGGTGACCTTCTCACTGCGTCGCTTCGCACTGGTGATGATCGGCGCCTTCATGGTGCTGGGCGTGCTGTGTCCGTTCGCACCGGATCTGCCCTCGTTCCTGATCCTGCGCGCGCTGCAGGGGCTGGCGGGCGGCGCGCTGCCACCGCTGCTGATGAGCGTGGCGCTGCGCTTCCTGCCGCCGGGCATCAAGTTGTACGGCCTGGCCGGCTATGCGCTGACGGCCACGTTCGGGCCGAGCCTGGGCACACCGATGGCCGCGCTGTGGGTGGACTACGTGGGGTGGCACTGGGCGTTCTGGCAGATCGTGCCGTGGTGTGTGGCCGCGCTGGGCATGGTGGCATGGGGCCTGCCGCAGGACCCGCTGCGGCTGGAGCGTTTCGCGCAGTTCAACGGGGTCGGCCTGGCGCTCGGGTTCCCGGCGCTGGTGATGCTGGTCATCGGCCTGGTGCAGGGGCCGCGCCTGGACTGGTTCGCCTCGCCGCTGGTCTGCCTGCTGCTCGGCGGTGGCACTGGCCTGTTGGCGCTGTTCTTCTACAACGAATGGTCGCACCCGCTGCCGTTCTTCAAGCTGCAGCTGCTGGCCAACCGCAATCTGAGCTACGCGCTGATCACCCTCGGTGGCGTGCTGTTCGTGCTGCTGGCGGTGATCATGATTCCCTCCAGCTTCCTGGCCAAGGTGCAGGGCTACCGGCCGCTGCAGACCGCGCCGATGCTGCTGTGGGTCGCGTTGCCGCAGCTGATCGCGCTGCCGCTGGTGGCGACCCTGCTCAACCAGCGCCGGGTGGACAGCCGCTGGGTGCAGGCGATCGGCCTGGGCCTGCTGGCGTTGGCCTGTGGCCTGGGCGCGCAGCTGACCACCGATTGGCACCGCGACAACTTCGTGTGGCTGCAGGTGATCCAGGTCATCGCCCAGCCGATGGCGGTGCTGCCGCTGCTGATGCTCGCCACCGGCAGCCTGGCGCCGACCGATGGCCCCTTCGCTTCAGCATGGTTCAACACCGTCAAAGGCTTCGCCGCGGTCCTCGCCGGTGGCCTGCTCGAGGCGGTCACCACCGCGCGCAGCCATCTGCACTCGACCGCGCTGGTCGACCGGATCGGCAACGCACCCTGGTTTGACGCGGGCGCCGCACCCGGGCTGGGCGCGCGTCTGCATGCGCAGGTCGTGGCGCTGACCTCGGCCGATCTCTATCTCCTCGTCGCGTGGGTGGCGGTGGCGCTGATCGCGCTGATTCCGTGGCTGCCCACACGCATGTATCCGCCACGTGCCGTGGCTTGAATTCAAGGAACTCCCCTGTGTCCCTGCATCGCAACTCCGTTCCCTTCGTCATCGCTGCCGGCCTGCTGCTGCTCGCCGGCGGCGCCGGGTGGCTGCTGCACGATGGCCGCCATCAATCCACCAACAACGCCTATGTCACCGCGGACTTCACCGTGGTCGCGCCGAAGATCGCTGGCTTCGTCAGCGAGGTCCGCGTGCGGGACAACCAGACGGTCAAGGCCGGCGATGTGCTCGCGCGCATCGATGATCGCGACTATCAGGTCGCGCTGGCGGCCGCGCGTGCCGATCTCGCCAATGCACGGGCGCAACTGGCCAATGCGCAGGCCGCGTTGGCGCAGCAGGGTTCGGTAATCGATCAGGCCCAGGCCAGTGTGGATGTCAGTCGCGCCGAGCTCAGCCTCGCCCAGGCCGATCAACGCCGCTATCAAGCGCTGGCCAGCGACGGTGCCGGCACCGTGCAGAACGCACAGCAGGCGCAGTCGCGCCAGGCGGTGGCCAGTGCGCATCTGCAACAGGGCACCGCGGCCGTGGTCAATGCACGCCAGCGCACTGCGCTGCTGACCGCCAGCGTGCAGTCCGCGCAGGCCGCCGTGGAGCGGGCCGACGCCGCACAGGCCCGTGCCGAACTGGATCTGTCGCATACCGAGCTGCGCGCGCCCATCGATGGCATGGTTGGCCGCCGCGCAGTGCGCGTGGGGGCTTACCTTACCCCGGGCACGCCGGTGCTCGCGGTGGTGCCGCTGCAGCAGGCATTCGTCGTCGCCAACTTCCAGGAAACGCAGATGACGCGCATGCACGCCGGACAGCGCGTAGACGTGCAGGTGGATGTGTTCCCCGGCCAGTCGCTGCACGGCCGGATCGACAGCATCGCCCCGGCGACCGGGGTGACCTTCGCCGCGATCGCGCCGGAGAACGCCACCGGCAACTTCACCAAGGTGGTGCAGCGGATACCCGTGAAGATCGTGCTCGACGAAGGCCAACCGCTGGCCGGCAAGCTGCGCGCCGGCATGTCGGTGGAGGCGCGCGTGGATCTGGACAGCGGCGGGCGTGGGCTGCCGGGGGAGGGCGCATGATGCGCCGGCAGACGGTGCGCCTGATGGCAGGCAGCGCGCTGTGCACCGCACTGGCGGCCTGCACCCTCGGCCCGGACTTCGTGCGGCCCCAGGCAAGCCTGCCCGCGCAGTGGGAGGGTGGCGTGATCACCTCGGCGGCCTTCGCTGATGACGCGGCGTGGTGGAACGGCTTCGAGGATCCGCTGCTGGTGGCGCTGGCGAGCCAGGCCATGCGCGCCAATCTGGATGTGCAGCTGGCGGCCAACCGCGTCGCGCAGAGCCGCGCGCTGCGCCGGAGCAGCGCCGCCGACCGCGTCCCGGCCGTCGGCGCGACGGTCGGCGCCACCCGTGCGCGCAACAGCGAAGTGGGTTTGAACGATCCGTCCGGCAATGCCGGGCGGGAGGACTATGGACTGTTCCAGGCCGGTATCGGCCTGAGCTGGGAGCTGGATCTCTGGGGCCGTGTGCGCCGCCAGGTGGAGATCGCCGATGCCCGCGTGCAGATCGCCAACGAAGACTGGCACGCGGTGCAGACCGCGGTGATGGCTGAAGCCGCCGGTACCTATCTGCAGCTGCGCGCGACGCGTCAGTTGCTGGCGATCACCGAGGACAACCTGCACATCGCGCGCGACGTGCAGCGGCTGACCCTTTCCCGCCAGCAGCAGGGCGTAGCGACCACCTTGCAGGTGGCCAGTGCGGCCGCGCAGGTGGCAGCGCTGGAGGCGCGGGTGGCGCCGCTGCAGCATCGGCAATCGCACCTGCGCAATGCGCTGGCCCTGTTGCTGGCGCGCTCCCCGCAGGCGCTGGACGCACAGCTGGAAAACGCGCGGCGCGATTGGCCGGCGTTGCCCGGCATGGCGGCCGGGCTACCCAGCGACCTGGTCGAGCGCCGCCCGGACATCCGCCGCGCCGAAGCGGCCCTGCATGCGGCGACGGCTGGCATCGGTGTGGCCAAGGCCAACTTCCTGCCGCGCATCACCCTCAATGGCGATGCCGGCTTCCAGGCCAAACAGCTCGACGACCTGGACGGCTGGAACGCCCATCGTTTCAGCATCGGTCCGGCGATCAGTCTGCCGATCTTCCAGGGCGGCAGGTTGAAAGCGAACCTCGCTCTGAGCCGGCTGCAGGAACGCCAAGCTGCGCTGCAGTTCCAGAAGACGGTGCTGCAGGCGTGGCACGACGTGGACGATGCGATAGACGGGTACAGCGCGGAGCAGCGACGCGGGCAGGCGCTGCAGGTGGCGGTGGAGGAAAGTGATCGTGCCTTGATGGCTGCGCGTCGTCAGTACCAGGCCGGGGTGATCGATATGCTCGACGTGCTGACCACCCAGCGCATCGCGCTGGACAACCAGGCAGCGCTGGCTGACAGCCAGGCGGCGGCTGCGATCGCACGGGTGGATCTGTATCGCGCGCTGGGTGGCGGCTGGCGCGATGTGGGGGTAGGCGTGACCCGCGCTGGCAGCGCGTCGGCTGCCAGCGGGCCGGGCAACATGGCTCAACGCACGTTGCGCAGTTCCCAGTGACTGCCGGCCAGCATGCGCAGGCGCTGCTTGAACACGTCGCTGTCGATGCTGGTGGTGGCGCAGAGGTTGATGCGCAGATCATCCTGCGCGCCGGTCACGGTGGCGGCCGGATCGGTCGCGCCCCACTGCGGGTCGACCGCGTCGGGATCGTCCTGTTTGGCGCGCCAGCGGTCGAACAGCACCGGGGTGCGCAGGGCATTCTGAAGCTCTTCGGCCAACCCTGCCGCGCCCTGGGCGTGGAAGGACAGGTCCGGATCGTTGCCGCGCGCCTTGGCCGGGTCCGGCAGGCTGATGTCATAACTTACTGGCATGGTTACCTCCATTGAATACGGCAAGGCTGGCAGAGACGCGGTGCAATCCGCGTGCAGAACCCGCGGCCGTGCCCGGATCGTGGCATGGCCGCGGCGATGCTGACCAGTGCGGTCAGCCGTTGAAGGTGTGTGGGCCGTCGGCAAACCCGATCGTCACCGCGCCCTTGCCCACGTTGACCATGCCGGTCAGGCTCATCACCGCCTCGAACACATCCACGCCATGCGCCTGGCAGGTCTCACGCAACATGGCGTAGCCGGGCAGGGCCTGCAGGTCGGCCAGCTCGCCGCCGTAGCTGATGCACACGGTTGGCGTCATCAGGCCGCCCTTGACCCGCTGGCCGACGAAATCGAACAGCTTCTTCACCGCATTGTCGAAGCCCTTGATCTTGGCCACCGGCCCGGTCTCGCCGCGGTAGCCATGCAGCACCGGCTTGATGTCCAGCGCGCTGCCCAGCGCGGCGCTGATCAGGCCCACGCTGCGGTCGCCCTTATGACGTGCCCGGGCGCGCATGTAGTACAGATCACGGGTGATCATGTAGCCGTGTACGTTGTGCGCCAGCAGCTCCAGTCGCTCGCGGATCTGCTGCACGCTCGCGCCACTGTCGCGCAGGCGCACCGCTTCCACCGCGGTCACGCCCTGTGCGGCGAACAGGTTCTGGGTATCGAGCACGCGCAGCGCGAACGGTGAGTTGAACCCTGCCGCCTGCCGCACCGGCTTGTAATCGTTGAGGATCGCGAAGCTGGCCTGCATCGCGTTGTCGTGGATCGGGCTGCGGGTCTTGGTGATCGTCATGCAGAACACATGGTCGTAATCGATCACCAGCTTGCCCAGGAACAGATCCCGGATCTGATTGACGCTGAACGGAATGGTCTCCGCCTCGGCGCCATGCTCGGCCACATGGGCATGCAGAAAGCTCAGTGTCGCCTGTTCGTCGCGATGGTCGGCCAGCACGGCCTCGCCGATGCGGACGGTGATCGGCAGCAGCACGATGTTGTGTTGTTCAATGAAATCCTGCGGCAGATCGCACGCAGAGTCGACCACGATTCCGATGCGCATCCTGTGCCCCTCCGGCAGGTTGTAGGTTCGGAAACGTGAACGCTATCTCAAAACGGCTCGCCTTGCCTGACCGGGGAGCCGGCCCGGGCTCAGCGGCTGCGTTCCACCGCCACCGGCAGATCCTCGATCCGGGCCCACTCCCCCTGCTCAAGCAGGCGCGGGTCGGCCAGCACCGCCTGCATCAGCGGGTGGGCGTCGTTGCCCCAGAACAGTTCGCTGCCGATCGCCAGCGTCGGCACGCCGAACACCCCCGCGGCCAGCGCGGCATCCGTGTTGCGCCGCAGTTCCTCTTTGACCGACGGTGCGCCGATCGCCGCAGCGACATCGGCGATGTCCAGCATCGCGCCGGGCAGGGCGAGCGCGGCCGCACTGTCGCCGGCGTGGCCGTCGCGCCAGATCCAGTTGAACAGGAGGTCGACCGTCTCGTGGGTGGCCCCGGCGGCCAGGCACAGGCGCAGGGCGGCCAGCGGATTGAATGGGTGGCCCGCTGGAAAACGCAGTGTCACCCCGGCGCTGCGGGCCTGCCACAGCGCCTGCCGATAGGTGAACAGTCGTTTGGCGGGGATCTCGGCAGGGCCCAGATTGCCCAGGTGGTGCAGCACCGCGCCGAAGGCGATCGGCACCGGCACAATGCTCTTGAACTGCGGCAGGGCCTTGAGCTGCTGCCAGTGCAGGTAGGCGAACGGTGAGACGAAATCGAAATACCAGCGCAGGGCCATGATCGGGTGCTCACGTTGCGGGACGGCAGTGCCGCCGAACGCAGGGCCGCCGCAGGCAGCGGCCCTGTGCAGGGACTCAGCGCGAGTATGCGCGCGGTTCGCTCGACGCCGGCGCCTGGTAGCGGTCGCGCAGCTCGGTCTGGCGCGACCGCATCGGCATCGCGCGACCGCCCAGCCAGACCTGCTCGGCGTAATGCCCGACATCCAGCGGATCGCCTTCCCACAGCACCAGATCGGCCAGCTTGCCCGGCTCGATGGTGCCAAGCCGGTCGCCGACGCCCAGCGCCTGGGCCGGCACCCGGGTCAGGCCCGCCAGGCCATCATCCCAGGGCAACCCGTTGGCGACGGCATTGCCGGCCAGCTGGCGCATCTTGCGCGCGTTGTGCGAGGCATCGTCGCGCTGGGCGAAGCTGACCGGCACGCCGGCCGCCTTCAGGCGCGCGGCGTTCTGCAGGGTCGCGCCGAGCTGATCGAAGCTGCTCGGCAGGTTGCCCAGCCCATCCACGAACACCGGCACGCCGGCCTGGGCCAGCTGCGGGGCCAGGCGCCACGCCTCGGCACCGCCGGCGATGGCGATCTTGACCTTCTCGCGGCCGGCCCAGCGCAGCAGCTGGCGGATGTCCGCCGCGCGATCGACCTGCACCACGATCCGGCCCTGGCCGGCCAGGTAGCGCGCCAGCGTGGCGCGCCCGGCGGGTGTGAGCAGCGCATGCGGAGAGTCCGCCGGCACGCGCCCACGCGCCTCGCTGACCATCTGTTCCAGCAGCATCCACTGCGCGGCCCGCGAGGTGCCGGTCAGCTCCGCGCCGGATGCACCGAGGCGGATGAACAGCGCCTGCGGGCCGACCGGATCGGCGCTGCCGTCCAGCCGCATCAGCCCGCCCTGGCCGGCGATGAAGCCGCCGCCGGTATTCGCCCCGAGCAGGGTGAAGCCGATGCCATCCAGCCGCGCCACCGGGATCAGCACCGAGTCCGGATTGAAGGCCAGGGTGACATCGAATTCCGGACGCAGCGGCTGGTCTTCCAGCTTGAGCGCGCTGTCGACCGTGGCCGATTCGCCGGACACCTCTTCGATACCGATGTCGGTGATGCCGCCGAACAGCGCCGGGGTGAGCGGCTTGCCCGCGGCCTCGACCACCGCTACACCGGGCGGTGCGGACAGGCCGGGACCGACGGCGCGGATCACACCGCCCTGGATCAGCACATCGCTGTGCGCCAGGCTGCCGCGTGCGGCGGCGGTGTGCACCGTGGCGTTGCGGATCAGCAGATCCTGCGCGAACAAGGACGGTGCCACGCAGGCGCCGGCAATCAACAGCAAGGCCTGCGGAAGCAGGCGCATCGAGACGCGGCGGCTCATGGGCGTGCCTCCTGGCCGAGCATGAAGTCCGACAGCGGCTGCCGCCTCACGTCCTGGCGGTCATAGACCTGATGGCCATCGACGTAGACCTTTTCGGCCAGTGCGTAGGAACTGAAGGGGCTGCCGTTCCAGACCACCACGTCACCCATCTTGCCGGCCTCCAGGCTGCCGGTCTGCTTCTCCACACCCAGCGAGCGCGCCGCGTTGGAGGTGAGCCACATCATGGCGCGCTCCGGGGCGATCTCGATGCCAGCCCGGCGTGCGTTGGCGATCACCTTGGCCGCTTCCTGGTTCAAGCGCTGGATGCCCTCCGGGGAATCGGAATGCACGATCGCGCAGCTGTTGGCCGGGCGGTCGACCAGGGCGATGTTCTCCTGGATGCCATCGAAGGCCTCCATCTTGAAGCCCCACCAGTCGGCCCACAGCGCACCGCACACGCCTTCCTCGGCGAGCCGGTCGGCCAGCTTGTAGGCCTCCACCGCGTGATGGAAGGCGGCGATCTTGAAGCCGAACTCCTTGGAGAGATCCAGCATCGTGGCCATCTCATCGGCGCGGTAGCAGTGGATATGCACGCGGATGTCGCCCTGGATGGCGCCGGCCAGCGTATCCAGCTTGAGATCGCGCTTGCCGCCACTGTCGCCGGCGCTGTCGCCCTTGTCGTCACCGCTGAACCAGCGCTTCTTCTTCGGCTGCTTGGGGGTGTTCTTGGCGATGTATTCGCTGGCATCGATGAAGGCCGCGCGGTAACCGGCGACATTGCCCATGCGCGTGCCCGGCGCGGTGCCCTTGCCGCCGTAGACGCGCTTGGGGTTCTCGCCGCAGGCCATCTTCAGGCCCCACGGCGCGCCGGGGAACTTCATGGCCTGGTAGGTCGTTGCGGGCACGTTCTTCAACGTGACCCCGCGGCCGCCGACCAGATTGGCCGAACCGGGCAGCACCTGCATCGAGGTCACGCCACCGGCCAGTGCCGCGGCAAAGCCGGGATCCTGCGGCCATACCGAGTGCTCGGCCCAGACATTGGCAGTGACCGGTGCGGTCATCTCGTTACCGTCGCTGTGCGCACTGACGCCCGGGCTGGGATACACGCCCAGGTGCGAGTGCACATCGATGATGCCGGGGGTCACCCACTTGCCCTGGCCGTCGACACGCACCGCATCGGCCGGGGCTGTGAGGCCGGTACCCACCGCCGCGATGCGGCCGTCGCGCAGCAGCACATCGGCGTTGTCCAGGCGCACGCCGGTGCCGGTGAGCACGGTGGCATTGCTGATCAACACCGGGGCCGAGGCGATCGGCGCATAGGTACTGGGGTAGGGATCCTGGAGGAAGCGCGACGCGGCGGGCGCCGGCGCGGACACGATCGACATCAACGCCAGGCCAACGCCGACGCTCAACAACTTCTGCATGGTTCTCCCCAAGCCGCATGGACACAATTCTTCGACGCTATCCGGGACGCGGGTCGTTTGCCAAGTGACCTTCTGCATAGTTTTAGCAAATGAGACCTAGCACTGATATGAGAAACAATTGTGAACTTTTCATGAATTTTTCGGGTAGGCTCAAAGCGGCGGCGAGGACCGATGCGCGCCCGTCGCAAGAGAGTCGCAGTGCATCCAGTTCCAGATTCCAACACTCGAACCAGATCAAGGAAGTTCTCAGTACATGACCGTGAATTCACTGTCCCGCGCGACGTTCCGTCGCCCTTCGCCGTCCCTGCTGGCCTCGGCCATCATCGGCACCCTGCTTTCCGCCAGCGCCGTTCCGGCGCTGGCCGCTCCTACCAGCGATGCCCTGCAGCGTTATCAGCAGCAGCGCGCCGAGCAGTCCGCCGCATTCGGCCGTGATCTGCAGACCGCCTCGCTGGCGGCGGCGTTTGCCGCGCCGACCGCCTCCATTGGCCAGGCCGGTTACCTCACCAGCCCGCGCGTCAGCGCCGAGGCGGCCAACCCCATCCTCGGCAAGCCGGGTGATGTGGAAAGCTGGCACAGCGATGAGTTCAATGCCGACTGGGGTCTGGCCGCAATGGGGGCTGATTACGCGTATGCGCGCGGCCTTACCGGTCAGGGTGTGCGCCTGGGCGTGTTCGATTCGGGCTCTGCCCTTGCCCACGACGAATTCGCCGGACGCAACACGTCCAGCATCTCCATCGGCAACGGCGGCTGCGCCGACCCGAGCATCGTGGCGGGCGAAGGTGCCTGCGGCAGCACCCGGGGCGACCAGCCCGGGTATAACTACTACGGTCTGGGGCCGGGTGTGCCGCCTGCGCTTGCTGATCGCCTGATCGCGGCAGGCCAGCCGTACGGCTTCAGCTACGCCGACCATGGCACGCACGTGTTGGGCACCGTCGGCGCCAACCGCGATGGCAACGGGATGCATGGCGTGGCCTTTGGCGCCAACCTGACCGCTGCCCGCGTCTTTGGCGACACGTATTACGAGTGGCGCCTGGATCCTGACAACTTCTACCGGCCGCGCGCGTTGTATCGCACGGATCCGGACGATGCCGCCACACTGGACATGTATGCCCAGGCAGACGCGCAGGGCGTGCGCGCGCTCAATCACAGCTGGGGCATCTCGACCCGCCATGCCACGGTGGAGAGCCTGGATGCGCAGTACGCTGCGATCGGCGCGGACTACGGCGTCTACGGCAGCATCTATGGTGAAACGGAGGGTGCACCGGGTTCCAAGCTGATCCAGGTGTGGTCGGCAGGCAACTCTGCTGGCGGCATGGCTGGCATCACGGCGGCATTGCCGCGCTGGAACCCGGAGATCGAGCCGTACTGGCTGGCCGTCGCGAATGTCCGTCTCCCCACCGCAGGTGAGACGGACTACGTCATTGATGCCAGTTCCAGCATCTGTGGTGCTTCGGCCAACTGGTGCCTGTCCGCACCGGGCACCAACATCGCCAGCACGATCGTGGCCGGCGAGATCAACGGTCGCATGGAGCTGACCGAGGATTACCTGCGTTTTCTCATCGAAAGCGAAAGCCCTGAGTACACCTACGGCTACAAGACCGGCACATCGATGGCGGCACCGCACATCACCGGTGCGCTCGGTCTGCTGATGGAGCGCTTCCCGTACCTCGACAACGCACAGGTGCGCGATGTGTTGTTGACCACGGCACGCGACCTGGGCGCGCCCGGCGTCGATGCGATCTACGGCTGGGGCATGGTCGATCTGAAGACCGCCATCGAAGGCTACGGCCTGCTGCGCGTGGACACCGACGTGGTCATGAACCAGAAAGCCGGTGGCCTGAAGGTGTGGGAAGGCGATGCGTGGGACGACTGGACCAATGACATCGGCGGCCCGGGCAAGCTGACCAAGTCCGGTATCGGCTGGCTGCGCCTGAGCGGTGACAACAGCTTCAACGGCGCCATCGTGCGCGACGGCGTGCTGGAACTGGACGGTGCGAATGCACTGACCGCTTCGGTCGATGTACAGGGCGGCCAGTTCCTGCTCAACGGCAGCCTGGTGTCCACCACGCTCAACAGCCTGGGGGGAAGCAGCGTGATCTCCACCACGGGCGTGCTCAAGGGTTCGGCGCTCAACGTGACCGGCGGTTCGGTCACGTTCAACGGTCTGCAGCAGGCGGGCGACACCAGCGTCGGCAGCGGCGGCAGCTTCGTGCTCAATGGCCGGCTGCTCGACAGCTCGCTGACCTCGTCGGGTGCCACCCGCGTCAATGCCGGTGCCCTGCTGGACGGCTCGGACCTGTTCGTCACCGCCGGCACCGTGTCCTTCAACGGCGTGCAGCAGGATGGCGCGACGGTGGTCGGTGCCAAGGGCACTTTGAAGGGCGTCGGCACGCTGGGCAGCACCCGCGTGGAAGGCATCATCGCCCCGGGCAACTCGATCGGCACGCTGACCATCAACGGCGATTACGTGCAGACCGCCACCGGCATCTACCAGGCCGAGCTGGCCCCGGGCAGCCGCAGCGATCTGCTGCGCGTCACCGGTACGGCCACGCTGGATGGCACCCTGAAGGCACTGCCGGAAGCCGGCGTGTACTACCTTGGTGAGCAGTTCAACTTCCTGCAGGCTGCCGGTGGCATCAACGGTCAGTTCGCCACGACCGACTTCTCGGCCTTCTCGCCGTTCCTGAAGTTCAGCCTGGGCTACAGCGCCAATGGGCTGCGCATCGACGTCGCCCGCGGCAACGCGCTGGCCAGCGCTGCGGTCACGCCGAACCAGATCGCCGTGGCCACCAGCGCCGATGGCCTGGCCATCAACCAGGGCCTGCCCAAGCCGCTGACCCAGCTGTTCCCGGCCCAGGTCGGTGCGGCACTGGACGCGCTGAGTGGTGAACTCCACGCCGCCACGCCGATGGCGCTGGTGGAAAGCAGCCGTTACCTGCGTGATGCGGCGCTGAGCCGTGCCGTGGGTGTGCGTTCGCCGGGGGCCGCGGATGAGGCGGCCGGTGGCGGCGCGTGGGTGCAGGCGATCGGTGGCAGCGGCAAGCTCGACGGCGATGCCAATGCCGCGCGCACCGATTCCAACAGCAATGGTCTGCTGGTCGGTGCCGATCATGTGTTCGGCGGCGGTTGGCAGGTCGGTGGGCTGGTTGGTACCGGCCGGACCGACATCAAGCAGGCCGCGGGTCGCGGCGCCCGGTCGGAGATCGACAACACCCACTTCGGTGCCTACGTGGGCAATCAGTGGGGGGCGTTCGGTCTGCGCGCCGGTCTGGGTTATTCCCGCCATGACGTGGACAGCAAGCGTCAGCTGACGTTTGCCGGCTACCAGGACGCGCTGTCGGCCACGTACGACGCCACCACCCGCCAGGGCTTCATCGAGGGCGCATACCGCTTCGGTGGTCGCGAAGGTGGCCTGGAGCCGTACCTGCAGTTCGCGCGCGTTGAGGTGGACGTGGACGGCATCACCGAGCAGGGCGGTGCTGCGGCACTGCACGGCCAGGTCGCCGACACCCGCACCAACGTGGCGACCGCCGGTGTTCGGTTCGACAAGGGCCTGAAGACCTCGTGGCAGCAGGAAAGCTGGCTGCACGTGCGCGGTGGCGTCGGTTACCGCCGTGCCTCCGGCGACCGCAGCCAGGTCGCCGATCTGGCCTGGACCGGCGGCAGCAGCTTCGCGGTCAGCGGTGCGGCGATTGCCGACAACGCCGTGGTCGCCGAGCTGGGCCTGTCGGCCTGGTTGAGCCCGCGCAACCAGCTGGAGCTGGGCTACAACGGCACCTTCGGTGACGACGCCCGCGACCGCAGCGTCACCGCGCGCTGGTCCGTGCAGTTCTGATCCAGCGGTACTGGTAAACGGGAAAAGGCGGCCATTGGCCGCCTTTTTCTTGCCTGCGGCCGTGAGGTCGCGATCGCCACTTGCGCCGTGATCATCCAGCGTGGGAGGGTCAGACAGGCGGGGGCCGTCCGTGCCACTCTGCATTCACAAGGAAGTGTCGATGAACGTCACCGAAGGCTTCGATCGCAAGCACGCCACGCATTACCACCGGTTGCTTGTCCTGCTGGCGTTCGCGTCCGGCCTCATGCTGGTGGCTGGATTCTTCGAGCAGTCGCCCAGCGCGCTGCCCAAAGAAGCGCGCATCCTCCTCGCAGCACTCTCCCTGCTGACGGCCACCGCCAGCTACCTGGTGATCAAACAGATCCAGTACGCCTTTCCGTTTGTCGGCATATCGTCCATCGCCTTTGCCGCCTCGCTCTGGGCGTTCGGTGCGCCAACGGCCCTCGTCCTGCTGCTGGCCATACCGGCTGCCCTCCTTTCGCTGGTCTCCCTTGTCCTCAAGGGCAGGGCCGATGGGATCGACCACCGGGAGTAAGCGGCCACGCTCGACGCCGCGCGGCCGGTCTCGCAGAATTGTCGCCTGTCGTTTGTCGGAACAGCCCCATGAAAACCAAACAGGACATCGTCGAAAACTGGCTGCCGCGTTACACCGGCGTGCCGTTGGAGCAGTTTGGCCAGCACATCCTGCTGACCAACTTCGGTGGCTACCTGCACACCTTTTCCCAGCTGACCGGTGCCCCCATCCAAGGCGCGGACCGGCCGATGGCCAGCGTCACCAGCGACGACATCACCCTGATCAACTTCGGCATGGGCAGCCCGAACGCGGCCATCATCATGGACCTGCTGTCGGCGGTGATGCCCAAGGCGGTGCTGTTCCTGGGCAAGTGCGGTGGGCTCAAGCGCAAGAACCAGCTGGGGGATCTGATCCTGCCGATCGCCGCGATCCGCGGCGAGGGCACCTCCAGCGACTACCTGCCGCCGGAAGTCCCGGCCCTGCCGGCTTTTGCCCTGCAGCGCGCGGTCTCGACCATGGTCCGCGACCTCGGCCACGACTACTGGACCGGCACCGTCTACACCACCAACCGCCGGGTCTGGGAGCACGACGAGGCCTTCAAGGAAAAGCTGCGGGTGATGCGCTGCATGGCCATCGACATGGAGACGGCGACCCTGTTCGCGGCCGGTTTTGCGAACCACATCCCGATCGGGGCCTTGCTGTTGGTGTCCGACCAGCCGATGATTCCCGACGGCGTGAAGACCGAGGTCTCCGACGCCAAGGTCAGCTCACAGTTCGTCGAGAACCATATCCAGATCGGTATCGAGGCGCTTAAGCTGATACGGCGCAACGGCAAGTCGGTCCGCCACCTGCGTTTTGACGAGTAACGGCAATGGAACGGATGGACGTCTTGGGGCGTGCCATCCACAGGGGTAGTGAATGGACGTGGCGGCACAAGTAGTGGAGTTCTGGCGCGACGCCGGACCGCAGCAGTGGTTCGCGCGCGATGACGCGTTCGATGCGCGGTTTCGCCATCAATTCCAGGAAGAACATTTTGCCGCCGCCCGCCGCGCGCGCGAGCATTGGTTGAGCAGCGCAGAAGGCGCGCTGGCGCTGATGATCCTGCTCGACCAGTTCCCCCGCAATTGCTTCCGCGATACGGCGCACGCCTACGCCACCGATGGCCTGGCGCGCCATTACGCCATGCGTGCGGTGGAGGAGGGCCTGGATCTGCAACTGGTGCCCAAACTGCGGGCCTTCATCTACCTCCCGTTCGAGCACTCCGAGGATCCGCAGGACCAGGAGCGTTCGGTGGCGATGTTCGATGCGCTGGGCGACAAGGAATACCTGCAGTTCGCCGAACTGCATCGCGACATCATCCGCCGCTTCGGGCGCTTCCCGCACCGCAATGCGGTGCTGGGGAGGATGCCGACGCCGGAAGAGCTGGATTATCTGGCCGAGGGTGGGTTTGCGGGTTGACCGGTGGAAGGACGCCACCGGCGCCACGAACAAAAAAACGCCGGCAATGCCGGCGTTTTTCTTACCCGCAACGTGCTGAAGATCAGTACTTCGGCACGCCGTTGTCCACCTCGTTCGACCAGGCGTCGATACCGCCGGTGATGTTGGACACCTTGGTGAAGCCCAGGGCACGGAACTGCTCGGCGGCCTGCGCGCTGCGGCCACCGTGGTGGCACAGGAAGGCCAGCGCGGTGTCCTTGGGCAGGGCTTCCAGGCGGGCGCGGTTGTCACCGTCGAAGGTTTCGAACGGGGCGTTGATCGCCGCGATCGCACGCTCGTCGGCCGGACGCACGTCGACCACGGTGATGCTGCCGGCGCGGAGCTGGTCATCAGCGTCGCGCACGCTCAGTTCCTGAACGGCCTTGGGCGCGTTCGGGTTGTCGATCGCCAGGCCCTTGCCGCGGATGTCGTCCACCCAGTCGATGGTGATGCCTTCGGCGCGGCGGGCGCTGGCCAGATCGAACTGCACGCGCAGGCCGTTGGACTCGGCGGCGATCGCGTTGTCGTCGTGCGGGGCGAGCTGGAAGTTCGGCTGGAAGCGCGCGTCGATGCCCAGCTGCAGCGAGGCACCCGGGGAATCGGCCAGCGCGCCACGCAGCATTTCCACGGCGGCCGGGGTCACGGTGATGCGCGGCGGGGTGCGGTCGGGGGCGGCAAGGCCGAGCACACTGCTCAGCTCACCGTTGCCGGCCATCTGCAGGATGATGTCGCTGCCACCGATCAGCTCGCCGTCGATGTACAGCTGCGGAATGGTCGGCCACTCGCCATAGGCTTTGATGCCTTCGCGGATGTCGGCGTCGGCGAGCACGTTGACGTGGTCGAACTCCACCCCGAGGTCCTGCAGGGCGCCGACGGCTTTGGCCGAGAAACCGCACTGCGGCATGCTCGGCTGACCCTTCATGAACAGCACGACGCGGTTGGCGTTGAGAATGGATTCGATGCGCGAGCGCAGGGCGGGATCAAGGGACATGACGGTCAGGGTCCGGATATGCGAACCGCCTATTCTACGCGGCATGGCATCATGGGGCATGACCGTACCGGAAACGTTGTATCGCATTCCCCGCCGCCCCTGGCGCTGGCTGCCGTGGCTGGTGCTGTCGCAGCTGCTGGTGGTGCTGGTCTGGGCCGCCTGGGGCTGGCGCTACGGCCTGCCGCTGATGGTGGCCACGCATGCCCTGTTCATGGTGCCGGTCTTCCTCCCCAACAGCCGCTTCTACGCCCCCGTGCTCAGCCGCCTGCCCGGGGATGCCCGCAAGGTCTGGCTGACCATCGATGATGGCCCGTCGGCGGAAACCCCGGCGGTGCTCGATCTGCTGGACCGCTACGAGGCCAGGGCGACCTTTTTCCTGGTTGGTGAACGCGCGCAGGCGCAGCCGGACCTGGTCCGCGCGATGCTGGCCCGGGGGCACAGCCTGGGCAACCACAGCCACCGCCACCCGCAGACGCGTTTCTGGCGGCTGGGGCGACAGGCCATGGCCGCGGAGATCGCGCAATGCCAGCAGGCCCTCACCGCGATCGCCGGCACGCCACCGCGCTGGTACCGCTCGGTGGTCGGGATGACCAATCCATTCGTGGCCCCCGCGTTGAAGCAGTGGCAGCTGACCCGGGTGGGCTGGAGCGCGCGCGGTTTCGACGGGGTGGAGTGCACGCCCGATCAGGTGGTCGAACGGATCACCCGTGATCTGGCGCCGGGCAGCATCGTGCTGCTGCACGAGGGCGCCGCACATGGCCACAACCTGGCCATCATCGAGGCGGTGCTGCAGGCGGTGCAGGCACGTGGCCTGCACGCCGGGCTGCCGGACTGAGGCCGAGGGCTACGCCGGCGGGAGTGCGGGGATCAGCTCAGGGAGCCGATGATCATCAGCAGCACCACACCGAGGATGCTGCCGATCGAGATCACCAGGCCGAGGATCGCGAACACGCGGCGGCGGTCTGCCTGCACTGCACCGGCAACGCCCAGGCCAAAGGCCACCAGCTGCATCAGGGCCGTGCACATCAAGCCGAGGCCGACCAGGATCGCCGACATCGAGGTCTCCTCCATGCCGCCGGGCGTGGTGGTCTCGATGATGCCGGCGATGACGATCAGGCCCAGCATCAACACGGCACCGCACAGGGCGGTAATGAACGCGGCAATACCCATGCCGGAATGAGGGGTGTGCATCAGGGCTCCTTGTCGATGCGGTGAAACGGAGGAATCAGGGGGCGAGGGGCTGCGCGGCCGCGGCGTCTGTTGGCGGATGCGAGGCGTGCCACTGGTCGCGGATCCAACCGCCAAGCGACAGCTGTGCGATCAGCAGACCCAGCGTCACCAGCAGCGCGATGATGCCGAACAGGCGGCGCCGGCGCGGCTGCAGCACGCTGCCCAGGCCGAGCAGCAGGGCCAGGATGGCCAGGCCGACACTGCTGCCGAGCAGCGCCGCCAGCGACCACGGCAGCTCGCGCATGGCCGCGTGTTCGGGCACATGCGCGTAATGCATGCTCAGCAGCAGCATCACCAGGCCACAGGCGCTGACGATCAGCGCGGCGATGCCAAGCGCGGAATGTCGGGTCTGTCGGGGCATGGGCGGCTCCTTGCCGGAAGGGGGGCGGGAGTATGCGCGTGTGCGGCCCGCGGCGCGAGCCACGGCGACTACGCAGCGAGCGGACGATCGCCGACGATCAGCCAGTTGTTGAACGGGGTATTGCCGTACAGCGGTGTCATCCGCAGCTGCAGCCCGGCGGTTTCCAACGGAGTGCGCAGGCTCCCGGCATCGGGATAGTGGCGTGGACGCGTGCCCATCCAGCCCACCAGGTGCGCGAGCATGTCGGTGATCCGCGTGGTCCGGTCGCGGCCACTGTGGTCAGCCAACGTGGTGCGGATCACCAGCCGCGCCCCGGGTGCCACGCGCGCGGCGGCATCGTGCAGCAGTTGAGTCTGCGCGGGCGCGGGCAGGTACTGCAGCACGTCGAGCAACGCGACGTTGCCGAGGTGGGCGGGCAGGGCCGCGCTGGCGTCCATGCAGGTGAACCGTGCATCCGGCAGCGCGGCCCGGGCACCGGCCTGCTCGGCGCGGGCGACCTTGCCAGCGTCGATGTCCACACCGTGATACGCAAGTGTACTGCCCTGCTGGCGCAGCACGTGCGCCAGCAGCCCCAGGCCGCAGCCGATATCCAGCAACGGCGCCACAGGCGCATCGTTCAACGCCGCGAGCACGCCGGGATACAGCGGATCACTGCCGAGCTTGCCGCGGCTGTAGTAATAATCGCGGCGATTGCCGAACCGCTGCGGCGGCAGGAACGCCGTGGCGATCCGGCGGGCCTGCTCCCTGGCCAGCGGCAGCGTGGCCTCGCTCAGCGGGTCGGCTCCGCCCACAGCACGCGCGTGACTTCGAAGGCGCGCTGGTGCCACAGCGTGTACATCGCGGCGGACGGATGCAGACCATCCTCGGCCAGCATGACGCGCTCGCCGCCCAGCTGGCGGCTCAGGTCGGTGATGTCGACAAAGGCCACGTCATGTTCGGCGCAGATGGCCGCAGCGGCAGCGTTGTAGGCATCCAGTTCCTGCCCGACCTGCACGCGGTCGCGGCCGGATGCCACGGCATAGGGGGTCACGCCCCAGTCCGGGATCGAGAGCACCAGCACGCGCGGTGCACGCTCGCCGGCGAAGGCGAGCGCGCGCTGCAACAGCGCGGTGAAGCGCGGGCGGTACTCGTCCACGCTGCGGCCACGGTATTGATCATTGACCCCGATCAGCAGGCTTACCAGCGCGAACGGACCCTGCGGTGCGTCGGCATCGATGCCGGCCTCAAGCTCGTCGGTGGTCCAGCCGGTGGTGGCAATGATCGTTGGATCGTCCACGTCCACGCCGATATCGCGCAGGGCGGCGGCCAACTGCGTCGGCCAGCGCCCGGACGGCTCGACGCCTTCGCCGATCGTGTAGGAATCGCCCAGCGCCAGGTACGGCCGGACCATCAGGCCACCGCGCTGCGCGGCTTGAGCGGGACCACCTTGGTGTTGGCCTCGGCACGGCGTGCCAAGGCGCGGTCGATGCGCGCGAACACATCGCGCATCACCTCCGGCTCGGGCAGCAGGGTCACGCGGAAGTGGTGGCGGTAAGGCACGTTGAAGCTCGAGCCCGGGACCACCAGTACGCCTTCTTCGTTCATCAGTTCCAGCGCGAAATCATGGTCGTCGAAGCTGCGTGCCGCCGCACCGACCACCGCCGGGAACGCGTACAGCGCGCCGGCCGGGGCCACCAGCGACAGATGCTCGCTGGCGTTGCAGGCTTCGATCACCGCGCGGCGGGTTTCATACAGACGGCCACCCGGCGCGCACAGCGGCGAGATGGTGTCCGGCCCGTTGACCGCGGCATCGATGGCGTACTGGCCCGGCACGTTGGCGCACAGGCGCAGCGCGCTGAGCAGGTCCATCGCCGCACGGAACTCGCCCAGCCGCTCGGCCGCGCCGGACAGCATCGCCCAGCCCACGCGCCAGCCGCAGGCGCGATGCACCTTGCTCAAGCCGCTGAAGGTGATGCAAGGGTGCTCGCCGGCCAGCGGCGCGACGGCATGGAACTGCGCGTCGTCATACAGGATCTGGTCGTAGATCTCATCGACCATCAACAGCAGGTTGTGCTTGGCGGCGATGGCCACGATGCGCTCCAGCAGATCGCGCGAGTAGCTGGCGCCGCTGGGATTGTTCGGGTTGATCAGCACGATCGCGCGGGTGCGCGAGGACACCAGCGCCTCGATCTCGACCGGGTCGGGCTGGAAGCCGTTCTCCGGTGCGCAGCGGTAATACACCGGGCGGCCATCGTTGAGGATGGTCGCGGCCGACCACAGCGGGTAATCCGGCGAGGGCACCAGCACTTCGTCGCCCGGGTTGAGCAGGGCGCGCAGCGACAGGTCGATCAGCTCGCTGACGCCATTGCCGATGAACACCCGATCCGGGTGCGCATCGGGTGCGCCGCGACGGGCGTAGGCGGCGGCGATGGCTTCGCGCGCCTCCGGCAGGCCCTGCTGGTGGGTGTACGGGTCGGTGCGGCCCATGTCATCGGCGATCGCGCGCTGCAGGTGCTCAGGCGCGCGGAACCCGAAGTTGCCCGGGTTGCCGATGTTGAGCTTGATCAGCTTGCGGCCCTGGGCCTCCAGCTCCCGCGCTCGTCGCGCCAGTTCGCCCCGGATCTCGTAGCGGACTTCGGACAGGCGCTCGCGGGTGGCGAGCGGCTTCAGCGGGGGCGTGGACATGAACGGGCCGTCATTCAGGCATGGAAACCGCATGGTAGCGGAATTGTTGCGTTGCAGGGCAAGCGTTTCCGGCCCAACGCCCAGCCCTGCAAGGCAGTTGCAGATGAAAGGATTTCCACCCGTCCACGCCTGCGCCGCTCCGCCGCGGCAACGCCTGGTCGCCACACCCATTAGAATGGGCACGATGAGCGAACCCACTGATTACCTTGCCCTGCAGACCATTGGCTGGCCCTGGCCGGGCGGCCCGGAGCTGCCGGACTGGCAGGCCCTGTTCGAGCAGTTCCCGCAGGCGCGCCCGGGCCGGGTGATCGAGCAGCATCGCACCGGCTACATCGTCTCCGATGCGCCCGAAGCGGCGATCAAGACCGAATCCCCGCCGGAATGGCAGCGCCCACGCTTCCCCAGCCACGAGCGCGCGGCGGTAGGCGACTGGGTGCTGCTGGAGGGCATCAAGATCGTGGCCCTGCTGCCGCGGCGCACCGCGATCAAGCGCGGCGCGGCCGGCGAGCATTACCACCAGCAGGTGATCGCGGCCAACATCGATACGGTGTTCATCGTCTGCGGGCTGGATGCGGACTTCAATCCGCGCCGGATCGAGCGCTACCTGCTGCTGGTCGGCGGGGGCGGTGCACAGCCGGTGGTGGTGCTGACCAAGGCCGACCAGACCGAGTACAGCCAGGACGCCCTGGACGTGCTGGAAGAACTGGCAGCGCAGAATATTCCGCTGCTGGCGATCAACGGCAAAGACCCGGCCAGCGCCTCGGCCCTGTTGCCGTGGCTCGCCGCTGGCCAGACCGTGGTACTGGTCGGCTCCTCCGGTGCGGGCAAGTCGACCCTGACCAATACGCTGCTCGGCCACGAGCGCATGAAGACCGCCGATGTGCGCGTCAACGACTCGCGCGGCCGCCACACCACCACCCACCGCGCACTGATTCCGCTGCCGGCCGGCGCCTGCCTGATCGACACCCCTGGCATGCGCGAGCTGAAGCCGACCGGTGAAGAGGCCCTGAGCGAAGGCGGCTTCTCCGACGTGGAAGCCCTGTCGGCGCAATGCCGTTTCCGCGACTGCGCCCACCAGCGTGAGCCGGGCTGTGCGATCCGCGCGGCCATCGATGACGGCACGCTGGATGAAGAGCGCCTGCTCAACTACTTCAAGCTGAAAGAAGAAGTGGCTGCCGCCGCGGCCAAGCTGGCCGTGCGCCAGGCGCAGCAGGCCATCGAGCGCAAGCACGTGGGCAAGGGCGCGCAGTGGCGGCCGGGCGGAAAGGGCGGCCGACGATAGCTTTTGCTACTGTCCGTCCATGGACACGCCAATGACCGTGGATCGTGACGTCGCCCACCACACCGCGCTCGATGCCCAACTGGTCGAGGCGGTGGGCGGGATCAAACTGCTGGGGCTGACCAGCTGGCCGGCCGCGCTGCAGGCGCCGTTCCTGGCCAGCGTCGCCCGCGGGCAGCCGGTGCTCCCGCAGGTCGACTACCCCAAGCTCGATTTCACCGATACCCGCCACCGGCTGGCCGCGATCAGCGCGCAATGCGATCCCGACCATCCCATCGGCCTGTACGTGCAGCGCTCGGCGCACAGCTGGGACCAGGCTGCCGGCCTGCTGGAATCGCTGGGCACCGCCGAGGTGGATCGTTACTCGGTGGAACTGTTCGGCGCGCCCGAGCAACCGCTGCCCGGCAACGGCCCCAGCACCCGCGACGCCGCCCGCCACTTCATCCAGATCGCGCAGGAACTGGACCACGAGCTGCTTGCGCCCGAAGAACAGGTGCCGGTCTCGGCCACCGCGCTGCAACTGCAGTTGCAGAGTGATCTGGATGCTTTCTTCGAATCGCGGATCATCAGCGTCCAGCTCGATCCGGACCTGATCTCCAAGGCGGCCGCCGGCCCGAACCGGATCCGCCTGCGCACCAGTGCGCGTTTCAGCGCCTACGACCGTGCGCAGTTGTTCCATCACGAGGCGCTGGTGCATTCCTTGACCGCGCTCAACGGCCGCGAGCAGCCGCACCTGCCCAGCCTGGCGCTGTCCTCGCCGCGGGTCACCGCGACCCAGGAAGGACTGGCGACCTTTGCCGAGCAGATCACCGGCAGCATCGACATCGAGCGCCTCAAGCGCATCAGCCTGCGCACCGAAGCCATTGCCATGGCGCGCGAAGGAGCCGATTTCATCCAGGTGTTCCGCTACTTCTGCGAGGCCGGCCAGAACAACGAAGAGAGCTTCGCCTCCGCCCAGCGCGTGTTCCGCGGCGTGCCCCCGAGCGGGGGCGCGGCCTTCACCAAGGACACGGTGTACCTGCGCGGGCTGGTCTCGGTGCACACCTTCTTCCGCCACATGCTGGCCGAAGACCGCCTGCAGGTTTGCCGCTGGCTGTTTGCCGGCAAGATGTCGCTGACCGATGCGATCGCCTTCGCACCGCTGTTCGAAGAGGGCATCCTGCGCCCGCCGCGCTGGTTGCCGCATTGGGTCAGTCGCGCGAACGGATTGGCCGGCATGCTTGCGTTCTCCTTGTTCGCCAATCGCATCCGCATGGATCAGCTCGCCCCCGAGTAGTGCCGGCCGCTGGCCGGCAAGCTCGCGCGCCTTCCACAGGCACCCAGTGCGTCAATGAGCACTGCATCGCAATTCATCTGCGATGCGCTGAACCGTAAACATCCTTTCATCTTCCGCTCGCATGCTGGTCATGCACCTGCATTGCGCAGGTCATCTTCCCCCATGTAACGGACGACCATGCTTACCCGACCCCTGACGATCGCGGTGGCGCTCGCGCTGTGCGCCGCCCATGCCAACGCCAACGCTGCCGATGTAGACGCCACCGCTGCTGCCAACGTCGCGCTCAGTGCGCAGACCCTGGACACCGTTTCGGTGATCGGCCAGGGCGAGACCCGCCAGGTGCAGCGCATCACGGCCGTGGACAAGGAAGTACTGCCGCCTGGCACCAGCGGCCAGAAGATCCTCGATCGCCTGCCGGGCGTCTCGGTACAGTCCAACGATGCCTTCGGCGCCAACGAAGAATCGCAGACGATCAGCCTGCGCGGCTTCGACAAGAGCCGCCTGGGCTACACGCTGGATGGCATTCCGCTGGGCGACAACAGCTACGGCAACTACAACGGCCTGAGCATCGCCCGTGCGCTGATCGCCGAGAATCTCGCCGGCGCAGAATTGTCGCAGGGCATCGGCTCGCTGGGCGTCGCCTCGACCAGCAACCTCGGCGGCACCATCCAGTACTTCTCGCAGGACCCGTCCACCGAGTTCGGCGGCAAGGCCAGCGTCACCGTCGGCGATGACAACCAGCGCCGCGGCTACCTGCGCGTGGACACCGGCGACATCAATGGCTTCTCGGCTTATGTGTCCGGCGTGCATCAGGATTCGGACATGTGGGCCGAACCGAACCAGAACCAGACCACCCGCCAGTTCAACGCCAAGGCGGTCTGGAACGTGGGTGACAACCGCTTCGGTGCCTTCGCTGCCACCTCGCGCGTGAGCCAGGCCAACTACGCCTACCTGTCCAAGAGCATGCTCGCACGTGGCCTCGGATGGGACTGGAACATCTACGCACCGGACTGGGATCGCGCCGTTGCCGCTGCCTACTGCGCACCGGGCACCTACAACGCGCAGAAGTGTGCGTTCACCGGTGGCGTCAACAGCATCGATGACGCGTACTACCAGAGCCGCGCGCTGCGCGACGACAACCTGTACTCGCTGGATGCCGACCTCGCGCTGGGCGACAGCGCCCGCCTGAAGCTGCTTGGCTACCACCATGAGAACCGTGGCCAGGGCCACTGGTGGGCACCGGGCCAGCCGTCCAACCCCGGCACCCCGGAGATGTTGCCGATCTCCATCCGCAGCACCAACTACACCATCAACCGCCAGGGCATCACCGCCGCGCTGAGTTGGCAGTGGGGCATCCATTCGCTGGAAGCAGGGCTGTGGTATGAGCGCAACGACCACAACGTCGAGCGCAATTTCTACTACATCACCGGTCCGTTCCTGGATGACGGCTACCTCAACCACCCCGACCGCCGCCTGTTCGATCAGGACTTCGACATCCGCACGCGCCAGTTCTACGTGCAGGACCGCATGCGCTTCCTGGACGACCGCCTGACCGTGGATGTGGGCATCAAGAGCCCGAACACCCGCATGACGGCCAACGCGAAGCCGGGCACGGAAGCCAGCTACGCCTCCGGCACGCTGACCGCCAAGGAATCGGTACTGCCGCAGGCCGGCATCGGCTTCAAGCTGAGCCCGAACCAGGAAGTGTTCGCCTCGTACTCGGAGAACATCGCCGCCTTCGTCGGTGGCGGCAGCGGTGGCCCGCTGCAGGTCTCGCCGGAATCCTTCGCGGCCAGCGCCGGGCTGGAACCAGAGAAGTCCAAGACGCTGGAAGCCGGCTTCCGCACCTTCGGCGAAAAGTACCAGGCCTCCATCGCGGCCTATCACGTGACCTTCGACAACCGCCTGCTCTCGCTCAATCCCTGCACCAGTATTGAAGTCGGCACGCGCCCGGAGTGCATCACGCGCTTCATCAACGTGGGTTCGGTGAAGAGCCGCGGTGCGGAACTGACCTTCATCCTCAAGCCGATGGACGGCCTGCAGTGGTACAACGCGCTCTCGTGGAACAAGACCACCTACGAGGACAACTACACCTCGGGCGGTGCGATCGTGCCGGTGGCCGGCAAGATCACGGTGGACACGCCCGAGCGCATGGCCTCCAGTGAGATCAGCTGGAACCGCGATGGTTTCTTCGCCAGCCTGCGCGCGAAGTACACAGGCAAGCGTTACTACACCTACACGAATGACCAGTCGGTGCCCGGGGTGACGACGTTCGATGCGGGCATGGGCTATTCGTTCGGGCCGGGCATGGGCCTGCGCGATATCAAGGTGTCGCTCAACGCGACCAACCTGACCAACAAGCGCTACGCCGGCCAGCTCAGTTCGTTCGCCCCCACCGATCCGACGGGTACCCGCTATGCGATCCACGCCAGTGCGCCGCGTCAGCTGTTCATGACGGTCGCTGCGGAGTTCTGATCTCCGTCTGCAAGGGCAGGGTAGCCACCGACCGTTGGTCGGTGGCTTTGCCTTGTGCAGCGGTAAGAGCTCAACGCCAAAAGCGCAATGTCCGTCTTGTGGCTGGGCCAGGCGTGGGGTGTGTGGGTTCGCGGGACGCGCCGTAAACCCATCCATGGGGGCTCGTGAGCCGCATCCATGCGGCACAACGGTCCCGCCAACCCACACACCCCACGCCCCCGACAGTTGGTTGGTGGCCACGGCGAAGCAAAGCTGGAGCCGAGCAGAGCCGAGCAGAGCCGAGCAGAGCCGAGCAGAGCCGAGCAGAGCCGAGCAGAGCCGAGCAGAGCTGAGCAATCTGAGCGGAGTAAGTCACGTAGGCGAGCCAAGCAAGCGAACCAGGCAGACCAACGCAAGCAAAGCAAGCAAGGCGAGCAAGGCAAGCTAAAGCCACGGCAGTACTAAGAGCCGGCTCTTTCGTTGCGCACCAGCCCCCTGTCAAAGGGTAGGCACGGGTGGGTTGGCGGGACCGTGTGTTGCCATGGATGGCAACACACGAGCTTACATGGACGTACTTGCAGCGGGTTCCGCCAACCCACCCGTGCCTGCCCAGCGCGACACGAGCCTGCCCATAGGCTTTTGATCTGCCGTCGCCGTCGCCGTCGCCCTTCGCGCAGCCCCCCCAAAAGCTTGAAAGCAAAAGAAAAAAAAGCCGCGATGCCAACCAGCATCGCGGCTCACCTCGTGGGGGAGGCCACGCATCACGTGGGATGCGCAAAACCGTCAGAACATGTGCAGACCACCGTTCACCGCATAATCCGCACCCGTCACATACGCCGCATCGTCCGACGCCAACCACGCACACAGACTCGCCACCTCCTCCGGCTTGCCCAACCGCCGGATCGGCACCGAGCCCGCCAGACGATCCAGCACATCCGGCGGAAAACTGCTGATCGACTGACTCGCGATATACCCCGGCGAAATCGTATTCACCGTCACGCCCCGCGTCGCCACCTCATTGGCCAACGCCCGGCTGAAGCCATGCATCGCCGCCTTCGCCGTCGCGAAGTTCACCTGGCCGATCTGGCCCTTGTGCGCACTCACCGAGCCGATGTTCACGATCCGGCCCCAGCCGCGCGTGCTCATGCCATCGATCACCTGCTTGGTGATGTTGAACAGCGCATGCAGGTTCGACCCCATCACCGCATTCCAATCATCCGGGCTCATCTGGCGGAACAGCACATCGCGGCTGCCGCCGGCATTGTTGACCAGCACATCGATCTCGCCGACTTCGGCCTTCACCTTGGCGAACGCGGCCACCGTCGACGCCCAGTCCGCGGCATTGCCTTCCGAGGCGATGAAATCGAAGCCCAGTTCGCGTTGCTCGCGCAGCCAGGCGGCTTTGCGCGGTGAATTCGGGGCGCAGCCGGCGACCACGGTGTGGCCGTTGCGGGCCAGCTTCTGGCAGATGGCAGTGCCGACACTGCCCATGGCGCTGGTGACGTAAGCGATGCGAAGAGTCATGGCGGAAGGCTCCTTGGTAGGCGGATCAGGACGCAAGCGGATACAGGCCGAACAGCAGCCCACCGAACATCAGCAGCATCGAAATGGCGATGGCCCACTTCAGGGTGAACTTCTGGTGATCGGCGAACTCCACCTTGGCCAGGCCGACCAGCAGGTAGGTCGAGGGCACCAGCGGGCTGAGCAGATGCACCGGCTGGCCGGCCAGCGAGGCACGCGCCATCTCCACCGGCGTGATGCCGTAGTTGCCGGCCGCTTCGGACAGGATCGGCAGCACGCCGAAGTAGAAGGCGTCGTTGGACATGAAGAAGGTGAACGGCATCGAGGCCAGCGCGGTGATCACCGCCAGGTAGGGGCCCCAGCTGTCGGGAATGATCGCCAGGAAACTGTGCGACATCGCCTCGACCATGCCGGTGTTGTTGAGGATGCCGGTGAAGATGCCCGCCGCGAAGATCAGCGAGACCACCGACAGCACGTTGCCGGCATGGTTGACCACGCGGCGGCGCTGCTCGGCCAGGTTCGGGTAGTTGATCACCAGGGCGATCGCGAAGCCGACCATGAACAGGACCGGCATCGGCAGCACGCCCAGGATCAGCGCGGTCATCAGGGCGATGGTCAGGCCCAGATTGACCCACAGCAGCTTCGGGCGCTTGGTGTCCTCGGCGTCTTCCACCGTCGGCAGCATGTTGCCATCATCGGAGACGCTGTTGTCCATCCAGCTCCCGCCCTGCGGCAGGGTCACCACGCCCAGGCGACGGCGTTCCTTCATGCCCAGATACCAGGCCAGCACCAGCACGCCGGCGCAGGCGATCACCATCGAGGGAATCAGCGGCACAAAGACGTCGGCCGGGTCCACGTGCAGCGCGGTGGCGGCACGGGCGGTCGGCCCGCCCCACGGGGTGAGGTTCATCACGCCACCGGCGAGGATGGTCACGCAGGTCATGTTCAACGCGTTCATGCCCAGGCGCTGATACAACGGCAGCATCGCCGACACGGTGATCATGTAGGTGGTCGAGCCATCGCCGTCGAGCGAGATCAGCATCGCCAGGATGGCGGTGCCGAGCACGATCTTCATCGGGTCGCCCTTGACGAAGCGCAGGATGATCCGCACCAGCGGATCGAACAGGCCCGCATCGATCATCACCCCGAAGTACAGGATGGCGAACATCAGCATCACGCCGGTCGGCGCGATCTTCTTGATGCCTTCCAGCATCATGTCGTCGATGCCGGCCGCGAAGCCGCCGATCAGCGCGAACAGGATCGGAATGGTGATGAGGGCGACCAGCGGCGAGAGCCGCTTGCTCATGATCAAATACATGAATGTAATGACCATGCCAAAGCCGAGGATGCTCAGCATCATCTGCATTCTCCAGAAGAAACGGTGCGGAAAGTAGGCATCAGAAGTCGTACTGCAGGCGGCCGGTGACCGCGCGCGTGCGATCCACGGTGGCGTCGGCCAGGCGGTCGCGGTTGCGGCTTTCGATCAGGTTGAGCATGAAGCGCAGGTTCGGGCGCATGTACCAGTTGCCACCCAGCGTCCACGCCTCGGTCTGGCCGTCGCGCAGGTCCGGCTGGCCGATCAGGTGCTGGTCGCCGCGCATCTGGTCATAGCGCAGTGCCAGTTCGAACGCGCCGGCGGTGTGCTGGAAATCCTTGACCCGGCCGAAGCGCCCCGTCTTGCGGTCGTACACGCGCGATTCGCCGGTGACGAACCAGCTGACCAGGCCGTAGCCGGCCAGCACCTTGCCGCGCTGGCTGCCGTCGTCGAAGGTGGCGCCGCTGAATTCGCCCTGCCAGGACAGCGGCCCGTTCACCTGTGCGTACTCCAGCGACCACTTGTTGACGTCGGTGTCGCGCCCGGCCGAGAAATCGACCAGGGTCAGGCGGCTGTTGTCCGAGAGATGGCCGGCCGGGCGCGGGCGGATGCGCAGGGCGGGGACGCCGTCGGCGCCAGGGGTGTCGTAGCGCTCATGCGCCAACGACACGCCCAGGTGCAGGACATCACCGGCGGTGGCGCCGGGGGCCCAGGTCGCACGGCCACCGGCGGCACGGCCCTTGACCTGCCACGCGTCGATGCTCTCCAGGCTGTAGGCGCTGGCGGCCCACGTCATGTCGCCGCGCGCGGCCTGCCAGGAGGCGCCGAGGCGATACAGCGGCGCCAGCGTGGTGCCGGCATTGCCGCGCTCCAGGAAGCTGCCGTAGTTCGAACTGGTGCGGTCATCCAGCGAGAAGAACTGCTTGAACTGGCCCACGGTGAGCTTGCCGGCATCGCCGAAGCTGCGGCTGACGAACACATCCTTGGCCTCGACCCGGTCGCCGGAGAAATCCGCTTCCAGCTTGTAGTCGACCACGAAGAACTTGCCGGATACGTCAAGCCATGCGCGACGGATCTCGGTGTCGTCCTTGTTCGGCGTACCGCGGCGGTCGTTGTGGAAATCGGCGAAATCCAGATGCAGGCGGCCGCCAAGGCTGGCCGTGACCGGGCGGTCGTCAGTGTTGTCGTCGGCGGCCCAGGCGGGTGCGGCCAACAACAGCGTGCAGGCGGCCGGCAGGCACCAGCGCAGTGTGTTCAGTTCCATGGCCCCTCCCAGGTACCGTGTGTTCGGTGGTGTCGCGTTGGCGCAGCCTAGTGCCGGGATGCTGTCATCCACCTGTCAGCCATTGCTGCACCGCAGCGAAGCGCACGGATGCGGCCGCACGCGCTAGCATTCGTGCACCTTTCCCGATCCCGACCGATGCGCATCCTGCTGGTGGAAGACAACCCGGACCTGGCCGACGCGATCGTCCGCCGCATGCGCCGCAGTGGGCATGCCGTGGATTGGCAGAGCGACGGCCTGGCCGCAGCGAGCGTGCTGCGCTACCAGTCGTTCGATCTGGTCGTACTCGATATCGGCCTGCCCAAACTGGATGGGCTGCGCGTACTGGCCGGCATGCGTGAGCGCGGTGACAGCACCCCGGTGCTGATGCTGACCGCGCGCGATGGCATCGAAGACCGGGTGCAGGCGCTGGATGTCGGCGCCGATGATTACCTCGGCAAGCCGTTCGATTTCCGCGAGTTCGAAGCGCGCTGCCGCGTGCTCTTGCGGCGCACCCGTGGCCAGGCCAGCGAGGTGGTGCAGATCGGTGGCTTCCAGTTCGACAACGCCGCGCACCGGGTCAGCCTGGATGGCCAGCCGATCGAACTGCCCAACCGCGAGTACCGTCTGCTGGAGATCCTGATGGGTCGCCTGGGGCAGGTGGTCGGCAAGGACGAGATCGGCAACGGCCTGTTCGGCTTCGACGATGAGGCCGGTCCCAACGCGATCGAACTGTATGTCGGGCGCCTGCGCCGCAAACTGGCCGAGGCACCGCTGCGCATCGTGACCGTGCGCGGCAGCGGCTATCTGCTTGAGGCGCACGATGTGGCGGCCGAGGGCAGCGCCGATGGTGACTGAGGCCCGCGTACCGACCTCGATCCGGCGCACGCTGTGGCTGTATCTGGGCGGCTTGATGGCGCTGTTCGCGGTCGCGTTGTTCTTCGGTGCGCGTGACTACGGCCAGCGTGCCGCCAACCGTTCCTACGATCACCTGCTGGTGTCCTCGGCGCTTTCGATCATCGATTCGGTGGCGCTGGTGGATGCGCAGTGGCAGGTGGATCTGCCGTACGCCTCGCTCGACCTGCTGGCCATGGCGCCGGAAGACCGCGTGTTCTATCGCGTCTTCGATGCGCGCAACCGGACCGTGACCGGCTACGGCGATCTGCCGGCGCCGCCGCGCGCGCCGAGCGATCGCCCGCAGTTGTTCGACGCGCCCTACAGCGGTGAGACCGTGCGCTTCGTGGTGGTCTCGCGGCGGGTGTCATCACCGTCCGCGCAGGCCGAGGTGCGTGTGCAGGTCGGGCAGACCCGGCGGGCGCGCGAGGCGCTGGCACAGGACATGGTCACCCGCGCGCTGGTCGCGATCGTCGTGCTTTCGCTGTTGTCGCTGGCGCTGGTCGCGCTCGGCGTTCACCGGGCGCTGCGGCCGCTGGTGCGGGTCGAACGCGAACTGTCCAGACGCGAACCGTCCGACCTGCGGCCGCTGGACGCCGCCACACCGCAGGAAATGGACCAGATGGTTGGTGCGCTGAACCACTTCATGGGCCGGCTGTCGACCAGCAATGAAACGCTGCGCGCCTTCATGGCCGAGGCCGCGCACCAGATGCGCACGCCGCTGGCGGCCCTGCGCGCGCAGGCCCAGCTCGCGCTGGATGATGAAGATCCGGAGGACATGCGACGCAGCCTGCAGGCGATCGAGCGCAACGCGACGCACATGAGCCGCCTTCTCAATCAGCTGCTCAGCGATGCCAGCGTTATCCATCGCGCGAACCTGCAGCGTTTCGCCCTGGTCGACCTGGCCGAGATCGTGCACCAGGCCCTGCACGAGGCCTTGCCGCAGGCATTGCCCGCACCTCGCGTACAGCTGGCGGTGACCAGCGATCCGGCGTGGGTCAACGGGGATGCACTGCTGCTGCGCGAAGCGATCAAGAACCTGATCGACAATGCGCTCAAATACGGCGGCGACGGCGTACTGCAGCTGGCGCTGACCACCGATGACAGCCACTGCGTGCTGACCATCGCCGACCACGGTCCCGGGATCGCGGCCGCCGATGCGGAGCGGGTGTTCGAACGCTTCGCGCGCGGCGAAGGCGCGGCGGCCGGCGGCGCCGGACTGGGCCTGGCGATCGTCAAGCGCGTGGTCGACAGTCATGGCGGCCACATCGATCTGGCCAACCGTGTGGGTGGCGGGCTGGTCGCCACCATCCGGCTGCCGAGGAGGCACGCATGAAACGCTGGCATGGCCTGTTGATGTTGCTGTTCACCACCACGGTCTTCGCTGATCCGGGTGATGTGCAGCGCTTCCCGGCACAGGGCGTGCCCACCGCGCAGCTGCGCATCCACGGCTCGACCGACATCGAAGTCTTCGCCACGGTGATCGCCGACTACCAGCGCCTGCATCCCGGCACGGAGATCGTCTACGAGGACATCATCACGCAGGACATGTATGCGCGCTACCTGCGCGATCGCAGCGGACCGGCTTCACCGGACATGCTGATCAGCAGTGGCATGGACCTGCAGGCCAAGCTGGTCAACGACGGCCATGCGCTACCGCACCGCTCGGCGCAGACCGATGCGTTGCCCGCTTGGGCGCAGTGGCGGCATGAGGCATTCGGGATCAGCTACGAGCCGGTGGCGATGGTCTACAACACGCGCATGCTGCCGGCGGCGCGGGTGCCGCACACGCGGCGTCAATTGCTGGAGCTGCTGCGGGCGCCGGATGCGCCGTTGCTGGGCCGGGTGGGGACCTACGATGTGCAGCGCAGCAGTGTCGGCTATCTGCTTGCCACCCAGGACGGCCAACGCGGCAGCATGGCCGGCGCGCTGCTTGGAGCGCTGGGCGACAACCGCGTGCAGCTGGAGGAGCGCACCGGCGTGCTGCTCGACCGGGTCAGCAGCGGCCAGCTCTCGCTGGTCTACAACGTGCTGGGCTCGTATGCGCAGGCGCGCATCGATGCCGGTGCGCCGCTGGGCATCATCGAGCCGGAGGACTACACCCTGGTGATGCTGCGCACCGCGGTGATCCCGCGCGGCGGCAAGCACCCCGATGAAGCCCGCCGGTTCCTGGATTATCTGCTGTCGCCCCGTGGACAACAGGTGCTCTCCCGCGAAGCGCGGTTGATGCCGATCCTGCCCGCGGCGGGCCAACGGCGGGGCGCCTCGCCCGAGCGCAGCTACCGCCCGATCCAACTCGGCCCGGGCCTGCTGGTCTACCTGGACGGCCTCAAGCGCCGCCAGTTCCTGGACGCATGGCGGGGCAGCATGCAGCAGGGGCGGGGGGGGCGCGGGGGGCCGCCCCCCCCCCGCAGGGCGGCGCAAGCCACAGCCCCGCCCCGGACCCGGACTGGAGGCCGCCG
>NZ_JBDJMT010000022.1:0-56216 GCF_039674045.1 Stenotrophomonas sp. TWI602
GCAAGGTGGCGCTGGTAGCGGTCATGCGCAAGATGCTGGTCATCCTCAACGCCCGCAAGCGGGACGCCGAGGCCGCGTTGGTCTGCACCTGATAAGACAGTTGCTACCCGTCATGCACCGCCCACAAAAAAGCCCCGGCTCGCGCCGGGGCTTTTCCGTTTCAGGGCGTCACCGCCAGATCAACGATCCGGACGGTGCGCCGTGTTGGCTTCGCCCTGGCGCTCCAGGAACTCCTTGGAGGGTTCGTCCAGCTTGTCACCCAGCATGCGGCGGACCACCACGAAGAACACCGGGATCATCAGCAGACCGAGGAAGGTGGCGAACACCATGCCGCCGATCACGCCGGTACCGATCGCGTGACGCGCGTTGGCGCCGGCACCGGTGGAGATGGCCATCGGCACCACGCCCATGATGAAGGCGAACGAGGTCATCAGGATCGGGCGGAAGCGCAGGCGGGAGGCTTCGATGGTCGCCTCGCGCAGGTTCTTGCCCGCGGCCCGCTGTTCCACCGCGAACTCCACGATCAGGATCGCGTTCTTCGCCGCCAGGCCGATCACCGTGATCAGGCCGATCTTGAAGTACAGATCGTTCGGCAGGCCACGGGCGAGCGAGAAGGCCAGGGCGCCGAGGACACCCAGCGGCACCACCAGCAGCACCGCCACCGGGATCGACCAGCTTTCATACAGTGCGGCCAGGCAGAGGAACACCACCACGATGGACAGCACCAGCAGCAGGGTCGCGGCGTTGCCGGCCAGGATTTCCTGGTAGGACATGCCCGACCAGTCGTAGCCGAAGCCGGCCGGCAGGTCGTCGTTGACGATCCGTTCCATCGCCTGCATCGCCTCGCCCGAGCTGCGGCCTTCCGCCTGCGAACCGACGATGTTGACCGCCGAGTAACCGTTGTAGCGGCTCAGCGACGGCGGGGCGGACACCCACTCGGACTTCACCACGGTGCTCAGCGGAATCATCGCCTGCGTACCGTCGGCGTTGGTCTGCAGCGTGCTGGGCGTGTAGAAGCTGTTCAACGACTCCGCACCGGTGCGGTACGGGCCATCGGCCTGCAGGGTCACGCGCTTGATGCGGCCTTCATAGAAGAAGTCGTTGACGTACACCGGGGCCAGCATCAGCTGGATGGTGCTGTAGACGTCCGAGACCGACAGACCCATGGTCTGCGCCTGCACGCGATCCACGTGCAACTGCAGCTGCGGGGCGTTTTCCAGGCCGTTCGGGCGCACGCCGGTCAGCAGGTCGCTTTCCTGCGCTGCCTTGCCGAGCAGGATGTTGCGGGCCTGCGTCAGCTGCTCATAGCCCACGCCGCCACGGTCCTGCAGCCACATGTCGAAGCCGCCGAACTGGCCCAGGCCCTGCACGGTCGGCAGGTTGACCACGAAGATCTGCGCTTCCTTGATGCCGAAGAACGCGCCGTTCATGTTGTTGATGAACTCGGGCACCGTGATGTCGCGGTCCGCCCAGGGCTTGAGGCGGATGAAGCCCATGCCCACGTTTTCACCGGAGCCGACGAAGCTGAAACCCGCCACCTGCAGCATGCCTTCGAAGCCATCCTGCTTTTCCAGGATGCCGCGCATCTGGGCAAAGGCGTGGTTGGTCTGCGACTTGGTCGAGCCCGGCGGCAGCTGCACGATCGCCAGCGCATAGCCCTGGTCTTCTTCCGGCAGGAAGCTGCCCGGCATGCGCGTGAACAGGAAGCCGCACAGCGCGGTCAGCACCACGAACAGGATCATCCAGCGCGGGGCATGCTTCACCGCCGAGGTGATGTGGCCCACGTAGGTGTTGCTGACCTTGTCGTAGTACTTGTTGAAGGTGCGGTAGACGATGTTCGGGTTGTCGTTGTGCGTCGGCTTGAGGAACGTCGCGCACAGCGCCGGGGTGAAGCCCAGGGCCAGGAAGGCCGAGAAGGCCATCGCGATGGCGATCGTCAGCGCGAACTGCTTGTAGATCTCACCGGCGGCGCCGCCCTGCAGGGCCGACGGAATGAACACCGCTGCCAGCACCACGGTAATGGCCACCACTGCACCGGTGATCTGGGTCATGGCCTTCTGGGTGGCGGCCTTGGGCGGCAGCTTCTCCTCGGTCATGATGCGTTCGACGTTCTCGATGACCACGATCGCGTCATCGACCACGATGCCGATTGCCAGCACCATCGCAAACAGCGTCAGCTGGTTGATGGTGAAGCCGATGATGCTCATGCCCAGGAACGTGCCCAGCAGTGCGACCGGGATGACCAGGGTCGGGATCAGCGTGGCGCGGAAGTTCTGCAGGAAGATCAGCATCACCAGGAAGACCAGCACGACCGCTTCGATCAGGGTCTTGACCACTTCCTCGATCGAGATCTTCACGAAGGTGGTGCTGTCGTACGGCGAGAACCAGCTGACACCGGCCGGGAAGCTCGGCTTGAGCTCGTCCATCTTCGAGGTGACCGCATTGGCCACGTTCAGCGCGTTGGCGCCCGGCAGCAGCTGGATCGCGAACGCACCGGTCGGCTTGCCGTTGTACTGGGTGTCAAAGCCGTAGTTGTTCGCACCGAAGGCGATCCGGGCGATGTCCTTGAGCAGCACGCGCGAGCCGTCTGCATTGGCGCGCAGGATGATGTTCTCGAACTCTTCCGGCGAGCTGAAGCGGCCTTCGGCCGACACGGTCGCGGTGAAGTAGTGCCCCTCGGGCGAGGGATCCGAGCCCAGCGAACCGGCCGCGAACTGCACGTTCTGGTCCTTGATCGCGGCCAGCACCTGCGTGGCCGACAAGCCATAACCCTGCATCTTTTCCGGGTTGAGCCAGATGTTCATGGCGTACTCGGAACCGAACTGCTGGGTGCTGCCCACGCCGGGGATACGCGAGATCTGGTCGAGCACGCGCGAACCGACGATGTCGTTGAGCGCATCGCGGTCGATCGAGGCGCTGTCGGACTGCAGGGCCACCACCATCAGGAAGCCGGCGTTGGCCTTGGCCACCACCACGCCCTGCTGGGTCACTTCAGTGGGCAGGCGAGGCGTTGCCAGCGAGACCTTGTTCTGCACCTGGACCTGGGCGATATCGGCATCGGTGCCGGTTTCGAAGGTCAGGGTGATGGTGACGCGGCCGTTGGAGGCCGAGGACGAGCTGAAGTACAGCAGGTGATCGATACCGGTCAGCTGCTGCTCGATCACCTGGGTGACCGACTTTTCAGCGGTGTCGGCGCTGGCGCCGGGGTAGGTGGCGCTCACCGTCACCTGGGGAGGCGCGATGCTCGGGTAGGACTCCACGCCCAGACCCAGGATCGAGATCACGCCCGCAAGCGAGATCAGGATCGCGACCACCCAGGCGAATACCGGGTGTTCAATGAAAAATTTAGGCATGACGGAGGCTTCCCGTTATTGCTTGTTCGGTTCGGCAGCCGGAGCGGCGTCGGACTTTGCGGCGGCGGCATCGGCCGGGGCGGCCGCGGCATCAGGCTTGGCGGCAGCCGCCGGAGCGGCCCCTGCCGGAGCAGCCCCCGCCGGGGCCTGGCCATTGCCGTTGCCGGCGGCCGGGTTCCACGGGGCAGCCTTGGCCGGTTCGCCTTCCTTGACTTTCTGTACGCCGGCCACGATGACCTGATCACCGGCATCCAGACCGCCGCTGAGCAGCCAGTTGCTGCCCTGCTGGCCTTCGCTCTTCACATTCTTGCGGGCGACCTTGCCGTCCTTGCCCACCACCAGCACGTAGCCGCCGGTGGTGTCGCGCTGCAGCGCCTGCAGGGGCACCAGGTAGGCGTTGTTGCGCTCACCCAGGGTCGCCTGGAAGCTGACGAAGGCGCCCGGCAGCAGGATCTGCTGCGGGTTGGGCAGTACCGCGCGCAGCGAGACCGCGCCGGTGGCCGGGTCGACCGTGGTCGAGGAGAAGTCCAGCGTGCCCGGCTGGTCATAGACCGTGCCGTCGGCCAGCTTCACCTGCACCGTGGATTTGCCGTCCCCGCTCAGCGCCAGGGCGCCCTTGGCCTGGGCCGCGCGCATCTGGGTCAGTTCGTCCACGCTCATCGAGAAGTTCACGTACAGCGGGTCGAGCTGATCCACGGTGGTCAGCAGGGTCACATCGCCCTGGCCAACCAGCGCACCTTCAGTGACCTGCTGCTTGCCGGCGCGGCCGCTGATCGGCGAGCGCACTTCGGCATAGCCCAGGTTGATCCGCGCGCTGGCCAGCGAGGCCTGGGCCTGCTGCACGGCGGCAGCGGCAGTGCGCTCGGTGGCTTCGGCCGCATCCAGGTCGGACTTGGAGACGTAAGCCTGCGGGGCCAGCGAGCGGGCGCGGTTGGCGGCGGCCTTGGCGTTGGCGGCGGTGGCCTGCGCCGACGCCAGCTCGGCCTGGGAGGCATTGAGTGCTGCGCGCAGCGGCGCCGGGTCGATCAGGAACAGCACCTGGCCTTCCTTCACATCCGAGCCTTCCTGATAGACGCGCTTGAGCAGCACGCCTGGGACGCGGGCGCGCACATCGGCGCTGCGGAACGGCGACAGACGGCCGACCAGCTCACGCTGCAGCGGCAGGGTCTGCGGCTTGGCCTCGATCACGCCCACCTCCGGCGGCGGCGGGGCCTGCTGCTCTTCCTTTTTGCAGGCGGTCAACGCAAGGGCGACTGCGCACGTCAGGGCAAGGGTGCGGAGTGGGGCGATCATCAGGAGAAGCTCCGGTGTTGGTTTGAATACGAAGCCGTGGCCGCATCGGGCGCAGCGAATGCGCGCAGGAAGCTGTCGACGGAGAATTCTGCCCAGCGGCGGCGCACGGCGGCGTCATCGCGGTGGGGGATGTGGAAACGCTGTTTCTCGAAATCCAAGCCGGCGATCATGCTCAATAGCAGTTCAGCCATGAAGTGCGGGTCGTCATGCCTCAGCTGACCCTCGGCGGAACGCGTTGCCAGCCATTCAGAAACATGAAGTGCCAAGGCTCCGGCCCCGTTCTGGTAGAGCGTACGGGCTTCCTGCGGGAACTGACTGGACTCGGCGGCGATCAGGCGGCGGGCCTGGACCACATGCGGCTGGTTGAAGTGATCCAGATAGTCGTTGGCGAACCGCAGCAGACTGCCGCGCAGGTCGTCACCGTCGAGTGAGCGCAGCCCGGCGGTGGCGCGGCAGACGTGCCGCTGCATCACCCGCTTCAGCAGTTCCTGTTTATTGCCATAACGGCTGTAGAGGGTCTGCTTGGAACATCCAGCGTGCTGTGCCACCGCGTCCATGCTCAGTTGCATGCCCTGGCTGGCAAGCAGTTCGCGCACGGCATCGAACACGCGGTGATCGCGCGCGTCCAGGGTGCTGGCGGCGGGGGGTGGGGGAGTCACGGGGTGGACTATACCGTCCAGTTCAGAATTGTAGAAGCCTTGTTTTTCAGCGGCGTTTGATAGCCAACGTCAAGTGGCAACGGAAGCGGCCGATGCTGCGTCGGAGGAAACCCCGATGCGTTGATCCGTACTCGGCCGAATTGATCGTGCCGATGTAAACGGGACCCAACCCGAAAGACCTTATTCCGTCCTGCAGCAAGGTATTTCTGTGCGGTAGGCCTACAATTTCATTTTCCCAACTGAGCATCACGCACCGCTCCGTCATGAAACCGCAAAAACCAGCAGCCAAGACCGTGAAAAACAAATCCAAACCAGCCGATACGCAGACTGTTTCGCCAGTGGGCTTCTCGCTGGAGCCGGTGTACACGGCCTTGCGCAAGCGCTACCCGGCGGCCGGGCAGGCCGAGGCAGTGGCTTTTGCCGCCGACTTCTACAAGCGCATGGAGGCGGACGAGTTCCCGCACCACAGCGCCGAGGAGTGGGCCGCACTGGCAGCGGACACGCTGGAATTCGCGCGTGTGCGCAAGTCCGGCAAGGCCAACGTCCGCGTGTTCAACCCGACGCTGAAGAGCAACGGGTGGGAGTCGCCGCACACGGTGTTGCAGATCGTCAACGACGATATGCCGTTCCTGGTCGACACGGTGACGATGTCGCTGGCCGAGCATGGCGTGGGCGTGCATGTACTGGGTCACCCGGTGATCCGCTTCGCCCGTGACAAGGCCGGCAAGCTGACCGGTGTCAGCGACGGCACCGCCGAATCGGTGATGCTGCTGGAGATCGACCGCCAGCCGGCCGAGGCCATGGCCGACGTCGAGAAGGCCATCATCAAGGCGCTGGACGAGGTGCGTGCCATCGTCCGCGATTGGGACGCGATGCGTGCCAAGGCGCAGAGCCTGGCCGACGACCTGGGCAGCCGCCAGCTGCCGGTGGATGCCGCCTCGCGCGCCGAAGCGCAGGAATTCCTGCGCTGGGCCGCCGACAACCACTTCACCTTCTTCGGCTACCGCGAGTACCGCGTGGAGAAGCAGGGCAAGGAAGACGTGCTGGCTCCGCTCAACGACACCGGCCTGGGCCTGATGCGCGGGCAGGACAAGTCCGCCGCCCGTCCGGTCAAGACGCTCGCTGCGCAGGGCCTCAATGCCACCACCGGGTTGAAGGACGCGCTGATCCTGACCAAGACCAATGCCCGCTCGCGCGTGCATCGCGCCGGCTACATGGATTACATCGGCGTGCTCGAATTCGACGCCAAGGGCAAGATCATCGGCGAGCAGCGCTTCCTGGGCCTGTTCACCTCCAGCGCGTACAACCGCCGCCCGTGGGAGATCCCGCTGGTGCGTCAGCGCCACGAATACGTGATGAGCAAGTCCGGCCTGGCACCGAGCAGCCACAGCGGCAAGGCCCTGCGCCACATTCTGGAAACCCTGCCGCGCGAAGAGCTGTTCCAGTCCAGCGAAGATGAGCTGTTCCGCACCGCCATGGGCGTGCTGGGCCTGCAGGAGCGCGTGCGCAGCCGTCTGTTCCTGCGCCGTGACAAGTACAGCCGTTTCATCTCCGCGCTGGTGTACCTGCCGCGCGAACGCTTCAACACCGATGTGCGCCTGCGCATCGAAGCCATGCTCAAGGATGCCCTGCAGGGCGAGTACGTGGACAGCTCGGTCGTGCTCGGTGAGTCGCCGCTGGCCCAGGTGCACCTGATCGTGCGCCCGAAGGCTGGCCAGACCCTGGAAGTGGATACCAGCGCACTGGAGCAGAAACTGGCCCAGGTGCTGCGCAACTGGCAGGACGATCTGCGCGAAGCGCTGGTGGCCCGTCACGGTGAGGGCGAAGGCCTGCGCATCGCGGCGCGTATCGGCAAGGCGTTGCCGGCCGGTTACATCGAAGACTCCAGCACCGAGATCGCCGCCAACGACGTCAGCCAGCTCGACGCGCTGACCGGCCCGGACGACCTGCGCCTGAGCCTGCAGGCCGTGCAGCGCGAAGGCGGCGATGGGCTGCGCCTGAAGCTGTACCGCCAGCTGGACGATATTCCGCTGTCCGATGCGTTGCCGATGATGGAAAACATGGGCCTGCGTGTCATCGCCGAGCGTCCGTACCGTCTGACGGTCGATAACGCCCCGGTGTATGTGCAGGACTTCGAAGTGGAATCGGTGGCTGGTGCGATCGATGCGCCGAGCGTCGATGCCGCCTTCGGTGAAACCTTCGCCCGCGTGTGGCACGGCGATGCCGAGAACGACGGCTTCAACCGCCTCGTGCTCGCGGCCGGCCTGCACTGGCGCCAGGTGGCGATGCTGCGTGGCTACTGCAAGTACCTGCTGCAGACCGGCGTGCCGTTCTCGCAGGCCTATGTGGAAGGCACCTTCACCCGCTACCCGCTGCTGGCCCGTCTGCTGGTGGAGCTGTTCGAAGCGCGCTTCGATCCGGCCACCGGCCACGAGAGCAAGGACGCGATCGCCGAGGGCCAGGCCCAGCTGCGCGCGCATCTGACCGTGCTCGCCGGCGGTGACGAAGCCACCCTGAAAGTGCTCAAGACCGTGGTCGATGCGCGCAAGGGCGACCGCACCGTGCAGATGGACGCCGCGCGCGATGCGCTGCTCAAGCTGATGGACCGCGTCTCCAGCCTCGATGAAGACCGCATCCTGCGCAGCTTCATGGGCGTGATCGATGCGACCCTGCGCACCAGCTACTACCAGACCGATGCCGAGGGCCGTCCGGGCCACGTCATCAGCTTCAAGTTCGATTCGGCGCTGGTGCCGGACCTGCCCAAGCCGCGTCCGTACCGCGAAATCTTCGTGTACGGCCCGCGCGTGGAAGGTACCCACCTGCGCTTCGGCGCCGTGGCTCGTGGTGGCCTGCGCTGGTCGGATCGTCGCGAAGATTTCCGTACCGAGGTGCTGGGCCTGGTCAAGGCACAGATGGTCAAGAACACGGTGATCGTGCCGGTCGGCGCGAAGGGCGGTTTCTTCGCCAAGATGCCGCCGGTCAACGGTGACCGTGATGCGGTGTTCGCCAACGGCGTGGCCTGCTACAAGCTGTTCATCCAGGGCCTGCTGGACATCACCGACAACATCGTCAACAACAAGATCGTGCCGCCGGTGGACGTGGTCCGCCACGACATGGACGACCCGTATCTGGTGGTGGCCGCCGACAAGGGCACCGCGACCTTCTCCGACATCGCCAACGGCCTGGCCGTGGCGCACGGCTTCTGGATGGGCGACGCGTTCGCCTCCGGTGGCTCGGTCGGTTACGACCACAAGGGCATGGGCATCACCGCCCGCGGTGCGTGGGAGTCGGTCAAGCGCCACTTCCGTGCGCTGGGCCGTGACAGCCAGAGCCAGGACTTCACCGCGGTCGGCGTGGGCGACATGTCCGGCGACGTGTTCGGCAACGGCATGCTGTTGTCGCGCCATATCCGCCTGGTCGCGGCATTCGATCACCGCCACATCTTCCTGGACCCGAACCCGGATGCGGCCACGACCTTCGTCGAGCGTGAGCGTCTGTTCACCGTGCCGCGCTCCAGCTGGGCCGATTACGATGCCAAGCTGATCAGCAAGGGCGGTGGCGTGTACCCGCGTACGCTGAAGTCCATCGAGATCACCCCGCAGGTCCGTGAGGTACTCGGCCTGGACGAGGGCATCAAGGCGATGACCCCGAACGACCTGATGAGCGCGATCCTGAAGTCGCCGGTCGACCTGCTGTGGAACGGCGGCATCGGTACCTACGTCAAGGCGGCGAGCGAGCAGCACAGCGATGTCGGCGACCGCGCCAACAACGCGCTGCGCGTCAATGGCGGCGAGCTGCGCTGCAAGGTGGTGGGCGAGGGCGGCAACCTGGGCATGACCCAGCTGGGCCGTATCGAAGCCGCCCAGGCCGGCGTGCTGCTCAACACCGACTTCATCGACAACTCGGCCGGTGTGGACACCTCCGATCACGAAGTCAACATCAAGATCCTGCTCAACGATGTGGTGCGGGCCAAGAAGTTGACCGTCGAACAGCGCAACAAGCTGCTGGCCTCGATGACCGACGAAGTGGCCGCGCTGGTGCTGATGGACAACTACCGTCAGAACCAGGCGCTGAGCCTGATGGAACGCATGGCGGTCAAGCGCCTGGGGTCCAAGCAGCACTTCATCCGCACGCTGGAACAGCAGGGCCTGCTGGATCGCCAGATCGAGTACCTGCCCTCGGATGCGGAACTGTCCGCACGCAAGGCGCGTGGCCAGGGCCTGACCCGTCCGGAACTGTCGGTGCTGTTGTCCTACTCCAAGCTGGTGGCCTTCCAGCAGCTGCTCGAGTCGGACATTCCGGAAGATCCGTACCTGTCCAAGGAGCTGCAGCGCTACTTCCCGACGCCGCTGCAGAAGAAGTACGCCGATGCGATGGAGCGTCACCGCCTGAAGCGCGAAATCATCGCCACGGCCGTGACCAACCAGACCATCAACCGCATGGGCGCCACCTTCCTGATGCGCATGCAGGAAGACACCGGCCGCACCGTGGCCGAGGTCGCCAAGGCGTACACGATCAGCCGTGAAACGCTGGATGCACGTGCACTGTGGGCACAGATCGACGCCCTCGATGGCACGTTGCCGGAGTCGGTGCAGATCGATGCGCTGGAAGTGATCTGGAAGCTGCAGCGTTCGTTCGTGCGCTGGCTGCTCTCGCGCCCGGGCGCCATGCCGGGCATCACCGAAGCCGTCAACCGCTACCAGGCCGCGTTCAACGACATCCGCGACGCCTCGGGCGTGCTGCCGGATTCGCAGCGCCCGGCCTACGAGGCCAGCGTGCAGGAGTGGAAGGACAAGGGCCTGCCGCCGGCGTTGTCGCAGCAGCTCTCGGAACTGCAGTTCCTGGAGCCGGCGTTCGACATCATCGAACTGGCCCGCACCCGCAAGCTCAAGCCGGTGGACGTCTCCAAGGTCCACTTCCGCCTGGGCGACGCCCTGCAGCTGCCGTGGCTGTTCGAGCAGATCGACGCGCTGGAGGTCAACGGCCGCTGGCACGCCGTGGCCCGCGGCGTGCTGCGCGACGAGCTGGCCGCTCACCATCGCAACCTGGCTGCCCAGGTCCTGTCGATGAAGGGCAGCAGCGCCGAGGCCAAGGTCGCCGCCTGGATGGGCCGCGATGACAGCAGCCTGCGCTTCACCCTGGCGATGCTGGCCGAGCTGGCCGAGCAGAAGACCCTGGACTACCCGACCGTTTCGGTCGCGGTCCAGCGCCTGGGTCAGCTGGCTTCGCATGGTGCGTAAGCATGGTGCGTTGGCGCATTCGCGCTGACGCCCCACGGTTTGCCTTGCAAACCGTGGGCCCCATGCAAACGATGCTTCCAGACCCCCGCGCCTTCGGCGCGCCCCCCTGACTCAGGGGGGCTCTGCTCCAGAGGGATGGGCGGGGGCCGGTAACGGCATTGCATGAGAAACACACGGCTCCGCTTCGGCGGGGCCGTTTTCGTTTCCGTCCGTGCCGGCCCGCGACCGGCACGAACGGTTATGCTCTTGCCGGCATACCCCACCCGGATTCACCGATGAGCGACACCCCCCGTATCGCCTTCATGGCCAGCTCCACCGAAGCGGCGCAGCTCGCCCTGGCACAGATGCGGGCCCGCTATGGCGACTACACGCCCGAGCAGGCCGAGGTGCTGTGCCCGTTGGGGGGGGATGGCTTCCTGCTGCAGACGCTGCATCGCTATGGTGCGCTGGAAAAGCCGGTGTTCGGCATGAAGCTGGGCACGGTGGGCTTCCTGATGAACCAGTTCCGTGATGATGATCTGCCCGCGCGCCTGGCGGCCGCGGAGCCGGCCAACCTGCGGCCGCTGGAGATGCTGGCGTTGACCGAGTCCGGCACCACCACCGGCTCGCTGGCCTACAACGACGTCTCGCTGCTGCGGCAGACCCGCCAGGCCGCGCATATCGGCATCGACCTCAATGGCCAGGAGCGCGTGGCCGAGCTGATCGGCGACGGGGTGCTGGTCGCCACCCCGGCCGGCAGCACCGCCTACAACTATTCCGCGCATGGCCCGATCCTGCCGCTGGGCTCGCACACGATCGCGCTGACGCCGTTGGCGCCGTACCGTCCGCGCCGCTGGCGGGGTGCGATCCTCAAGGCGGACACCGAAGTGCGCTTCCGGGTGCTCGACCCGTACAAGCGCCCGGTCAGCGTCACCGCCGATTCGCACGAAACCCGCGATGTGGTGGAAGTGACCATCCGCGAATCGCGCGAACGCCGCGTCACCATGCTGTTCGACCCGGAGCACAATCTGGAAGACCGGATCCTGAGCGAACAGTTCATGTTCTGACGGCGCACGGCCGTGCTGGCCATGCACTGTGGGAGAATGGCTGGCCGGCCGCTGCGGCCGCATTGGATTGCTGATTGCCATGGGCGACAACACCCCCCGTTTGCTGACCGTTGCCGTGACGTCGCGGGCCCTGTTCGATCTGGAAGAGGGCCACGCGCTGTTCGAGGCCGAAGGCGTCGATGCCTATGCCGAGTACCAGCGCAAGCACGAAGATGATGTGCTGCGCCCCGGCGTGGCCTTCCCGGTGGTACGCAAGCTGCTCGCGCTCAACCAGGGCCAGTCGCCGGAACAGCCGCGGGTGGAAGTGATCCTGCTGTCGCGCAACTCCGCCGATACCGGCCTGCGCATCTTCAATTCGATCCAGCACTACGACCTGGGCATCATCCGCGCGACCTTCACCGCGGGCGAGCCGACCTGGCCGTATGTGAAGCCGTTCGGCACTGATCTGTTCCTGTCGGCCAACCCGGAGTCGGTGCGGCGCGCGCTGCTGCACGGGATCGCTGCCGCGACCATCCTGCCCAAGCCGCCGGGCGAGACCATCGCCGCAGCCGAACAGGTCGATCTGGGCCGTCCGCTGGGCCAGCTGCGCATCGCCTTCGATGGTGATGCGGTGATCTTCGGCGATGAGAGCGAACGCATTTCGCGCGAGCAGGGCGTGGAAGCGTTCGGCCGCCATGAGCGTGAGAACGCCCGTGAGCCGCTCAGTGGCGGTCCGTTCCGCAATTTCCTCTCGGCCCTACACACCCTGCAGGCCGTGTTCCCCTCGGGCGAAGATGCGCCGATCCGCACCGCGCTGGTCACTGCGCGTTCGGCACCGGCGCACGAGCGGGTCATCCGCACGCTGCGCGAGTGGGGCGTGCGCCTGGACGAGGCGCTGTTCCTGGGCGGCCGCCACAAGGGCCCGTTCCTGGAAGCGTTCGGCGCGGACATCTTCTTCGACGATTCCCAGCACAACATCGACAGCGCGCTGCAACACCAGAGCGTGGCCGCCGGGCACGTGCCGCATGGGGTCGCCAACGACGGCTGATGGTGCGTGGGGGCCATGTACCCACCAACGGTGGCGCCCATGTACCCACCAACGGTGGCGCCTATGTACCCACCAACGGTGGGTACCTACTGGATCGGCAGGACCGACGGGGCGGTGCTTTCGGGGTTCAATGGCAGCCGGATGTCGACCAGGCGCCAGCGCAGCCCCGAGCGCTGCAGGATGAAGACCACCGGCGCGCCCTGCGGGGTATGGGTGGTGGCGGTGAACCGCGACAGCGACTCGAAATGGTGGGTGGCGCCGTTCAGCGGCCGTGCCGGCCGTGGCGCCGCGTAGGCATCGTTGCTGGGGCTGTCCAGGTCGCTGCTGGCGCGCTTCCACAGGGTGTGGCCCTCCAGCAGCGCACCGATGCCGGTGGGGGTCACCAGTGCGTCCACGGCGGTCGCGCTCAGCCGGTCACCGGCCGAGAGCAGCAACGCACCGAACAGGCTGGACTGCATGTCCGGACCCGCGCGGCGCACCACGTAATCGCTCAGCTGGGCGCGCAGGTTGGCGCGCAGCATCGGGAAATCCACGTAACGGTCGAGTCTGGCGGTGTCGCGCTGTTCGATCGCGCGGCTGAGGCCATGCACGGTCACGTAGGGGCCGCCGAACACGATGCCGGCCAGCACCAGCAGCACGGTGACCAGCAACCACAGCAGCTTCTTCATCGGATCTGCCTTGTCGTCATGGTGCCCAGCTTGACCCACCGGGCGTCAGCGCACGTGAAGCTCAGAATTCCAGGTCCAGCGCCGCACACAGGTAATCCACGAACGGGGCCAGCGTGACCAGGTCGGCTGCGATGGTCTGGCGCAGTCGCGGCCCGGTCATCGTGGCGTCGTCCAGCGAGCGCCAGAACACCCAGTTGCGGTGCTTGAGATCGTCGATGAACTCGAACTCCGGCTCGAACCCGCGCGGGGCCCGCACCAGCTTTTCGCTTTCCTCGAAATCGAACTTCTTGCGCAGCACCGGCGAATGCGCGGCGGCCTTCCAGCTGCCCGGGTTGTCGACGATGAAATGCCGCACCTTGCGCTGCGTGGCCGGCTCGGGATGCCACAGGCCGGCGCCGACGAAGCTCTCGCCCGGCTGCAGGTGGATGTAGAACGACGGGGCTGGCACCTGCTTGCGCCGCTCATGGAACAGGCGTGCGCCCTGCCAGCTCTTGTAGGGCGACTTGTCGTTGGAGAAGCGCGCATCGCGGTAGATGCGGAACAACGACCCACCCACGGTGCGCGGATCGGCGCGGAAGTGCTCGCTGACTGCGGCCAGGTCCGGCTGCAGATCGGTGATCAGGCGCAGGAACGGCTGGCGGACGTGCTCTTCGTACTTCGGCTTGTGCTCGTTGAACCAGGTCTTGTCGTTGTTGCGGGCCAGGCCGCGCAGGAAGGTGAAGGTGGCCGGGCTGAAATACGTACTCATAGGCTGCTCTGCAGGTGGGTGCCCCAGTCGCGCAGGTGCTGCAGCAGGGCGAGCTTGCCGGCATCGTCGGCGTGCTCTGCGGCCAGTGCATCCAGCTGCGCGGTGAACTGCGGCAGGGTCTGTTCGCCCAGCGATGCATCGCCGAGCAGGCGCTGGCGACGATAGTCGTTCCAGCGTGAGCGCTCAGTGGTGTCCAGGGTGTCCGGGTAGTTCCGGGCGCGGTACCGGAACAGCAGCTCGGGCATGCGCGGGTCGCGCAGGCGCTCGGCGAAGCTGGCCAGTTCGGCCGGCGGGCTGGTGCGGATGCGTGCCATCAGGGATTTGTCGCCGTCGGCCAGGAAGCCGTCGTAGAGCGAGGCGTCCACATCGCTCGGCGCCAGCGAGCGCTCACCTGAATACACCTGGCGAACTTTTTCGGCCAGGGCCGGGCCGATCTGTCGCAGGCGCTCGGCGTTGGCTTCGATCGCGGCCGGGTCGATGCCCAGCCGCGCATGGTCGGCCGGGCGTAGATGGTTCCAGGCGACCAGCGCCGGGACCTTGTTGAGATGCACTTCCTTGAGCGGCACGCGCTGCTCACCCTCGGCCATGTCGGCCGCGCGGGTGTACAGGCGCGCGGCGATGGTTTCCGGTGGCAGATCGAGCAGCGGCTCGATATCGCCCTCCAGATCGAACGCGATGATGCGGTTGTTGATGAAGGGATGGCGCGCCAGTGGCAGCACCGGTGCCGCGCACATGCGCTGGGCCGGATAGCGCATCGAGATGTGCAGCACCGGCTGCATCGCATCCACATCCAGCAGGCTGCCCACGAAGCGCTTGTCACGCAGCTTCAGCGCGTAGTCCCAGAGCCGCGGCTGGGCCTGCTTGAACAGCTTCGCCAGGCCGATCGTCGCGTGCACATCGGACAGCGCTTCATGTGCCTCGCCCTGGCGGACGTTGTTGGCCGTGGCCAGATGCTCGAGCTTGAATGACGTGGCGCCGTCTTCGCGCTGCGGCCAGACAATTCCGTCCGGGCGCAGCGCATGCAGCAATCGCATCATGTCCAGCAGATCCCAGCGCGAATTGCCGTTGCGCCACTCGCGTTCATAGGGGTCGTAGAAGTTGCGGAACAGCCCGTGGCGGACGAACTCATCGTCGAAGCGCAGCGTGTTGTAGCCCAGCGAGCAGGTACCCGGCTGCGCCATCAGGTCGTTGATCCGCGCGAACGCTTCGGCCTCGGTGACGCCGGCGCTCAGCGCGTGCTGCGGGGTGATGCCGGTGATCAGGGTGGCGATCGGGGAGGGCAGCAGATCATCGGCCGGTTTGACGTAGAAGCTGACCGGTGCTTCGATGATGTTCAGATCGGCATCGGTGCGAATACCGGCGAACTGCGCGATGCGCGTGCGGCGCGGGTCCTGACCGAAGGTTTCCAGGTCATAGAACAGGAAGCTGTCGGCCATCAGTGCGCACCTTCCAGGACGGGCAGTTGTTCGTGGACCAGCCGCTCCAGTGCGGCCCAGTCGATATGCGCCAGGCTGTCGTGCCCGGCAGTGGCTTGCTCCAGCATGCGCCGCTGCAGCTCGGTGCGCGCCAGCGCCACGGCGTACGGGGTACGCAGGAAGGTGACCATCGTGTAGTGCGGCACGAAGCGGGTCGGCCAGCGCGCCTGCAGCGCCTGTTCCAGTTCGCGCTGCAGCAGGAACTGCGGATCGGCCACGCGGTCGCGCATCTCCAGGTAGTTCTCCAGCGCCATCTGCTGGATCGCCTCGGCGTTCGGCTTGCGGTCCGCTTCGAATGCAGCGAAGGCCTCGCCCAGCGAATCCTGCTCCAGCAGATGCGCGGCCAGGGCGATGCAGTCTTCGAAGGCGCAGTTCATGCCTTGGCCGTGGAACGGGACCATCGCGTGCGCCGCGTCGCCGATCAGCACCGCGCGGCCCTTCATATGCCAGTGCTTGAGATGCAGCGTGCCCAGCAGGCCCGGCGGATGCTGCTCCCAGTCGCGGCGCAGGTTCGGGATCAGCGCCAGCGCATCGGGGAAGTCGCGCGCGAACAGCGCTTCGGCCTCGGCCCCGCTGTTGGTGGTGGCAAAGCTCGGATCGCCCTCGTTGGGCAGGAACAGGGTGACCGTGAACGTGCCTTCGTCGTTCGGCAACGCGATGCACATGTAGTGCCCGCGCGGCCAGATGTGCAGTGCATTGGCCTCGATCCGGAAGCCGCCATCGTCGGTCGGCGGGATTTCCAGCTCCTTGTAGGAGTGGTCCAGGAAGTCGATGCGCTCGTCCAGCGGCTGCTTGCGGTTCATCGCCGCGCGCAGCGCCGAGCCGGCACCGTCGGCCCCGATCAGGGTGTCGAAGCGGATATCGTGCGGCTGGTCGTCGCGGTCGTCGATGAAGCGCGCGTAGCCGGCATCGAAATCCACCGTGTGCAGGCGGCGGTGGAAGTGCACGGTCGCACCGGCATCCTCGGCCAGCTGCAAAAGCGTGGTGTTGAGGTCTTTGCGGTGGATCGACCAGATCACTTCGCTGTCGTCGCGCCCGTAGCGTTGCAGCTGCGGCTCGCCTTCGCGCGGGTGGATCATGCGCCCGCGCATCATCACCGCCTTGGCCATGACCGCGTCTTCCACGCCGGCTTGGCGCAGTGCGTGCCGGCCGCGTTCGGCCAGCGCCAGATTGATCGAACGACCGGACTCGTAATCGCTCACGCGCGGATCGCCGCGGCGCTCATACAAGGTGATCTGCCAGCCCTGGCGGGACAGCAGGATGGCCAGCAGTGAACCGGCCAGGCCAGCGCCGATGATGCTCAGCGAGCGGGAGGGGGTAGCGATCAAGGCGATGTCCGTGGGGGCGGGGAGGGCGGCCGGGTCAGCGACCGGCCCAGGCGTCCACTTCCTCGACGAAGTGGTGCAGGTCGAGATAGCGGTTGTACAGCGGTGTCGGCGAGATACGGATCACGTCGGGCTCGCGCCAGTCGCCGAGCACACCCACGGTCTGCAGGTACTCGAACAGGCTGCGGCCGCGCTCGCGGCCACCGGCCACGCGCAGCGACAGCTGGCAGCCGCGGCGATCCGGCTCCGAAGGCGTCAGCACCTCCAGCACGCCTGAAAGGCGCGCACGCACCAGCGCATCCAGCATGCCGGTCAGGCGCAGCGATTTGGTCCGCAGCGCATCGATGCCGCCGGCTTTGTCGACAACATCGAGGGCCGCGCGCAGCGGGGCCAGGCCCAGCACCGGCGGATTGCTGAGCTGCCAGCCTTCGGCACCGACAGCGGGCACGAACTGTGGCGCCATCTTGAAGCGGGTGGCTTCTTCATGGCCCCACCAGCCGGCGAAGCGCGGCAGCGTGGCATCGCGGTGATGGCGTTCGTGCACGAAGCAGCCGGCCACGGCGCCCGGGCCGGCGTTGAGGTACTTGTAATGGCACCACACGGCGAAATCCGGCGCGATATCGTGCAGCTGCAACGGCACATTGCCGACCGAATGCGCCAGATCGAAGCCGACGCGGGCGCCCTGCAGGCGCGCCATGCGGGTGATGGCGTCCAGATCGAACACCTGGCCACTGCGGTACTGCACGCCAGGCCACAGCACCAGCGCCAGGCGCGGGCCGTGTTCGGTGATGGCGCGTTCGATGGCCTGCAGCGAGATCGTGCCGTTGGGCTCGTCGGGCTGCACTTCGATCAGATCGGTATCCGGGTTGAAGCCATGGAAGCGGATCTGCGATTCCACCGCATGCCGATCCGTCGGGAAGGCGCCGGCCTCCATGAGGATGACGGGGCGCTCGACGGTGGGCCGGTAGAAGCTGACCATCATCAGGTGCAGGTTGACGCTGAGGGTGTTCATCGCCACGACTTCGCTGGGCAAGGCGCCGACGACGCGGGCGAGCTGTTCGCTGACCAGGCGGTGGTAGTGCAGCCACTGGGTGTCGCCGGTGAAGTGGCCTTCGACCGCCAGCGAGGCCCATTTGTCCATGACTTCCTGGACGGCGGCACGTGCCCCGCGCGGCTGCAGACCCAGCGAGTTGCCGACGAAGTAGGTCTGGTCGCGATGGTTGTGCTGCGGGAAGACGAATTCGTTGCGCAGGGCGCGCAGCGGGTCGGCGGCGTCCAGGGCAACGGCATGGGTGCGGCTGAGGAGTTCGGACATGGTGCAACCGGCGGTGTCAGTGAGCCGACAGTTTATCCGGGTGGTGGGGGCGTGGGCTGAATCTGGCTTGCGGTGCTGATTTGGCGGGGGCTGGTGATTGGCAGCTGGCGCTCAAGGGACCCAGCGCCAATGCCGAAGCCAAAGCCAAAGCCAAAGCCAAAGCCAAAGCCAAAGCCAAAGCGTACGGAGTGACGTTCCAGTGTACGGGCCGGTGTGGGTGGGCCTGCTGGACCCGCCGCAAGTACGTCCATGTAGGCTCGTAGTGCGGCATCCATGCCGCACACGGTCCTGCAGACCCACCCACACCGACCCGCTGACAATTGGCTGGGGCGCGCGGGGAAACGGGGGCGGGGCTACGTCTTTGATTGTGTTGGCGTGCGGCTTGAGAGCTGAGGGCGAGCCAGCAGCGGTGGAGGGTGCATCGACTCGCTACAGCGGCGTCTCTCTGGACGTGATCGAACACAACGGCGGCACTTGCTCCCCCATTTGGCCGGTGTTGGTTTCAACTTTCGAAGCTGCCCCTGACGCAGCAGAGCAGCAGTTGCCGTTGACGCTGCTCTTTCCTTGCAAGCCGGCCCACCCCCAGGCGCCTCAACCGCGGGCTCTAAAGCTCTAACGCTCTAAAGCTCTAAAGCTCTAAAGCTCTCAGGCTTTCAAGTCCTGACGCCCTGGAGCGACCCAGCCATCACCCCCCAACAGCGACCTTCGCAGGCAGCGGATCCACATGCCCGCACGCATCGCACGTGCGCAACGCCAATGACGAGTGATAGCGATCGAACACCTTCGGCAGATCCGTCTCGATGTTCTCCAGCGCGAAAAACTCCTCGTACAACTTGTGATTGCACCGCTCGCAGAACCACATCAACCCATCGCGCTCATGCGCCAGCCGCTTGCGCTCCACCACCAGGCCCACACCGCCTGGCGGGCGGCGCGGCGAATGTGGCACACCGCCCGGCAACAGGAAAATCTCGCCCGCGCGGATCGGAATGTCGCGCACCGCGCCATCCTCCTGCACCTTCAGCGTCATCTCCCCTTCAAGCTGATAGAACCACTCCGGGCCCTCGTCGTAATGGAAATCCGTGCGGCTGTTCGGGCCGCCTACCACCATCACGATGAAATCGCCGTTCTCGATCATCTTGTTGCCGACCGGCGGCTTCAGCAGATGCCGGTTCTCTTCGATCCAAGCGAGCAGATTGATGGGCGAGGCAAGCATGGGAGATGTCCGTAAAAGGAAGAATCAGTCGCGCCGACCGTGGCGCGGCACGTAGGACAGTGCCTTCTCGTAGGCCGGCTGCAGGTCTTCCGGTGCGCCCACGTCAATGCCCATCTCGCGCACCCGGCCGTCCTTCAGACTGTATACCCAACCGTGCACCATCAGCTTCTGGCCGCGTGCCCAGGCGTCCTGCACGATCGTCGAGCGGCAGGCGTTGACCACCTGCTCGATCACGTTCAACTCGCACAGGCGCGCATGCTTCAGCGCCGGATCCTCGATCGCCTCCATGATCGCCGAATGTTTCTGCGCGACATCGCCGACATGGCGCAGCCAGTTGTCGGCCAGGCCCACGCGTGTGTTGTTCAAGCTGGCGTGCACGCCGCCGCAGCCGTAATGGCCCACGATCAGGATGTGCTTCACCTTCAGCTGATCCACGGCGTACTGGATCACGCTCAGGCAGTTCAGATCGGTATGCACCACCACGTTGGCCACGTTGCGATGCACGAAGACTTCGCCCGGTGCCATGCCGATGATCTGGTTGGCCGGCACGCGCGAATCGGAACAGCCGATCCACAGGTATTCCGGGTGCTGCTGCTTGGCCAGCTGGTGGAAGAACTCCGGGTCTTCTTTCTCGATCCGGTCCGCCCATTCGCGGTTGTTCTGCAGCAGCTTGTGGATGTCTTTCATCGTGCGGGGTCCCTGACGTCGGGTGGGGGCAAGGCGCGGCCAGGGTGGCCGCGTCGTCGCAGGAGCGGGGAAGGTCAATCGGCGGCAGCGCCGCCCTCGCGGCGCCAGCGCATCCACTGCGCCAGCTCGCGAGATGCCGGGGCGTCCAGTGCCGACAGCGCGTCGATCACGCTGGACTGGTTGGCCTCGGGGTGGTTCTGGCTGAGCTTGAGTTTGATCTGCACCTGCGCCGGGCGGAAGCGGAAACCGACGATGCCGCCGAGCATGCGCTGTTGGCGCGGCTCGATCGGCAGCAGCTCCCAGTCGCCACCGACCTGTGCTTCATAGTGCGCGCTCAGGCCGTCCAGCATGGCGATCAGTGCCTCGTCATCGGTGACCGGTTCCAGCACGCCGCGCAGTTCCGCGGCGGCGTAGTTCCAGGTCGGTACGCGCGCCTGCGCAGCCTTATCGGGATACCAGCCAGGCGATACGTAGGCGTGCGGGCCCTGCACCAGCATCAACGCCGGGCCGGCATGGCCGGCTTGCGGATTGGGCTTGGCCCAGTGGCCTTCGATCAGGATGCCGTCGGCATCGCGCCGGTACAGCACCGGCATCCGCGTGGCCTGCGGCAGGCCGTCGGCCCCGGTGGTGACCAGCGTGACGAAGGCATCGCGCGCCAGCAGCCGGTCCAGCCAGATCAGGTCGGTCTCGACGAAGGCGGACGGGATGAACATCGTCGGTTACGCGCGGGCGCCCAGGCTCTGGATCATGCGGCCGTGCAGGGCGTCATCGCTGTCGGCCTGTGGCGGCTGCACTTCATGCAGCGAGAAGCCGCGCACCAGGGCGTCTTCTTCATCCAGACCATCGTAGGCGACGAACTCGGCGTCGAACAGCTGCGAGCGCGCGGTGTCTTCGCTGTCATAGCTCAGCGTGTTGCCGTCGCTGTCCAGCACCTCGGCGGTGCCGGCCGGGCGCACGCGCAGGCGGGCCCAGATCAGGGTGTTGCCGAGGCTGGCCAGGAACCACTCGTCGTGGTGGGAAGTGTCGTCGTTCATGTGATTACCATCGAAAGCAGCCAGAGCAGGGCAGCCATGCCCAGTCCAGCAAGAAGCGTAAGCAGGGAGAGCCAGGCCGGCGCGGCCAGGCCGGTCAGCGAGCGGTCGGTGCTCTGGCGATAGTCGCGGCCGAGCAGCCAGCGCAGCGCATCCGGGCGCAGGAACGCGCCCGTGCCGAAACGATCCGCCAGCGCCGGGTGGCGGTCGCGGATGTGGACCAGGGTCAGCGGCCAGAAGATCACGAAGGCACTGAACCCGGCGATCGCCACGCCGACGAAACACAGCGCGAAGAACAGGGTCATGGTTCAGTGCCTCCGTAGGTCGATCAGAATTCGGCGCTGCCCGGTGCGCGCGGGTAGGGGATCGCGTCGCGGATGTTGCTCAGCCCGCAGACGTAGACCACCAGGCGCTCGAAGCCCAGGCCGAAGCCGGCGTGCGGCACCGAACCGTAGCGGCGGAAATCGCGGTACCAGCCGTAATGCGCCGGATCCAGGCCGAACTGCGCCATGCGCGCGTCCAGCACATCCAGGCGCTCTTCGCGCTGGCTGCCGCCGATGATCTCGCCGATGCCCGGGGCCAGCACGTCCATCGCCGCGACGGTCTTGCCGTCATCGTTCAGGCGCATGTAGAACGCCTTGATGTGCTCGGGGTAGTTGGTCACCACCACCGGGCGGCCGATGTGCTCTTCGGTCAGCCAGCGCTCGTGCTCGGTCTGCAGGTCCAGGCCCCATTCGACCGGGAAGTCGAACTTCCGGCCGGAGTTCTGCAGCAGCTTCACCGCTTCGGTGTAGTCGATCTGCTCGAACGGTGCGTTGATGAAACCTTCCAGCTTGGTGATCGCGTTCTTGTCCACGCGCTCGGCCAGGAAGGCCAGGTCGTCGCCACGCTCATCGAGCACCGCGCGGAACAGGTACTTCAGGAACTGCTCGGCCAGGCGTGCGTCTTCGGCCAGATCGGCGAAGGCGATTTCCGGCTCGATCATCCAGAACTCCGCCAGATGACGGGTGGTGTTGGAGTTCTCGGCACGGAAGGTCGGGCCGAAGGTGTAGACCTTGCTCAGCGCCAGGCAGTAGGCCTCGACGTTCAGCTGGCCGGACACGGTCAGGAAGGTTTCCTTGCCGAAGAAGTCGCGGCTGAAATCCACCTCGCCCTTTTCGTTGCGCGGCAGGTTGGCCATGTCCAGGGTCGAGACCCGGAACATCTGGCCGGCACCTTCGGCATCGGACGTGGTCACGATCGGGGTGCTGATCCAGTTGAAGCCGTTCTGGTGGAAGAAGCGGTGCACGGCCTGGGCCAGGCAGTTGCGGATGCGGGTGACCGCACCGAACAGGTTCGTGCGGGGGCGCAGGTGCGCCACTTCCCGCAGGAATTCCGGGCTCATCGGCTTGGGCTGGATCGGGTAGGTCAGCGGGTCTTCGACGAGGCCCACGATCTCGATGTCGCTGGCCTGGATCTCGAAGGACTGGCCCTTGCCCTGGGATTTGACCAGGGTGCCGCGGGCGATCACCGAGCAGCCCGGGGTCAGGCTCTTGATGTCGTCGAAGTTGGCCAGGGTGTCATTGGCCACCACCTGGATGGGGGCGAAGCAGGAGCCATCGGTGACATTGACGAAGGCAAGCGCCGCAGAGCCGCGCACCGTGCGGACCCATCCGCGTACTGTTGCCTCGCCGCCTTCCGGGATCTTCCCGGCAAGCGCATGTTCAACGCTGACCACCGTCATGACTTGAATCCTCTATTGATCGACTCGATCTCTGAACACGGAGTTTAACGGGTGCGGTGTTCGGCTTGCGAGGCATTTCTCGCGTCCCCCGGGGCTGCGCGCCGTGTGAACCGCAGCTGCGGCCGCCGAGGCCCGGCCGCGCCATACCCTCTATAATGATCACGATCCGCTGGAGTTGCCCGTCATGGCCGTAAGCCTTACCCCTGTTGCCTTTGCCCGTGTGCAGAAGTTCGTCGAACAGACCCCCGGTGCGCTGGGCCTGCGTTTCGGCGTGACCCGCACCGGCTGTTCCGGCTGGGGGCACATCACCGATCTGGCCCGCGATGAGCGCGAAGGCGACACCGTTTTCGAGCAGGATGGGGTCCGCATCTATGTGGATGCCACCAGCCTGGCGCTGGTGGACGGCACCGAGATCGACTTCGGCAAGCACGGGCTGAGCGAGACCTTCACGTTCAGGAACCCGAACGCGACCGCCGAATGCGGCTGCGGCGAGAGCTTCACGACCGAGGCCGACAAGGCCTGATCGCCCGCGAGCCGGGCCTGTTCCGCCCGCCCGGCTTGCCTGCAACCCCTTCTGCTGCCACAATGCGCGGCTTCCTGCCTGATTCCGGGCAGGACCCTTGCCCCACCGCGTTCACCTGCGGGGGGCTGTCCGGCCCTCAAAGGGCCACATCCGAAAGGTAAAAACACATGAGTCGTCATTACGAAGTCGTGTTCCTGGTCCATCCGGACCAGAGCGAACAGGTCCCGGCCATGATCGAGCGCTACAAGGCGCTGGTCGAGAACGGCAACGGCACCATCCACCGTCTGGAAGATTGGGGCCGTCGTCAGCTGGCTTACCCGATCCAGAACCTGGTGAAGGCCCACTACGTCATGCTCAACATCGAGTGCGACCAGGCCGTGCTGAGCGAGCTGGTGGAAAGCTTCCGCTTCAACGACGCCGTGCTGCGCAACCTCGTCATCAAGCGTGACGAAGCTGACACCGAGCAGTCGCTGATCATGAAGAGCAAGGACGAGAAGGGTGACAAGCCCGAGCGTGGCGAGCGTCGTCGTCGTGATGACGAAGAAGGTGAAACCACCCCCGCCGCCGCTGACACCGATGCCGGCGATGACGCCGCTTCGGCCGCTTAAGGAGCACTGACATGTCCAAGTTCTTCCGTCGTCGCAAGTTCTGCAAGTTCACGGCCGAAGGTGTCAAGGAGATCGATTACAAGGATCTCAACACCCTGCGCCAGTACCTCACCGAGAACGGCAAGATCGTGCCGAGCCGCGTGACCGGTACCAAGTCGAAGTACCAGCGCCAGCTGGCAACGGCCGTCAAGCGCGCCCGTTTCCTGGCCCTGATTCCGTACACCGACAACCACGACGTCTGATGAAGGCAGGCGGCCTTCCGGCCGCCGCTTTCGCGGATCCTGCCGCCCGCGCTGTAAAGCGTCGGGCGGTTTCAGGATTCGCCGTTCGGATATTCGGACAGCCATCCGCTGCGGGGCCTGAGCCTCGCTAACGAATACATATTTGGAGCTACACCATGAAGCTGATTCTTCTTCAGAAGGTCACCAACCTCGGCGGTCTGGGCGATCTGGTCGACGTGAAGCCGGGCTACGGCCGCAACTTCCTCGTCCCGACCGGCAAGGCCGTTCCGGCCACCGCGACCAACGTGGCGGAGTTCGAAGCCAAGCGCGCTGATTACGAAGCCAAGGCCCAGTCGATCCACGCTGACGCCGAAGCCCGCAAGGCGAAGCTGGAAGGCAAGAGCGTCACGATCGCTGCGAACGCTTCGACCGAAGGCAAGCTGTACGGTTCGGTTGGCCCGCGCGATATCGCCGAAGCCTTCACCGCTGCCGGCCTGCCGCTGGAAAAGAGCGAAGTGATCCTGGGCGAAGGCGCCTTCCGCAACGTGGGCGAGTACGAGGTGACTGTTCACCTGCACGCCGACGTGGAAACCACCGTCAAGGTGGTTGTGGAAGCCGAAAAGGCCTGATCCCTGCCGAAAGGCGGGAGTCACTGAAACGGGCGCCCGCGAGGGTGCCCGTTTTTGTTTGTGGCAACGGCAACGGCAACGGCTTGGCGCCTTGATGACATCGGTGGGAGGGCGCCGGGTAGCCTGGGCCGGGACCCGCCGTAAACCCGTCCATGGGGGCTCGAAATGCGCCATCCATGGCGCATTACGGTCCCGGCCCAGGCGCTACCCGGCACCCTCCAGCCAAATGTCCGGTCCGGGCGGTTGGAAGAGCTGGCGTCCGCCGGCTGGGGCGGGCGGTACCCAAGCCGGCATGCTCCGGGTCCAGGCCCAGGTAGATCCACGACATGCGTGGATGTTCTTGCTTCCCCGTCCCCCAGCCACGCATGGCGTGGCTCTCCCGCGCCGTTCCGACGCACAGACGATGGCGGCTCAGCTCGATTTGAGTCATTCCGCTCGGGTCAGGCCAGGCCAGGTCAATCCAAGGCTGCCATGCCTTGGCTCTCAGCCTGCACACCAGCCATGTGTCTACGGGATGGCGTGGGTGGGGTTGCGGGACCGTAATGCGCCATGGATGGCGCATTTCGAGCCCCCATGGACGGGTTCACGGCGGGTCCCGCGACCCCACCCACGCCGTCCCGCCACGCACCAACCTGAAATGCCGGTTCTGCTCTGGCTCTGCCTACCGCTACACGGCCACGGCCAACACCAGCCACGCAGCCCGCCGAACACCCGCCCCGTTATACTCGGGCTATCGCGTCGCCCCCGGGGCCATTGAAACCTTGCAACATCAATGGCTTGAAGGGTAAATCCGCTCCGTAATCCACCATGGTGGGGGTCGCTTCAGGCCTTCGCCCGGAAAACCATCACGCCATGCGTCTGTCCACGATCAAGCTGTCCGGATTCAAATCCTTCGTCGATCCGACCACGCTGCACCTGCCGACCAACATGACCGGCGTGGTGGGCCCCAATGGCTGTGGCAAATCCAACATCATCGACGCCGTGCGCTGGGTCATGGGCGAAAGCTCCGCCAGCCGCCTGCGCGGCGACTCGCTGACCGACGTCATCTTCTCCGGCTCCTCCGCCCGTAAGCCCGTCTCGCAGGCCGCCGTCGAACTGATTTTCGACAATACCGACCACACCATCACCGGTGAGTACGCCTCGTTCAACGAGATCTCGGTCAAGCGCACCGTCAGCCGCGACGGCAGCAGCAACTACTACCTCAACGGCACCAAGTGCCGCCGCCGCGACATCACCGATCTGTTCCTCGGCACCGGCCTGGGGCCGCGCAGCTATTCGATCATCGAGCAGGGCATGATCAGCAAGATCATCGAGGCCCGGCCCGAAGATCTGCGTGTGTATCTGGAAGAAGCCGCCGGCATCTCCAAGTACAAGGAGCGCCGCAAGGAAACCGAAACCCGCATCCGGCATACCCGCGAAAACCTGGATCGCCTGGGCGACCTGCGCGAGGAAATCGGCAAGCAGCTCGAGCACCTCAAGCGCCAGGCGCGCCAGGCCGAGCAGTACCAGGCGTTGCAGGAAGAGCGCAAGGTCAAGGATGCCGAGTGGAAGGCGCTGGAGTACCGCGGCCTGGATGGGCGCCTGGGCGGGCTGCGCGAAGCGTTGTCGCGCGAGGAAACGCGCCTGCAGCAGTTGATCGCCGAACAGCGCGACGCCGAAGCGCGCATCGAAACCAGCCGGCTGCGCCGAGAAGAAGCCTCCGATGCGCTCAACACCGCGCAGGCCGAGGTGTACCAGGTCGGCAGCACCCTGGCGCGCCTGGAGCAGCAGATCCAGCATCAGCGCGAGATGTCGCAGCGACTGAACAAGGCGCGCGATGAAGCCCAGCAGGCGCTGGCCGATCTGGGCCAGCACATCAGTGGCGATGAGGCCAAGCTGATGGTGCTGCGCGAGGCGGTCGATGACGCCGAGCCGCGCCTGGAGCAGCTGCAGGAAGAGAACGAAATCAAACAGGAAGCCCTGCGCGATGCCGAGGCGCGCCTGGCCGATTGGCAGCAGCGCTGGGAAAGCCACACCCGCAGCACCTCCGAGGCCTCGCGTGCCGGGGAAGTCGAGCGCACCCGCGTGGACTATCTGGACCGCCAGGTGCTGGAAGCCGACCGTCGCCGCGAGTCGCTGCAGGCCGAACGTGCCGGGCTGGATCTGGACGCATTGGCCGAGGTGTTCGAGGAGCTGCACATCCAGCACGAGACCCAGAAGGCCTCGCTGGACACGCTCAACGAGCAGGTCGAAGAACGCAAACACGCCGTGGCCGGGTTGCAGGATCGCCAGCGCACCGGGCAGACCGAGCTGGCTGAGATCCGCAAGCAGGCCCAGGCCGCACGCGGCCGTTTGTCTTCGCTGGAAACCCTGCAGCAGGCCGCGCTGGGCCAGGAGCAGGGCGCGGCGGTGGCATGGCTGAAGGCGCGGGGGCTGGACTCCGGCGCGCGCGTCGGTGAGCGCCTGACCGTGGAGAGTGGCTGGGAAAACGCCGTGGAAAGCGCGCTCGGTCAGCTGATCGAAGGTGTGCTGGTCGATGCACCGGAAACGCTGGTGGATGCGCTGGGCGAACTCGGCGAAGGCCGCATCGCGCTGGTCTCGGCCGAGCAGGACGCGCTGGACGTCGCGCCGACCTCGTTGGCCGCGAAAGTACAGGGCCCCACCGCGATCCGTCGCCTGCTTGCGCGCCTGCATGCCGCCGAGGATCTCGAGGCCGCGCGTGCACTGCAGGCGACGCTGGGTGAGGGCGATTCGGTCATTACCCGAGGTGGCGAGCGCCTGGGTGAAGGCTGGGTGCGCGTGTCGCGCTCCGGCGCGGCCAAGCAGGGCGCGCTGCTGCGTGAACGCGAGATCGTCACCCTGCGCGAGCAGATTGAAACGTTGCAGGACCGCGAAGCGGCCCTGGAACAGCAGTTGTCCGGTTTCCGTGACCAGTTGCTGGCCGGTGAGCAGCAGCGCGAAGACGCGCAGCGCCAGTTGTATCTGGCGCATCGCAGCGTGTCCGAACTTGGTGGGCAGTTGCAGAGCCAGCAGGGCAAGGTGGAAGCTGCCCGAACCCGCATCGATCGTATCGAAGGCGAACTGGTGCAGCTGCTGGAAACGCTGGATGCCGGCCGTGAGCAGGTGCGTGAAGCACGCGCGCGCCTGGACGATGCGGTCACCAGCATGGGGGATCTGGAATCGGTTCGCGCGGCGCTGGAAGGCGAGCGCCGCCAGCTCACCGATGCGCGCGACCAGGCGCGTGACCAGGCCCGCAACGTACGCGAAGCGGCGCACTCGCTGGCACTGACCCTGGAATCACAGCGGGCGCAGATCGCCTCGCTGAGCCAGGCACTGGAGCGCATGAGTACGCAGCGCGGGCAGCTGGATACGCGCCTGGGCGAACTGCATTCGCAGCTCGACGAAGGCGATTCGCCGGTCAAGACGCTCGAAGCCGAACACCAGAACGCATTGGGTGAGCGCGTGCGTGCCGACCGGGTGCTGGGCGAGGCGCGCACGCTGCTGGATGGCATCGATGCCGAGCTGCGCACGTTTGAACAGACCCGCCATCAGCGCGACGAACAGGCGCTTGCCCAACGCGAGCGGATTTCCCAGCGCAAGCTCGACCAGCAGGCGCTGGTGCTCAGCGCCGACCAGCTGTCGGCCTCGGTGGAGAAGGCCGGCTTCGTGCTGCAGGATGTGATCAACGGCCTGCCCGAGGATGCACGCATCACCGACTGGGAGCAGACGGTCCATCAGATCGACGGCCGCATGCGCCGCCTGGAGCCGGTGAACCTGGCCGCCATCCAGGAATACGGCGAGGCCTCGCAGCGTTCGGAGTATCTGGACGCGCAGAACACCGACCTCACCACCGCGCTGGAAACCCTGGAAGACGCGATCCGCAAGATCGACCGCGAGACCCGCGGCCGCTTCAAGGACACCTTCGACCGGGTCAACGCCGGCGTGCAGCAGCTCTATCCGCGTCTGTTCGGGGGTGGTCACGCCTATCTGGAATTGACAGGTGAAGACCTGCTCGACACCGGTGTTGCGATCATGGCGCGGCCGCCGGGCAAGCGGGTGTCGAGCATCTCGCTGCTGTCCGGTGGCGAGAAGGCGATGACCGCGGTGGCGTTGGTGTTTGCGATCTTCCAGCTCAACCCGGCGCCGTTCTGCCTGCTGGACGAGGTGGACGCGCCACTGGACGAAGCCAACGTCGGCCGCCTGGCCAACATGGTCAAGGAAATGAGCGAGAAGGTTCAGTTCCTGTTTGTGAGCCACAACAAAGCCACGATGGAGGCGGCGCACCAGCTTTCCGGCGTGACCATGCGCGAACCGGGCGTCAGCCGACTGGTCAGTGTCGACCTGGAGGAAGCCGCACGATTGGCGGGCGCGGCGTGACGTGCCATCCTTAAGTACCTGAATGATTTAGCCGGAGAACCTCCCGAATGTCCGACATGGCACTGCTCCGCATCGGCATCCTGGCCGCCGGCCTGCTGTTGATCGCTGCGATCTTCCTGTTTGGCCGTCCGAAAAAGAAAGTGCAAGGCCGCCGCGTCGAGGGTGCCGAAGGCGCCAACGGCCAGCGCCGCGAGCCCGTGCTGGGCGAGGGCGAGAGCCCGGCCGACGGCGCCGCGCCCGTGGTGGGCGAAGACGGCGTGACCCAGCCCGAACTCGGCCTGCCCGAGGTGGATGCCGGTGCGGCCAGTGACCTTGGCAAGCGCACCACCCAGGATTTCGACAAGATCGTCTCGCTGTTCGTGGCCGCCCGTGCTGGTGAGCAGCTGCGTGGCGAAGACATCGTCGTCGCTGCGGAAAAGACCGGCCTGGTGTTCGGCCACATGAATGTCTTCCACCGTCTGGTCGAAGGCCATCCTGAGCGCGGCCCGATCTTCTCGATGGCCAGCATCATGAAGCCGGGCAGTTTCGACATGGCCAACATCCGCGAGATGGAAACGCCGGCGATCGCCTTCTTCCTGACCCTGCCGGCGCCGCTGACCGCGCTGGACGCCTGGGAAAAGATGCTGCCGACCGTGCAGCGCATGGGCGAACTGCTCGACGGCGTGGTGCTCGATGACAGCCGCAACGCCCTGGGCCGCCAGCGCATCGCGCACATCCGCGACGAGCTGCGCGCCTACGACCGCCAGCACCAGGCCCCGCCGCTCACCAAAGCGCCGCGCTGGTGATCAAGGAGAGCCGACCAACGGTCGGCTCTCCATTTACCCGTTGCGGCTGACCACCGCCTCGAACGCCTCGCGGAACCGCGCCATCTCGGCCTCGGTGCCGACCGTTACCCGCACCCGCTGCGGCCAGATCGGCCAGCTGCGGCCGATGACCACGCCGCGCTTGGCCATCGCTGCGGAAAACGCTGCGCCGTCACGCTGCACATCGACCACGAAACAGTTCGCTTCGGAAGGCATGCAGGTAAAACCGCGCTTGCCCAGCCAGCCGATGGTCTCCTGCCGCACCAGGGCATTCTCCGCGTTGCGCTGCGCGATCAACCCGGGATCGCGCAGGCTCGCCAGCCCGGCGGCCACCGCCGTGACCGGCAACGGGTTGTCGCCCAGGCTGGCCAGTTCCTTCAGCCTATCCGGATGCGCAGCCGCCACGCCCAGGCGCAGTCCGGCCATCCCGTAGAGCTTGGAGAAGGTGCGCAGCACGATCACGTCATCGCGCTGCATCACCTGGGCGATCACCGAGCGTTGTTCGCTGTACTGCAGGTAGGCCTCATCGACCAGCACCCGGGTCTGCGCAGGCGTGTTGGCCAGCAGCCAGGCGATGTCGGCCGTCGGGGTGATCGAGCCGGTGGGATTGTTGGGGTTGCACAGGTACAGCAGGCCGGCATTGACCGTCGCGGCAGCCGCCGCCATCGCACGCACGTCGTGTGCCCCGTCGGCGCGCAGCGGCACCTTGACCACCGTGGCCCCACGCGCAGCGGCAAGATCGCCCAGCGCCTCGAAGGTGGGATCGGCGACCACCAGCCCCGCACCAGGCGAGGTCCAGAGCACTGCCGCCCGGTTCAGTGGCTCGCTGGAGCCCGGATACAGCCGCACGTGATCCTTGCCGATGCCTTCCTGCTGGGCGAACAGATCGCGCAGCTCGCCGGCCAGAGCAAACAGATACCGCCCGCTGCTGGCGACGATGTCGCGTGCCGCGGCCTGCGCGGCAGGCGATGGCCCATAGGGGCACTCGTTGAAGTTCAGCAGCACCGGTCCCGCACTGGCGGGGAGCGCGCGCGACGGCGTGGCCGACGCAGGCAGTACGCCCAGGCCGGACAACGCCAGGCCGGTACCGGCCAGTTGCAGAAACGAGCGACGGGAAGCGGCAAGGGCAGGGCTCACGGTGCACCGGCAAAGAGGGGTTCGACGCAACCTAGCGCCACTGCGAATCGGCGGCAAGCATTCTTCACTGCGCGCAGGAGCGGGGGGAGGGGTAAAATTGAATGCCCCACCAGGATCGCCTTCCGCATGACCCCCAGCCCCGCCGCACGTGCCGACGTCCTGCGCCGCCAGATCGAGGATGCCGGCAAGGCATACCACGAGCGCGACGAGCAGCTGATTCCCGACGTCGAGTACGACCGGCTGGTGCGCGAGCTGGAAGCGATCGAGCAGGCGCACCCCGAGCTCATCACCGCAGACTCGCCCACCCGGCAGGTGGGTGGCAAAGCCTCTTCGCGCTTCGCCGAGGTCCGCCATGCGGTGCCGATGCTGTCGCTGGGCAACGCCTTCAGCGATGAGGAAGTCCAGGATTTCGTGCGCCGCATCGGCGAGCGCCTGCGCCGGCGCACGCTTTACTTCTCTGCCGAACCCAAGCTCGACGGCCTGGCGATCAGCCTGCGCTACGAGAATGGCCGCTTCGTCCAAGGCGCAACCCGGGGTGATGGCGCCACCGGTGAGGATGTCAGTGCCAACCTGCGCCAGATCAGCGTGATCCCGCAGGCGCTCACAGGCGAAGGCTGGCCCGAGGTGTTGGAAGTACGCGGCGAGGTCTACATGGCCCGCGCTGATTTCGAGGCCTACAACGCCGATGCCCGGCTGCATGACGGCAAGGTGCTGGCCAATCCACGCAATGCCGCGGCCGGCTCGCTGCGCCAGCTGGATCCGAAGATGAGCGCCAGGCGCAAGCTCAGTTTCTACGCCTATGGCATCGGCCAGGTCGACGGCGGTGAACTGCCGCCCACCCATTCGGCCACGCTGGCCCAGCTGCGTGCATGGGGCTTCCCGGTCAGCGACCTGTGCCAGGTGGTGGAAGGTGCGGACGGGCTGCTCGCCTATTACCGTGACATTGGCGAGCGCCGCGATGGCCTGGCCTTCGATATCGACGGTGTGGTCTACAAGCTCGATGACCGTGCCGGCCAGGAACAGATGGGCTTCGTCGCGCGTGCTCCGCGCTGGGCGATCGCACACAAGTTCCCGGCACAGGAGCAGACCACCACGGTGGAGGCGATCGAGATCCAGATCGGCCGGACCGGCGCGGCGACCCCGGTGGCGCGGCTGGCACCGGTGGCCGTGGCCGGCGTGATCGTGTCCAACGCGACGCTGCACAACGCCGATCAGATCGCGCGTCTGGATGTACGTGTCGGCGATACGGTGATCGTGCGCCGCGCCGGCGATGTGATCCCGGAAGTGGTCAGCGTCATCGCCGATCGCCGCCCCGCCGGTACCACGCCGTGGCAGATGCCCTCGCAGTGCCCCGTATGCGGTTCGGAGATCGTCCGCGAAGAGGGCGAGGCCGCCTGGCGCTGCTCGGGTGAGTTGAGCTGCCCGGCGCAGCGCAAGGAAGCCATCGCGCACTTCGCCTCGCGCCGTGCGATGGATATCGACGGGTTGGGCGGGAAGTACATCGAGACGCTGGTCGATGCCGGCATCGTGCGCGGCGTGGCGGATCTGTACCGCCTGCAGCGCGATCAACTGCTGCAGCTCAAGCTGGTGCTGGATGCCGAGTCGCCCGAGGCGCTGGCCAGCCAGATCGGCCTGCATCTGCCGCCGGAAGGCAGCGGTGACTATCTGCGCGGTCTGCTCAAGCTGGATGGCAGCGATGCGGGATGGCGCGCGCAGGCGCTGGCGATGCCGACCACGTTCACCTGGAACACGAAAAAGATCGCCACCAAGTGGGCCGACAACCTGATCGCCGCCATCGACGCCAGCCGCACCACCACGCTGGAGCGCTTGTTGTTCGCGCTGGGCATCGAGCACGTAGGCGAAAGCACCGCCAAGGCCCTGGCCACCTGGTTCGGCGATCTGCAGCTGATCCGCCACCTGCCGTGGCCGCTGTTCAAGCGCGTGCCCGATATTGGCGGCGAAGTCGCGCGCTCGCTCGGCCACTTCTTCGAGCAGGCCGGCAACCAGGAGGCGATCGATGCCTTGCTGCAGGTCGGTCAGGTACGCATCAGCGATGTGCACCCGCCGATCGCCAAGCTGCGCGAGGGTCTGGATTTCGCGCAGTTGCTGGTCGAGGCGGAGATTCCGGGCATCACCCGCCTGCGCGCCGAGAAGCTGGTCGCCATGCTGCCGGACGCTGCCGCGGTGCTGGATGCCGAGCCGGTGCGCTTTGTGGCCGCCGGCCTGCCCAACGAGGTGGCCATGGGCCTGGCCGACTGGCTGGACAGCGAGGGCCATGGGCCGATGCTGCTCAAGGCCGAGGATTACCGCCAGAAACTGCTGGCGCTGGCGCCGGAACAGGCCGAGCAGGCAGCAGGTCCGCTGGAGGGCCAGACCGCTGTGCTGACCGGGACGTTGTCGCAGATGAATCGCGATGAGGCCAAGGCGCGCCTGGAAGCACTGGGTGCCAAGGTGGCCGGCAGTGTCTCCAAGAAGACCTCGTTCGTGGTGGCGGGTGCCGAGGCCGGGTCCAAGCTGACCAAGGCACAGGAACTGGGCGTGCCGGTCTGGGATGAAGACCAGCTGGTCGCTTTCCTCGCGAAGTATTGAACAAGAGAGATCGCATGCAGACCATTCCCCTTGATTTCCGTCTGGCCACCGTGGCTGACACCGCGTTGTTGATCGGGCTGATGCGCGATTTCTACGCCGAGGACAAACTCGATTTCGACGACACCCGCGTGCGCACTGCCTTGGCCGCACTGCTGGAAGATCCGCGCAATGGCGAAGTGTTGTTGTGGCTGGACGAGGCGGGCACGGTGGTGGGCTACGGTGCCCTGGCGATGGGCTTCAGCCTCGAGCAGGGCGGTCACTTCGCGCTGCTGGACGAGCTCTACCTGGCCCATGCCGCGCGCGGCCGCGGGCGCGGCAAGCAGGCGCTGGCGATTCTGGAGCAGCGTGCCAATGCGCGGGGCGTGGAACGCATGCGCCTGGAAGTGAACCACCACAACGAACTGGCGCGCCGGTTGTACCTGGCCACCGGCTATGTGGATGACACCCGCGATCTGCTGACGCTGCCGTTGGCCCAGCGCCTGAAGGACGCGCGCGCATGATCGCCGCGCTGCGCCAGCGAGCCGTGCTCAACGCGCTGATCCGCAGCTTCTTCGCCGCGCGCGATGTCCTGGAGGTGGAAACGCCGATCCTCTCCGCCGCCGGCAATACCGAGCCGAACATCGACAGCTTCCACACCCGTTTCAGTGGGCACGTGGATGCAGGCACGCCGCAGCGATGGCTGCGCACCTCGCCGGAGTTTCCCCTCAAACGGCTGCTCGCCGCCGGGGTGGGGGACTGTTACGAACTCGGCCGCGTGTTCCGTAATGGCGAGGCCGGTGGCCGCCACAACCCCGAGTTCACCATGCTGGAGTGGTACCGGGTCGGCTGGGATCACCGCCGCTTGATGGGCGAGACCGCCGAGCTGGTGCGCGCCGCGCTGCAGCTGGTCCAGCGCGAGGCCACGTTGGAGGTCATCGATTACCGCGGTCTCTACCAGCGGCATATCGGGCTGGACCCGTTCGAGGCCAGCCTGGAACAGCTGCAGGCGCCGCTGGCCGAGATCCGCATCGATGCCGATGGGCTCACCCGCGACGACTGGCTCGATCTACTGATGACCCACTGCATCCAGCCGCACTTCCGTGACGACACGATGACGGTGGTGCACGACTGGCCGGCCACCCAGGCGGCACTGGCGAGGATCCGCCCCGGCACGCCCGCGTTGGCCGAGCGTTTCGAGCTCTACTTGGGCAATGTGGAGCTGGCCAACGGCTATCACGAGCTGAACGATGCGGCTGAACAACGCGCTCGCTTCGAGCGCGACCATGCGATACGCACCGCACGTGGCGATGTGCTGCCCCCGGTGGATGAACACCTGCTCGCGGCCTTGCCGGAACTGCCAGATTGCGCGGGTGTCGCGGTCGGTGTGGACCGCTTGTTGATGGCGATGAACCGCACCGGCCGGATCGCCGATGTACTGGCCCTGGATTTCGCCCACGCTTGAGGCGTTTTGACGCATTCGCGTCTTGCGCGGCCTGCATGATGATGCTCTGATCACACCGGATGTCCGAAGGTGGTCAGGTGATCGTTCAGGCGTGGCAGGGATCGAGTTGATGAAGCTGTTGGTAGGCGCGGGCATGCCCTTGTGGCCGGTGTTGCTGTGGACTGCGCTGATGCCGGAGACGGCCCTCGCGCAGGCGGGCGGCTACGCCGGCGAAGTGGTGCGCTGCGAATCGCGCGATATGGGATGGGTGCACTGCGATATTCCCACCGAGCGCGGCGTGGATCTGATCCGTCAGCTCTCCGACAACAGTTGTGTGCGTGGCTCGGAGTGGGGCACCGATCGCTCCGGCGTCTGGGTCACGCTGGGCTGCCGCGCCGAGTTCCGCGCACGCACGGCCGTGGCGGCGACCCGCAGCGATGGAGAGCGTCGCACGCGCCGCGTCGTGCGCTGCGAATCCAATGGCCGCCCGCAGAGTTGTCCGGTGGTGTTGCAGGGTGCGCCGGTGCGTCTGCTTCGCCAGCTCACCTCGCTGCCCTGCCGCGAAGGCCACAGCTGGGGCTACCGCCGCAACGAGATCTGGGTGACCCGCGGTTGCCAGGGTGAGTTCGAGGTCGGTGCCGCCGATGGCAGCGGCTTCCTCAACGTGCCGCGCATTCTCGTCTGCGAATCCAAATCCCGTCAGCGCCGCTTCTGTGGTGCCGGGATCACCCACGGTGCCACGCTCAACAAGCAGCTCTCCGGCACGCCCTGCGAGCAGGGCAGCAGCTGGGGCTGGGACAGCCGCGGGGTGTGGGTGGACAAGGGCTGCCGCGCCGAGTTCGCGGTCAACTGAGCACGCGATTCCGCCCGCATCGGCGCGCCGCTACAATGGCCCGATGAACGCATCCACCGACATCGACTACGCCCGTTACGACCATATCCGCCCGATCCTGTGGACCGGCGATACCCTGCAACTGCTCGACCAGCGCAAGCTGCCGTTCGTGGTGGAGCACGTGGAATGCCGCGACAGTGACGCCGTGGCCGAGGCCATTCACGCGCTCACCGTACGCGGCGCGCCGGCCATCGGCATTGCCGCCGCCTGGGGCGTGGTGCTGGCGGCCAACGAGGTCCAGGCCGATGATGGCGCCCAGGCGCTGCTGAAGCTGGAACCGGCCCTCCAGCGCCTCAATGCCTCCCGCCCGACCGCCGTGAATCTGGCCTGGGCGCTGGCCCGGATGCGCCGCGCGCTGGGCCCGGCCGGTGCCGACTGGCGTGAGCTGCTGGCCGCCGAGGCCCAGGCGATCGCCGAGGAGGACCTGGCCGCCAACCGTCACATGGGCGCGCTGGGCGCTGGCTTGATCGAGGCGGGCAGCGGCGTGCTGACCCATTGCAACACCGGCTCGCTGGCCACCGCCGGGTTCGGCACCGCGCTGGGCGTGATCCGCGCCGGCATGGCCCAGCACCGCATCGCCAAGGTCTTCGCCGGGGAAACCCGGCCGTGGCTGCAGGGCGCGCGCCTGACCGTCTGGGAGCTGCAGCAGGATGGCATCGATGCCACCCTGATCGCCGATTCGGCGGCCTCGCACCTGATGAAGACCGGCGCGGTGCAGTGGGTGATCGTTGGCGCCGACCGCATCTGCGCCAACGGCGACACCGCCAACAAGATCGGCACCTACCAGCTGGCCATCGCCGCCCGCCACCACGGCGTGAAGTTCATGGTGGTGGCGCCGTCCTCCACGGTGGATATGGACACCGCCGACGGCGAGCAGATCGAGATCGAGCAGCGTGACCCGGGCGAGCTGTACGGCGTGGGCGGCACCCGCACCGTGGCCGAGGGCATCGCCGCCTGGAACCCGGTGTTCGATGTCACCCCGGGCAGCCTGATCGATGCCATCGTGACCGAGCGTGGGGTGATCCTGAACCCGACCACGGCGAACATGCAGGCCGCGTTCGGGGGGTAATGGGCGGGCGTGGCTCGGCAGGGCTCCGGCCCGGGCGCCCGTCGGCCGGCAACGCTCCCGTAAGTTCCTGATTCTTGCCGGTAAAACCCCCGTAAAAGCGGGCGGGAAATGGCCTGCTGTGGTAGAATCCAACGGTTAATCGAGATTCCGGCGCAACCGCCCCGAAAGGGCGGTCGTGACGGACTGGACCGCTACCAGACAACGGAACCCGAATGGCAGAAACCGCCAAGGAAATCATCCAGGTCAACCTGGAAGACGAGATGCGCAAGAGTTACCTCGATTACGCGATGAGCGTGATCGTGGGGCGCGCACTCCCGGATGCGCGCGATGGCCTCAAGCCGGTGCATCGCCGCGTGCTGTTCGCGATGAGTGAACTCAACGCGCACGCCAACAAGCCTTACTTCAAGTCGGCGCGTATCGTCGGTGACGTCATCGGTAAGTACCACCCGCATGGCGATCAGTCGGTGTACGACACGCTGGTGCGTCTGGCGCAGCCGTTCTCGCTGCGTTACATGCTGGTCGATGGCCAGGGTAACTTCGGTTCGGTCGACGGCGACTCCGCCGCCGCGATGCGATACACCGAAGCCCGCATGTCCAAGCTCACCCATGAGCTGATGGCGGACATCGAGAAGGAAACGGTCGATTTCCAGCCCAACTACGACGAGAAGGAACTGGAACCGACGGTCATGCCGACCCGGTTCCCGAACCTGCTGGTCAATGGTTCGGCCGGTATCGCGGTGGGTATGGCGACCAACATCCCGCCGCACAACCTGACCGAATCGATCAACGCCTGCATCGCGCTGATCGACAATCCCGAGATCGACGTCGATGGCCTGATGGAGTTCATCCCGGGCCCGGACTTCCCGACCGCAGGCATCATCAACGGCACCGCCGGCATCGTTGCCGGGTACCGGACCGGTCGTGGCCGTGTGCGCATCCGCGCCAAGGCCGAGGTCGAAGTGGCCGACAACGGCCGCGAATCGATCATCGTGACCGAGATCCCGTACCAGGTGAACAAGGCCCGGTTGATCGAGAAGATCGCCGAGCTGGTCAAGGAAAAGAAGCTCGAAGGCATCAGCGAACTGCGCGATGAGTCCGACAAGGACGGCATGCGCATCTTCATCGAGATCAAGCGTGGCGAGTCGGCGGAAGTTGTGTTGAACAACCTCTACCAGCAGACCCAGATGGAGTCGGTGTTCGGCATCAACATGGTGGCGCTGGTCGATGGCCGCCCGCAGTTGATGAACCTCAAGCAGATGCTCGAGGCCTTCGTGCGCCACCGTCGCGAAGTGGTCACCCGCCGCACCGTGTTCGAGCTGCGCAAGGCGCGTGCCCGTGCGCACGTGCTGGAAGGCCTGACCGTCGCGCTGGCCAACATCGACGAGATGATCGAACTGATCAAGACCTCGCCGAACCCCACCGAGGCGCGCGAACGCATGCTCGCCCGTCTGTGGGAGCCGGGCCTGGTCGGCTCGATGCTGGGCGCCGCCGGTGCCGAAGCGTCGCGTCCGGATGATCTGCCCAAGGGTGTGGGCCTGCTCGAGGGCGGCTACCAGCTGACCGAGATCCAGGCGACCCAGATCCTGGAAATGCGCCTGCACCGCCTGACCGGGCTGGAGCAGGACCGCCTGACCGACGAGTACAAGCAGCTGCTGGAAGTGATCGCCGGGCTGATCGAAATCCTGGAAGATCCCGACCGTCTGCTGCAGGTCATCCGCGAAGAGCTGATCAACGTGCGTACCGAGTTCGGTGACGAACGCCGCACCGAGATCCGCCACAGCGAAGAAGACCTGGACATCCTCGACCTGATCGCCCCGGAAGACGTGGTGGTCACCCTGTCGCACGCCGGCTATGCCAAGCGCCAGCCGGTCAGTGCCTACCGGGCCCAGCGCCGCGGTGGCCGTGGCCGCAGCGCGGCGTCGACCAAGGAAGAGGATTTCATCGAACAGCTGTGGCTGGTCAACACGCACGATACGTTGCTGACCTTCACCAGCGCAGGCAAGGTGTTCTGGCTGCCGGTGCATCAGCTGCCGGAAGCCGGTTCCAACGCCCGTGGCCGCCCGATCATCAACTGGATTCCGCTGGAAGCCGGTGAGCGGGTGCAGGCCGTGCTGCCGGTGCGTGAGTATGCCGAAGGCCAGTTCGTGTTCTTCGCTACCCGCAACGGTACCGTCAAGAAGACCCCACTCAGCGAGTTCGCGTTCCGTCTGGCACGCGGCAAGATCGCGATCAACCTCGATGAGGGGGACGCACTGGTCGGCGTCGGCCTGACCGACGGTGAGCGCGACATCCTGCTGTTCGCCTCCAACGGCAAGACCGTGCGCTTCGGTGAGGACAAGGTCCGCTCGATGGGCCGTACCGCTACCGGCGTGCGCGGCATCAAGATGCCCAAGGGCGAGGAAGTGGTCAGTCTGATCGTGGCCGAGAGTGCGGGCGGCAGTGAAGACGAGAACGAGGATGAGAGCCAGGTCGACGAGACCGTGATCGACAGCGGTGATGCCGTGATCGAGAACGGGGCTGACGACGACAATGCGCTGTACATCCTGACCGCGACCGAGAACGGCTACGGCAAGCGTACCCCGCTGCCGGATTACCCGCGCAAGGGCCGTGGCACCCAAGGCGTGATCGGCATCCAGACCACCGAGCGCAACGGCAAGCTGGTGCGTGCGGTGCTGATGGGGCCGCGCGACGAAGTGCTGCTGATTTCCGATGGTGGCACCCTGGTGCGGACCCGTGGTTCGGAAATCTCGCGCGTCGGCCGCAACACCCAGGGCGTGACCCTGATCCGACTGTCCAAGGAAGAGAAGCTCCAGGCCGTTGAACGCATGGACGCTTCGCTGGACGAGGGTGTGGAAGAAGAGGCACCGGCAGCCGTCGAGGCCAGCCCGGTGGTGGCACCGCCGGAGGCGTAAGCCTGCCAGTGGGAGTCACACGGAGAACGCCGGCTTACGCCGGCGTTTTTCGTTGGAGGGCAGGGACTTGCCGGGTTTCATCGTCGGCTGTGCCGACGTTGGCGACCGCTGCAAAGAACGCGCAACGTTCACGACCCCGGTGGGATAAGAGCCGCGGGGCCGGCAGCAACGTCGGCGATCTTCGCGCTTCAGGAGAAACCGATGTCCACCACGACGCAGACCCGCCACCGCCGCCATTGGCGGGTGGCTGTGCTGGCAATTGTCATTCTGTTGCTGGGCGTTGTATTCACCGCGGGGGGCGCCTGGCTCGCCAGCCTCGGTGGTTCCTGGTACTACGTGCTGGCCGGTGTCGGCCTGTTGATCTCCGGCGTACAGCTGTGGCGGGGCCGTTATAGCGGCGCACTGTGGTTCGCGCTGGTGTTCGTCGGCACGTTGTTGTGGACGTGGTGGGAGTCGGGCAGCAATTACTGGCGCTGGGTGCCGCGCCTGGGCCTGATCGTGGTCATCGGCTTCGTGCTGTCGCTGCTGTTGCCCACGCTGGATCGTCCGGTTTCGCGCAAGGTCTCGCGTGGTATCGCCGGCGTGCTCGCGCTGGTGTTCGTCGCCGCCTTCACCCTGGCCTTCGTGCCCCACGGCGTCACGGCCGCGCAGGGCGCGTTTCCCGAACCGATGACCAGCACCGGCCTGACCCCGACCGCCGATGCGCCCCTGCAGCCGGCCGACCGGCCGGTCGATGGCGACTGGGCCGCCTATGGCCGCAACAATGCCGCCACGCGCTTCTCGCCCCTGCAGCAGATCACCCCGGACAACGTCGGCAAGCTTGAACAGGCCTGGTTGTTCCGCACCGGAGATCTGCCGGAGAAGCGCTGGGGCGCGGAAACGACGCCGCTGAAAGTCGGCGACAGCCTGTACCTGTGCACCGCGCGCAACCAGCTGGTCGCGCTCAACGCCGCCGATGGCACCGAGCGCTGGCGCTATGACCCCAAGGTCAAGGACAAGTCCATTCCCTACACCGCGGCCTGCCGTGGCGTCTCCTACTACGAAGTGCCGGCTACCGCGCAGGACACCGCGCTGAACGATGTCGCCGCCGATCTTGCCGTCCCCAGTGGCGTGCCGGTGCTGACCCAGGTGCCGCGCGGCGCCTGCGCCGCCCGCATCATCGAAGGCACCCTGGATGGTCGATTGATCGCAGTCGATGCCGCGACCGGCAAGCCGTGCACGGGCTTCGGCAACAACGGCCAGGTCGACATCACCGTCGGCATGGGCGACAGCCCCGCCGGCTATGTCTCCATCACCTCACCGCCGGCGATCGTGCAGGGCGTGATCGTGACTGGCCACCAGGTGCTGGATGGCCAGCGCCGCGACGCGCCGTCCGGCGTGATCCAGGCCTACGATGCCGTCACCGGCAAGTTGCGCTGGGCCTGGGACATGGTCCGCCCGGAGCGCAACGGCGCACCGCCGCCGGGTGAGACCTATACCCGCGGCACCCCCAACATGTGGACCACCGCGACCGGCGACGACGCACTCGGCCTGGTCTACCTGCCGATGGGCAACTCGGCCGGCGATTACTGGAGTGGTTCGCGCACCGAAAACGAAAACAGGTACGCCACCTCGCTGGTGGCGATCGACGTCAACACCGGCAAGCCGGCCTGGCACTTCCAGGCGGTGCGCAAGGATGTCTGGGATTACGACATGGGCTCGCAGGCGACCCTGATCGACTACCCGACCGCCGCCGGCAAGGTCCCGGCGCTGCTGCTGCCCACCAAGCAGGGCGATATGTACATCCTCGACCGCCGCACCGGCAAGCTGCTGACCCCGGCCGAAGAGCGCAAGGTGCCCACCGGTGGCGTCGAGCCGGAACAGCGTTCGCCGACCCAGCTGTTCTCGCTGTATCACACGCTGCGCAAGCCGGACCTCACCGAGCGCGACATGTGGGGCATGACCCCGATCGATCAGCTGGTGTGCCGCATCCAGTTCCGTGAAGCCAGCTACGAAGGCTTCTATACCCCGCCGACCGTGGACCGTCATTCCATCGAATATCCCGGCTACAACGGTGGCTCGGACTGGGGCAGCGTTGCCGTGGATCCGCGCCGCGGCGTGATCGTGGCCAACTACAACGACATGCCCAACTACAACCGGCTGGTGCCGCGCGAAAAGGCGGACAAGCTGGGCTGGCTGCCGCGCGAGGACGTCAAAGCGGACAAGGGCGGCGCGGAAGGCGCGGGCGATCCGCAGGTGGGCACGCCGTACGCCATCGACGTCAACGCCGGCTGGCGCCTGCCGTTCACCAAGCTGCTGTGCAAGCAGCCGCCGTACGGCGGCATCCGCGCCGTCGACCTGCGCACCGGCAAGACGCTGTGGGACCGCCCGTTCGGTAGTGCGCGCGGCAATGGGCCCTTCGGCATCCGCTCCGGCCTGCCGATCGAAATCGGTACGCCGAACAACGGGGGTTCGGTAGTGACGGCCAGTGGACTGATCTTCATTGCGGCGGCAACCGATGATCTGCTGCGCGCGATCGATCTGAAGACCGGCAAGGAACTGTGGCATGCCAAGCTTCCCGCGGGCGGCCAGGCCAACCCGATGATCTATGAATTTGCTGGGCGCCAGTACGTGGTCATCATGGCCGGCGGCCACCACTTCATGGAAACCCCGGCAGGCGATTACGTGATTGCCTACGCGCTGCCGAAGGGGTGAGGGGCAGGGCCGCGGTTCGCGCGGCCCGCAATGCCAGTGACACAGCACCGGGCTCTGCCCGGTGGCTGGTCAGGATCGACGCGCTACGCCGGTACCCGCACCATCTTCCGCATCAGATGCGCCACCACACCTGACGGATCGGCGGTGCGGCCCACATGCGTACTCGACATCTGCACCACCGAGCTGCGCTTGGCGGTCAGGAAATGGAAGCGTGCGCGCGCCGGCAACTGCGCAATGGGGCCTGCGTTCGCGTCGCCGCGGCAGATTGCCACGATGGCATCCAGCCACGGCTGCAGGCCTTCGATATCCAGGGCCGGCGCGAAGGCGCGCAGCCGTTCCAGATCCAGCTCGATCGCCGCTTCCAGGTGCTTGGCGCCCGGGCAGGACACGATCACCCCGACGTTGATGAACTCCTCGCGCTCGACGCGGGGCACCACGCGGATCACCGCATAGTCATACGTGTGCAGTGTGGGCACGGACGGCCTCCTGGACAAAGGCGGCGCGGACGCGAAGACGGTGTTGCAGGTAATCGATGTACGCCTGGCGGTAGGCGGTCGGGCTGTCGAAGGCGGGTTCGTCCACCAGCCAGCTGTCCGGCACCAGGCCGACGATGCGCTCGATCTCCGCATCGGGCAGCATCACCGCGAGACCGGCATCGACCTCGGCAATCTGCGTGGCGACGGGCAGCAGTACATGATCGCGGATCAGCACGAAGGGCTTCTTGCAGGCCTCGCTGGCACTGGCCCAATCGTGATGGAAGTACATCGCTGCACCATGGTCGATCAGGTACAGCTTGCGATGCCACACCATCAGGTTGGGATTGCGGGCGGTGCGGTCCACGTTGCTGGTGAACGCATCGAACCACACGATCTTCGAGGCCAGCTCGGCGTCGGGTTGCATCGCGGCCGGGTCGTAGTTGATCGCGCCGGGCAGGTAATCACTGCCCAGGTTCAGGCCTTCGCTGGCGCGGATCAGGTCCTGGATCTCCGGGTCCGGCTCGGTCCGCGCGAACTCGCGGTCCAGTTCGACGAACAGGATCTCCGGAATCGGCAGGCCGAGCGTCCGGGCGATTTCACCTGCGATCAGTTCGGCGATCAGGGCCTTGGGCCCTTGGCCGGCGCCGCGGAATTTGAGCACCACCATGCCGTCGTCGTCGGTCTCGACCACGGCGGGCAGGGAGCCGCCTTCGCGCAGCGGGGTGACATATCGGAGGGCGTGCACGGTCCGCACGGCAGGGCACCTGGAAGCAGTTGAACGACAAGGGTACCGCACCGCGATACCGGTCTCGATGGCCGCCTGCGGCAGGCTTTGCCGGATCAGGTGAAAAGCCGCCGGGCATTTCTTCTGGCCCATCTTCGGGAAGGACGGCAGTGCTAGATTCGAGACGTGCCGACCGACGACCCTGCCGTGCCGGCTCCCACCATATCCAAGGGGACACGCATGCTTGCTCGTACGTTCTGGTCCACGGCGTTCACCGTGACAGCCTTCGCCACGCTGGGCACGATGCCCGCCCATGCCAGTGGCTACGCCACACCACCGGAGAGCCTGCTCAAGGTGCTCAAGGCACCGCCGCCGCCGACCCCCAGTGTCGATCCGACCGGCCAGCGCCTGCTGCTGACCACCACGCAGACCTATCCTTCGATCACCCGCGTTGCCCAGCCGTACCTGAAGCTGGCCGGTGTGCGCCTGGAGCCGAAAAACCGCAGCCGCCACGACACCCCGGGTGGCTACGGCATACCACCGTGCGTGGGCGACTTCACCGTGGTGGAGACCGCCACCGGCCGCTCCACCAAGGTGGCGCTGCCCAACGGGTGCGCCGGCATGGCGCAATGGTCGGCCGATGGCCAGCGCTTCGCGTTCCAGAACGTGGCCGATGACAGCGTGCAGCTGTGGGTTGGCGATGCGGCCACCGGCCAGGTCCGCCAGGTGCCGAACGTGGCGCTCAACCCGATCTTCGGCAGCACCGTGCAGTGGCTCGGTGGCAGCCAGCAGTTGCTGGTCAAGCTGGTTCCCGCCAGGCAGGGCCCGGCACCGTCGGCGGACGGTGCGATCGGCCCGGACATCCAGGAGTCGCTGGGGACTGCCGGTGAGAGCAGCACCTATGAGGCCCGCGATACGCTGACCAGTGCCTACGATGAAGCGCTGTTCGCCTATTACGGCCAATCGCAGCTGGCGGTGGTGGATACCGCCTCCAACACGGTGCGTACCGTCGGTGCCCCGGCGCTGTTGGACAGCATCGGGGCCGCGCCGGATGGCGTGCACGTACTCACCAGGACGCTCAAGGCGCCGTTCTCGCATGCGGTGACCTACCAGCGTTTCGCCAATGACGTGGCGGTGCTGGATATCGCCAGCGGCCGCAGCACGCCGATCGCCAGCCTGCCGCTGGCCGACCGCGTCCCGGTTCACGGCGTACCGGAAGGCCCGCGCGATTTCGATTGGCGCGCGACCGATCCGGCCACGCTGGTGTATGCCGAAGCCTTGGACAAGGGCGATTGGAAAGTCACCGTGCCGCAGCGTGACCGGGTGCTGATGCTCAAGGCGCCGTTTACTGCCAAACCGACCGAGATCGCCCGTACCACGCAGCGTTTCGAAGGCCTGGCGTGGACCGCGCAGCCGGACGTCGCTTTCCTGGACGAGAACGACGAGAACCGCCACTGGCGCCAGACCCGCATCGTCAACGTGGACAACCCGAAGCAGGAAGGTCGCCTGCTGTGGGATCTCTCCAGTGATGAGCTGTACGAGGACCCGGGCAATTTCGTGTACCAGCGCCTGCCCACCGGCGCCTACGTGGTGCGCCAGGAAGGCAATAGCGTGTTCCTGCGCGGGCAGGGCGCTTCGCCGCAGGGGGATCGTCCCTTCCTGGATGCCCTCAACCTCGACAGCCTGAAAACCGAGCGCCTGTTCCGCAGCGATGCCGATGCCTATGAGCAGTTCATCGGCTTCAGCGCCCTCCCGGGCCACCTGATCACGTGGCACCAATCGGTGACCGATGCGCCGAATGCGTTCGTGCGCCTGCTGGGCGAGCGGGTCGCGGCCGCCAGGGCGGGCGAAGCGCAGTTCGTGTCCAAAGCGGACGCACTGACCCACCTGGTGGATCCAACCCCGGAAGTGCGCCAGATCAAGAAGCGCCTGGTCACCTACAAGCGCGCCGACGGCGTGGACCTGTCGTTCACCCTGTACACCCCGCCGGGCTACAAGGAAGGCCAGCGCGTGCCGGCCATCCTGTACGCCTACCCGGCCGATTTCGCCAACGCCGCGCAGGCGGGGCAGGTGTCCGGTTCGCAGCAGACCTTCACCCGCCTGGCACCGTACCGGCTGATGCTGCTGGCCGGTTACGCGATCATCGACAACGCCTCGTTCCCGATCGTGGGCGACCCGAAAACCGCTTACAACACGTATCTGGAACAGCTTGAGGCCGATGCCAAGGCTGCAGTGGACAAGGCGGTGGACCTGGGTGTGGTCGACCGCAACCGGATCGGTGTCACCGGTCACAGCCATGGGGGTCTGATGACCGCCAACCTGATCGCGCATACCGACCTGTTCAAGGCCGGCGTCGCCACCAGCGGCTCGTACAACAAGACGTTCACCCCGTTCGGTTTCCAGAACGAACGCCGTTCGGTCTGGCAGGCGCAGGACGTGTACCTGAAGGCCTCGCCGTTCTTCTATGCCGACAAGATCAAGCTGCCGCTGCTGCTGGTCCACGGCGAGGATGACGCCAACCCGGGCACCGAGCCGTTCCAGTCGCGCAAGCTGTTCCAGGCGATCCGCGGCAACGGGGGCACCACCCGCCTGGTGATGCTGCCGCACGAACCGCACTGGTACACCGCGCTGGAATCCAATGAGCAGCTGGTGTCGGAAATGCTGACCTGGTTCGATACCTATGTGAAGAATGCGCCGCCGGCCAAGCACTGAGGTGAGGCATCGGTAGCGCCGTTCATCAGTCAGCTGCGCTTCGCATCAGACCCACGGCCGCCCTCGATGGGCGGCCGTTCTGCGTTCCGGGCGGGTGATGGAATTACACTCGGGGCAGACCACAAGGACGCAGGCATGGATATCCAGTCGTGGGGACCGGCGGGCAGCGGTGTCGTCGGCGCCGTCACCGCACCACGATCCGGGCTGCCAACGCCCTGTTCTTCGTGGGATTACCAGGGGGCGTGGACCGGGGAATGAGGGATCGAATGCAGCAGTCACCACTACAACCCACCGGTACTGCCACGCGGCGTGAGTGCAGCCGCTGGCTGTTCGTCCTGGCAGCGCTGGCGTGCGCCCCGCTCATGGCGGTGGCGCAGACCGCTCCAGCATCCGTTGATTCGGCAACGCAGGATCCCGACCGCCCCCGCACCTGCCTGGTGCTCGGCGGCGGCGGTGCCCGCGGCGCGGCCCACATCGGCGTGCTCAAGGTGCTCGAGCGCGAGCGCGTACCGATCGACTGCATCGTCGGCACCTCGATGGGCGCGGTGGTCGGCGGTCTGTATGCCTCCGGCTACACCGCCGATGAGATCGAGGCGGTGCTGGACCGGATCGACTGGGCCGAGGTGCTGCGCGACAAACCGCCACGCGATGAGCGCAGCATGCGCCGCAAGGAAGATGACCTGCGCCTGCTGAGCGGCGTCGAAGTCGGCCTGAGCAACGGCAAGATCGCGTTCCCGCAGGGCCTGATCCAGGGTCAGAAGCTGGAGATGCTGCTGCGCCGCCTGCTGCTGCCGACCTGGCAGGTGCGCGACTTCGATCATTTGCCGATTCCGTTCCGGGCCATCGCCACCGATATCGTCAGCGGCGAGAAGGTGGTGTTCGCGCAGGGCGACCTGGCGTTGGCCATCCGCGCGAGCATGTCGGTGCCGGGCGTGTTCGCGCCGGTCCGCTATGAGGATCATCTGCTGGTCGATGGCGGTGTGGTCGACAACGTCCCGATCGATGAAGCGCGGCGGCTGGGAGCGCAGCGGTTGATCGTGTCGCGGGTCGGCTCGCCGCTGATGACCGAGGCGCAGCTGGATTCACCGTTGGCGATCAGTCACCAGATGGCCAGCGTACTGATGCAGCGCGAAGTACTGGCGCAGTTGGCCACGCTCGGCCCGCAGGATCTGCTGATCACGCCGCCGCTGGGCGACATGGGCAGCCAGGATTTCAACCGCTCGCCGCAGGCCGTCGGTGTCGGTGAGCAGGCGGCGCAGGCTGAGGTCGCGGCGGTTCGTCGCTTCCAGGTGGACGATACTCGCTACGCCGCCTTCCAGCGCCAGCATCGGCCGCCGGCGTATGAAACGCCGATCGTGGCCTTCATCGATGTGCTGCGCGATAAGACACGTACCGCACGCTATATCGAGCAGCGGCTGCAGCCGGAGGTCGGCCAGCCGCTGGCGCCGGACCGCGTGGAGCAGAAGGTGGCCACGGCCTACGGCGAAGGTCGCTACCAGCAGGTGCAGTGGCGGCTGGAGGAGCGCGACGGGCAGCAGGGCCTGGTGCTCGCACCGCAGGACAAACGCTGGGGCCCGGATTTCCTGCACTTCGCGCTGCGCCTGTCCGACGACTTCGACGGCAGCAGCAATTACCAGCTGATCACCGAGCTGACCCGGACCGGCCTCAGCGAGCAGGGCGCCGAGCTCAAGCTGCGCCTGGGGCTGGGCGAAGTGGAAGAGGCGTTCGCCGAGTACTACCGGCCGTTCGGCAGTAGTGGCCGGCATGCACTGTCCACCTATGCCAAGTACCGCGCCACCGATCTGGACCTGGCGCTGATGCGCGGCGGCGCACTCGCCGAGTTCCGTTACAGCCAGTGGCTGGGTGGACTGCGCTGGGCATATTCGCCACATCCGGACTGGGAAATCGCGCTGTTCGGCGAGCGCGGCCGTGAGCGCCTGCGCCTGGACGTCGGCAACCCGACCGAGCTGGGCAATTACCGCGCGGACATGGGCAGCGTCGGCTGGCAGCTGCGCCACGATTCGATCGACAGCTCGGCCTTCCCCAGTCGCGGCCAGCGCGTGTCACTGACGCGCCAGCACTATCTCGATGCGCTCGGCACCGACAATTCGGCGGCGGTGACGCGGGTGCAGTGGGATGGGGCATGGGCGCACGGTCACAACCGCTGGCTGGGGGGCCTGCGCGCCTCCTCGGCACACGGCGGCGATGATCTGCTGGCCACCTACGGCTTCCTGGGCGGGTTGGGCAATCTGTCCGGGTACCCGGAAGAATCCATCTTCGCGCCGCAGACCGCGCTGGCCCGGGTGGTGTATTACCGTCGCGTCGCGCACGCCGACTCTCTGCTCACCATCCCGCTGTACGTCGGCGGCAGCGTGGAGTGGGGCGGATTCTGGCAGCGCCGTGAGGATGTCAGCCTTGATGGCATGCAGACCGCGGGCAGCGTGTTCGTCGGTGCCGATACGTTCCTTGGGCCGGTGTTCCTGGGGTATGGGCGCGCGCAGGGTGGACACGACTCGTTCTATTTGACCTTCGGCTCATTGCTGCGGACGCTGGATGGGTTCTGAGCTGACAGGCGCAGTGACGTCCCGCAGCGCGCCCCGCGCTTTATCCTGTGCAGCCGCACCCATGATGTGATGCCGATGAAACCGATGTTCCTGTCATTGTTGCTGCTGCTGTTCGCCGGCCACGTGCATGCCGCTGATGCCCCGGCGTTGCCCGCAGCCTGGACGCAGATCGGTATTACCGTCGGCATGCCGTACGCGCAGGCCAAGGCATTGCTGCTCACAGCGGGCTGGATCGCCGGTGCGCCGGACAATGAGGGTGACCCCGTCTTCGCCGCGCATCCCGAGGTGGATTGCGGGCAGGGCTGGGACGCGATCTGCTCGGCAGGCTTCCATCGTGGAAACGAGGCTTACGGGTTGGTGCTCACACCGACCGATGACGACAAACTGCTGGTGCAAGGCGTCTTCTGAAAGGAGCTGATACGGATGTCGCACCGAAACGTGGTGGTGTTCGATTTCGACTTGACGCTGACCCGCTGGGAAACGGCAAGCCGGTTCTTCAAAGGTCTGCTGCGACGCCAGCCATGGCGGATGGCCGGCGTCATGCTCGCGCTGCCGGTGCTGGTGCCGCTCTGGGCACTACCGCGCACGCGACGGAGGCCGGTACGTTTCGCGGTGTGGATGGCGACGTTCGGACGCAGCCACGAGACACTGGCCAGGCTCGCCGTGGCACATGCCGATGAGGTGTTCGCCGGGCCTGACCCTGTATTCCTGCCCCAGGGCGTGGAGCGACTGCGCCACCATCTTGCCCAGGGCGACGAGGTTGTCATCGCCACCGGCTGCTGGGAGCCGTTGGCGCGCGCGTTGCTGGAACGCGAAGGTCTGAAGGACGTACCGCTGGTCGCCTCGACCCTGCGGCCGTGTGTCGGCGGTTGGGTCAGCGAAAACCACTGCATTGGTGAGAACAAGATTCCCATGCTGACCGAGCGCGGGTATCCGCCGCCGTGGCGCACGGCCTACACCGATCATCGCGCGGACCTGCCGCTACTGCGCAACAGCGAGCAGTGGTATCTGGTCAGCCCGGGGGAGAAGTGCCTGCGCCTGATCGAACAGACGATGATGACCAAGGCGCAGATCCTTCCCTGGCGCAACGCCTGAGCGCTCCCGTCACTGCGCGACCAGCGCGAGCCTCAGTCCTCTTTCATCGCCACTTCCGCCGCAAGCAACGCCTGCGCGGCCTTGCTCAGTTCCGGCGAGGGCACGATGGGCGCGCCGATGGCCTCCATCATCTGATCGGTGGAAACGAACCGGCGATGCCGGCGGTCGTAGATTCCGGTGATCAGCAGGGCACGCGTGGCGACCTTTTCCTCCTCGCCGATCAGCACCCGCTGCTCCATGATGATGCGCGTGCCGACCCAGCCGGCCAGACGGGTTTCCAGCACGAAGCGCTGGAACGGCTTGAGCTCCCGCCGGAACTGGATGCTGCCTCCGCTGACGATCGGGGCCCACTTGGAGCGCCATGCCACCCGGCCCAGGCCCATCCGGAACACCAGATCCAGCCGGCCCAGGTCGAAGATCGTCCAATAGCGGCCGTTGGTCATGTGCAGGTTGCTGTCGATGTCGTTGGGCAGTACCCGGAAGTTCAAGCGCGAGACCGCGAACGGCGCGCTCAGCTTCGGGCGGAATGGCGAGGACAGCAGCAGGAACAGGAGGCGGAACCAGAGATTCATGGGCAGGGACGCTCATCTATAACAGGTGTCATAATCGAAATACGCTAATCTATGACACTCGTCTTAGCAAGGAGTCCGGCTCATGAGTGCACGTCATTCCGATGCACCGCAGCGCGTCGTGGCTGCGGCCGCGGAAATGCTGGCCACCTACGGACTCAATGCCTCCAGCGTCCGTGAGGTCGCCAAGCGCGCGCAGGCGCCGTTCGGCTCCACCTACCACCACTTCCCCGGCGGCAAGCAGCAGGTCCTGGCCGAAGCCACGACCTTGGCGGGCACCAAGGTGGATGCGCTGCTCGATACCTGCCTGCAGGGAGCGGCCCCCGACGGGCTGTACCTGTTCCTGGCAGCGTGGCGCGAACGCTTGATCCGTTCGGATTTCCACGTGGGGTGCCCGGTGCTTGCGGCGGCGGTCGAAGAGCCGATCGACGATGCCCCCGACGATGCACGACGGGCCGCGGCCGAGGTATTTGCGCGCTGGGAAGCCCGTCTGACCGAAGCGCTGGCCCGCGGTGGCCGCTCGCCCGAGCAGGCCAACGGCATTGCCACCATGATCATCGCCAGCATCGAGGGTGCGGTGGCGATGAGCCGGGCCACGCGCGACATCGGCCCGTTTGATCGCGTCGCAGCGCAGCTTGTTTCCCTGGTCGCCGATCGCTGAGACTGTCGGCCTGCCGCCACCGGAGTGCCGCGCTTTGACCGCCTTGATCCGTTCCACCATGTTCGCCGCGACGCTCGCCGCGTGCGCCCTGCATCCGAGTGCGCACGCGCAGGAATCACCTGCGACCAATCCGCTGTATCGGGTGCCTGCCGAGCAGGCGACGCCCGCGCAGATCACGCAGATGCAGCAGCGCCTGCTGGACTGGCCACAGCTGCAGCGCTACCGCGGCGAGAACGCCGCGCTGGCACCGGTCGCGCCGGGGACGAAGCGCGTGGTGTTCTACGGCGACTCGATCACCGAGGGCTGGGGACCGACCGGCAGCGAGCGTTTCTTCCCGGGCAAGCCGTACGTCAACCGCGGTATTTCCGGGCAGACCACGGCGCAGATGCTGCTGCGCTTCCAGCAGGACGTCATCGCGCTGACACCGGCGCTGGTGGTGATCCTCGCCGGCACCAACGATATCGCCGGCAATACCGGGCCGACCACGCAGGCGATGATCGAAGACAACCTGCATGCGATGGTGGAACTGGCGCAGGCGCACAACATCCGCATCGTGCTGGCCTCGGTGCTGCCGGTCAGCGATTACCCGTGGCAACCCGGCGTGCAGCCCGCGGGCAAAGTGACGGCGCTCAATCGGGCGCTGCGTGCTTACGCGGAGGAGCAGGGTCTGGTCTATCTGGATTACCACACGGCCATGACCAACAAAGACGGCGGGCTCGACCCGGAAATGGCCGCCGATGGCGTGCATCCCACGCCGGCCGGTTACGCGAAGATGGTGCCGTTGGCCGAAGCGGCGATCGCGCGGGCGCAGGCGCGTTGACGATGAACAATCCCTACTCGGTGGCGGCACGAGCCGCGCTCCCGCCTGCCTCGCGCGGCTACGGCCTGCTGGCGGTGGGCGTGCTGAGCAGTGGCTTGACCGCGATCGTGATGACCGCCATCGGGTTCTTCGTGGTGCCGCAGTTCCAGGAGGTGTTCACCAGCTTCGGCGTGGCGCTGCCGTGGCTCACGCGCGCGCTGATCCACGGGTATGGCTGGGCCTGGATCGCGCCGATGCTGGTGCTGCTGCAGTGGTTTCGCGGTCCAGGCGGTCTGTATCGCCCCCACTTGGCGGCCGTGCTGGGCGTGCTGTCGATGCTGGCTGGCGCGCTGGTGACTGTGTTCGGGCTGTATCTGCCGATGTTCCAGATCGGTGCGGTGGTCTGACAGCCGCCTGCGGCCGGCCGGTCAAGACCGCTGAATACGGTCGGCTGGTCCGGCAATACGCGTCGGCTTGATCCAGGTCATGTGGCCGGGCTGCGCCAGGTCGACACCCTCGGCGATGATCTGCTCAGCATCAATTCGCTGATCTACCTCGGCGCCTGCCTGAGCGCGTATTGGGCGCTGCGCACCCGCCGGCGCAAGCGCAACCAGTTCCTGGAAGGCCTGGCGGATTGGCTGTTCCTGATCGGCCTGGCGGTCAGCGCGGTCGCCACCGGTTTCATCACCTGGGCCATTACTGGCACCTAGGCGGCTGCGGGCGCAGCGGCGATATGGGGCGTGCGCCGCGTGACAGCGTCCTATCGGGCGCAGACTGAATGCTTCAGTCCGGATGCGCGGTGCGGTCAGGGGCAAGCAGAACAAACCAGTAGAAATACTGGCCCCTGGATATTGCACAACCGGGCCACTCAAAACAGTATGAATCGGCCATCGCAGCATCGCAGGAGACCCACGATCATGCGCATCATCGCTGGCACGCCGTCGGCGCGTTGCTGGGCGTGTTGTTCCTGTCCAGTGGCCCCGGAGTGCTTCCCGGGTGTGCTCGCCGCTGCACACCTGCAGGAGCTGGAGCGGCGCGTCGAACACACCGCGCCGGTGCATGCCGGCGGTCTGCTGTTCCGGCAGGGCGATCCGTTCCAGTACATCACGGTCATCCGCCTCGGCATGGTCAAGACGTACGCCGTCGATCGCGACGGGCGCGAGCAGACGCTCGGCTTCCATATGCCGGGGGATTTCATCGGTCTCAGCGCCATCGACGAGCAACGCTATTCCTGCAATGCGATCGCACTCGACACCGTGACCCTGTGCCGATTGCCGTTCCATGAGATTGCCGAACTGGCCACACGCATGCCAGCGCTGCAGGCCAAACTGTTCCGGTTGATGAGCCGGGATATCGCGCGCGCCACGCAGCTGGCCTGCAACAGCATGGCCGACGAGCGGCTGGCCGCGTTCCTGATCGACATGGCCGACCGCATGGCGGCGCGGGGGTACGCCGCGAACCGCTGGCAGCTCACCATGTCGCGGATGGATATCGCCAGCTACCTGCGCTTGGCACCGGAGACGCTCAGCCGCTTGCTGCGTCGCTTCCAGGCCGAAGGGCTGGTGACTGTAGAGGGGCGCGATGTGGAAGTCCGCGGCCGCGACCGTCTGCAGGCAATGGCGGCCGCCGACCCCATGCGGCGGAGCGCTGCAGTCGGCGTGCAGGTCCGCAACCAGGCAGCCTAGCGCGGCATGCCGCACGGCCCTAGGCGCTCAGTCAAAGCGCCAGCGCACCCCGGCATACACACCGCGCCCATCACCCGGCGTGGAACGCGCGACATCCTTGCCCGCATCGTCGTAGCCCGGGGTCACCGTGGCGGCATAGTGGCGGTCGCTCAGGTTGCGCAGTTCCGCCCAGGCCTGCCAGCGGCCACCGGGGGCGTCGTAGCCGATGCGGGTGCCGAAGATTACGTGGCTGTCGGCGGCCATGCTGTTGGCATAGTCGACGAACATTTTCGACGCGTACTCGGTGTTCAGCCCGGCGTAGAAGCCGGCCGGGTGGTCGTAGCGCAGTTCGGCCTGGTAGTAGTGGCGTGGCAGGCCGGGCAGGCGATTGCTGCCGAAGCGCGCATCATCGCGGTAGCGGAAATCGCTGAAGGTGTAGGCCTGGCGCAATGACAGCCGCCCGCCGACGCCTTGCCACAGCGCACTGTCCAGACCAGCTTCGATGCCGCGGTGCACGGTCGGGCTGGCGTTGGATTCGGCGATGAACAGGTTTGGCACCGGTTGCACTTCCACGGTGAGCAGTTCGTGGTTGAGGCGTGAGTAATAGCCGGTCAGCTCCCAACGGCCGAGTGCGCTGTCGCCGCGCGCGCCGAGTTCCAGCGTGGTCGCTGTCTGGTTGTCCAGGTTCACCGGTGCGCGCTGGCGGCCCGTGGAGGCACCGTTGCCGGCGGCGAAGTACTGGTTCGAGCCCCAGATCATCGACCACGGATGCGCCGGTTCCAGCGAGCGGCTGAGGTTGCCGAACCATTGCGTCTGCGGGGTCTGCTGCCAGGTGAAGCCCAGCCGCGGAGCGTAGTCCCACTGGCGCTCGGACAGTTTCTCCGCCGTCGCCGGCCAGGTGACCTGCACATCGCGGCGGGTGTGGATCAACGCCAGCCCGGTCTGCAGGCGCAGCGTGTCGCTCAGCGCCAGATCATTGCCGACGTGCAGCACGCTGTCGGTGCCGTAATGCTCAAAGTCGCGGGTGTGCGTGCCGGCCGCGTACCCGTTGCTGGCGAAGCGCAGGGTCTCGCGCACGTTGGCATCCAGATCGTGGGTCACGCGCAGTCCGATCGTGGTCACGCTGTCATGCCCGAACAGCGCGTGCCGGCGGCGGTAGTCGAGCGTGCCGTTGAGGTTGGCGTAGTCCAGCTGCTGGCGGTACAGGCTCTCGTTCAAGTCCATCGGGTACTTGTGATAGACGAGGCCGGTCTGCAGCGACGCATCTTCATCGATGGTGTAGGTGGTGGTGTTGCCGATCCAGGTGCTGCCCGGCTGCGGGCGGCGCGCGTCGATCGCCAGGTTGGCCGGATTGGCAGCGCGGGGATCGTTGCGGATCTGCGCGCGGGTCAGGCGCCCCGGGGTTTCGTGATCGGTCTCGCGGTAGCGCAGGAAGAATCGCGTCTCCAGTTGCGGCGTGAGCTGCCAGCCGATGTTGGCCACCGCACCCTTTCCCTTGCCGGCGGCGTGCTGCTGATAGCCGTCGTACTCGGTGTCGGTGTAGGCCAGGAAATAGTCGACAGCGTCGTGCAGGCCGCCGACGCTGATGCCTCGCTTCTGGTACCCGCGTGCGCCGGCTTCGTAGTGCAGCTCCAGCCCCGGCGTATCGCGGCCGCTGCGGGTGATGTAGTTGATCGCGCCGCCCAGCGCCAGGGCACCGTGCTCGAACCCGTTGGCACCGCGCAGGACCTCGACGCGGCTCAGCCACAGCGGCTCCAGCAGCTCGTACGGCGTGCCACCCGGGCCGGTCAGCGGCAGGCCATCCAGCGAGACCGACAGGCCGGAGGCATGCGCACCCGGCGCCCGGTTGAGGCCCGAACCGCGGATGGAGACCTTGACGCCTTCATTGCCGGCGCTCTGCGCACTGATGCCGGGCTGGTAGGCCAGCACATCGGCGGTGCCGGCGACGCGGCCCTGGCCGACCTGCGCCAGATCCACCACGTTGCCCGCACCGGGGACCCGGTCGAGCGCGCGGCGCGCAGCATCGGTGGCATCGGCAGCAGTGACGTTGACCGCGTCCAGGGTGACCGCCTGACCGGCGGGCGCGGCATGGGCGACGTTGGTGGCGGCAAGGCTGGCCAGCAAGGCAGCGGCGAGCAGGGACAGGGCAGGGGCGGTGGAGCGATTCGGGAGGGCAGTCATTCGTGCGCGGTATCAGTGCGGACAGCGCCCACGTCGCCGCGGCACCCTGTCAACTTCATGTGGGGCGCGCAAGTTAACAGGATGTGGGGGCGTTCGTCACCCTTGTGGGGCGTAT